>CAVKTQ010000006.1:0-28350 GCA_963659105.1 Firmicutes bacterium CAG:238 | reverse complement strand
TCTGCGCGGTTAGTGATTGCGAGAACAAGTGCGGTTTTTGACAATCGCCCAAAAGTTTTCGTTTCTATTTAGGGGATTCCCACGCTGCGCTCTGAATGACGACGTGGGCGATTGACATTGCCGCAACGCCGTTTGAGCAATTGTTGCGGCTCGAGTTACGTCTTCGAAAGGGCAGATACAGTGTATAAGAACGCTTTGAATAAGTTTTCGTTAAAAAAGTCCGCGATACAATCGCGGACGGTGGTTTTATCTTGTCTTCGAATTTGCACATTTCGTGTATAAGCAGTCTTCGAATAAGTTTTCGTTTGGGGTGTGGGCTTCGCCCACCCACAATTATTCATTATTAATTATTAATTATTTGTCCTTCGGGCGCGGTAGTGCCGTCCTCGCTTTGTGTTCCGTCGGGAATAAGGGGCGGATTGAGGGGTGTGTCGCTCGATGCGTCGCTCGGCGTGTTGTTCGGCGTGTTGTTCGGTGTGTCGTTCGGCGTATCGTCGGATTTGTCGTGCTTGTAGGTAAGTTTCAAAAGCAACGGCGTGAGGAGGGAAGAGACGATGATCAATATCAACACAAACGGCATAA
Source organism: Firmicutes bacterium CAG:238 (assembly GCA_963659105.1). Classification (GTDB taxonomy): domain Bacteria; phylum Bacillota; class Clostridia; order Christensenellales; family CAG-917; genus CAG-475. The sequence continues at coordinate 27,768 of CAVKTQ010000006.1, read as the reverse complement.
TCGACGCGTCCACAAGTCCGCTGTCAACGCCCTTTTGCGTGCAGACAAGCACGACTTCCGCTCTTGCCATCATGCCGATGCCGACGCGCAGGCTGTCCATAAAGGAGTATCTGCAAATGAGCGAGCCGAGTCCGCAGCCAAGCACTTTGCCCAAAAGTCCTGCGGCGATAAACGCAAAGCCGAAGCCGACGATTGCGGGCGATATTGCGCCGAAATCCGCATTTATGCCTATGCTTGCAAAGAAAACCGGAGCGAAAATCATATAGTTGCTGACCTCGACTTTTCTGTCGATATAGCCTGATTCCGAGAGGGTGGAAAGCATTATGCCTGCCACATACGCGCCCGTGATGTCCGCAACGCCGAACCATTTTTCAGCAGCGTACGCAAAGAAGAAGCACATTGCAAAGCCGATGATAGGGATACGTCTTTGGTGTTCGGGATGGCGTTTTAGGTAGTGTTTCAAAAGCATGTGCGCGATGATGCCGATTCCGATTGCGGCGGCGAAGAAACCTATCATTTTGCCGATTGCGACGCCGATTCCGTCAAGCCCGTTGCCCTTGTCGAGGGATATGAAAAGGGAGAGCAAAATGATGCCGATGATATCGTCGAGTATGGCGGCGGCGACTATGGAAGTGCCTGCTTTTGTGTTGAGTTTGCCCAGTTCCTTGAGGGCGGCGACGGTTATGCTGACGCTGGTTGCCGCCAAAATCGCGCCGTAGAAGAGGTTGGTTATGACCTGATGTTGGGTCATATCCTTGAAGCCGCCGTTGAACGCGGTCGCAACCAAAAATCCGAATCCGAGAGGGAACAAAACGCCCAAAATCGTAATCAAAACCGACGGGAGTCCGCTTTTTTTGAACTGTTTGAGGTCGGTTTCGAGCCCTGCGGAAAACATTATGAGAATAACGCCGATTTTGGCGAGGAAGGACAGACCTTCCATTGTGCTGTCGGTGAATACGGTTTGGTTGGGGATATACTTGATGAATCCGAGAAGTATGCCGGCAATCAGCATACCCACCACTTGCGGAAGCCCGATTTTCTTGCCCAAGAGCGAGAAAAGTTTGGCGCAAAGAAGTATGAGCGCAAGCGGAAGCAAAATTTCGAAATATGCGATTGCGGACAATGTTTGAGTGAACATAAGTCGCCTCCTTGTGTCGAATCGAGCGTTCGTCCGACGCAACGTGGTTTTAGGGTGAGCGAAACTTGCAAAACGTCGCAATCTCGCTCGCTAAATCAATGTTATACGCTTTGTTGAAAACATAGTCAAGCGAAAAATAAAAATTAAAATACGCTTAAACATTGTGGCAAAAACGCCGCTTGACCACAAAATATGGTTTTTAATTGACAATATATGTCAATACTGATACAATACAAAAGAATATTGCGTGCGCGCACACGGCGTATTTATGCACTATAGGGTGCGCGTAAAGAGGAAGGATGGACTTTTTGTCGTTTCTGACACAAGCAGCGGATTGCCTTGTCGGCTTTGCAAAAACATTTGCAGGGCTGTTGGCTGCGCTTATCCTGTTTATGATGGCAAGGTTTTTGCCGAATCGCATTCGCAGGTATTTTTCGGCGTGCGCGACGATGGTGATTGCGGTTGCGTTGCTCAGGGATTCGTTCCATCAGTTCTCGTTTTTCACGTTCAGGACGACTTTTGTCAACGTGGCGATAGCGTGCCTTACGGTTTTGACGTTTTTGTTTTTCGTATATATTGCGACCTACATTGCGCGCGTCAACGCCACACGCTCTTTCCAAAACGTGCGCCGCGACATCAAATGCGACTCTCGCATCGTCAAAGGTTTTGCGTTGAGGAACGACGGCATTTGCGCCTCGAACGCTTATTTGAGCATTTCACCGATTCGTATTCAATGATTGACTATTTGTTTTGCACAGGCGTATTTTCGCTTGCGCACTTGCGCGCGTATGCGTGCGCGCATATAAGGGGCGTATGCCCTAAAAAACTCGAAGGAGAACAATTTTTATGCTTAAAGTAGAACACTTGAAAAAAACTTACCCAAAGAGCGACAGAGTCGCGGTTGACGATATATCTTTTGAATTGCGTCCGGGCGAAATTTTCGGATTTCTCGGACAGAACGGCGCGGGCAAATCCACGACGATAAAGTGCCTCACGGGCATACTGCCTTTTGACAGCGGCACGATAACCGTCTGCGGTCACGACATCGTGAAGGAGCCGATAAAAGCCAAGATGGAAATGGGTTACGTTCCCGACAACCACTCCGTTTACGAGCGTCTTACGGGCAGGGAATACGTCAACTATGTCGCCGACCTTTACAAAGTTCCGGCACTCGTGCGCACCGAACGTATCGACCGCTACGCCAAACTTTTCAAACTCGAAAACGCGATCGACAGACAAATCAAGTCGTATTCGCACGGTATGAAACAAAAAATCTGCATCATCGCCGCTCTCATTCACGACCCCAAACTTTGGGTTCTCGACGAGCCTATGATGGGTCTCGATCCGCAATCGACGGCGGAAATCATCTCGTATATGAGAGAACATTGCGCAAAGGGCAACACGGTTTTCTTCTCGAGCCACAACCTCGACCTCGTGAAGAAACTCTGCCACAGAGCCGCAATCGTCAACGACGGACATCTCATCGACATAATCGACCTTGCAGGCAACGAAGCGAACAAAGCGAATCTCGAAGAAACCTTCTTCCGCGTTACGGGAACGTACGAGGAGAGGTTGTTTGAGGACTATATTGCGCAAGAGAGCGCGGATATGCGCCCCGAGTTGCCCCCTCAAAACGATGACGAAATCGTCGTCGAGGAGGAAAAATGATGGAAAAAACCGCATTTTCTATGCAAAGCGTGAGAACGCTTTTCAGGCTCGACCTCAAATCGAGATACGGCATTTCGCAGAATACGGGGCGGTTGAAGAAACTTGCGCAAGCGGGTAACGCGCTGTTCTTTATCCTCGTTTACGCCGTGCTTGTGACAGGCATATATTATCTCAGCAACGTGTTTGTGACCCGTTCGGGTTTGCGTATCGAATTTTTGGTTATCATCGCGACGTTTACGATTTCGCTCGCAACCATAATTTCGACGAGTACGGTCATTAAAAACCTATATCAGAACGGCGACAACGAAATGCTACTGCGTTTTCCCGTCAGCGGCAAAGAGATTCTCGTTGCAAAATCCATATACTGCTATTTGCACAATCTCGTCACTTGCTTGCTTACTATGCTTCCGTTCTACATCTCGTTCGGAATCGTGACTCACGCAAGCGTCGGCGACTACTTTGCGTATATCGGCATAGTGCTTTTGAGCACGCTTTTGCCCTTTTTCATCGCAAACATCATTGCCGTGCCGGTTATGAAGGTGCTCAACCTTGTCAAGAATCAGTTTCTTTTGGTGCTGATTTTCACGATTATCGTGATATGCGCGGTGTTTGTGCTTTACCTCGTGTCGCTCAGCAACGTTTTGGAATATCTCAAAGATTCCAATCAAACGATATTCTCGGCGGATATGATTGCAAGATACAAGCACTTTGCGCACAACGCATATCCTTTCAACTGGTATGCCGAAATCGTGAACGGCAGAAAATACGCAGGGCTTTCAAACGGTCAGTACGCACTGAGATTCCTCTATATGTTCCTTCTCAACGTCGTGTTCGGCGTGGGGGCGTACTTTGTGACGACGAGAGAGTATTACAAGACCATCCTCTACGGAATCGAAACGCAAAAGGCTTCTTTCAAAAAGAAAATCAAGGACGTGCGCCGTCCGGTGTGGTACGCTCTCTTCAGACGCGAGTTCTACCTCATTTTGAGAAGTTTCAACTACTCATTCCAATACTTCGCAATGGCGTGCGCCGCTCCCGTAATGGTGTTTTTCTGCAACAGACTTGCAGCCACAATGGGTACGGAAAGCGTCGGCGCGAGCATTATGCCCGGTCTTACGCTGATGGTTATCGTCATATTTGTCACAATCATCGTGTCGTTTGCGTCCACTTGCATATCGAGGGAGGGCAACTGCTTCTATCACACCAAGATAATCCCCGTGAGTTACACCAACCAGATTCTCGTCAAGTTTTTGCTTTACACGTTGACGGGTTCGCTTTCGGTTGCGCTCTCTTGCGCGGTTTCGGGCGGATACTACACGAGCGAGGCGGGCGGACATCTTCTCACGCCGCTTGACGTGGGCGCGATTTTCGGCATTGCGGAGATGCTTGTTTTGTCACTCACTTGCCTTAGTATGATTGCGGACATCAAATCCCCGACGTTCAACGTTTCGGGCGACGGCGAACTTGTGGCGGCAAACAAAAACGTCGCTCTTGCGCTCATCGTGGGCATCGTGGCGGCAATCGCATACGGACTTTTCACCATGTTGTTCAGTTTCTTCCCGTTCTCGATAGGAAGCGTGCAAATCGGCGGAAACATGAACGCGATATACCTCATTTTGAGCGTCGTAACGCTTATGTTGCTTGCAGGCTCGCTTGCGGGGCTTTTTGTCAACCTCAACAAGCGTTATCAAAAAATCATTCCGTAAGGAAAGGAATTCGCATTATGAAAAAAGTGATGATAGGTATACTTATTCTTATACCGATTATTATTCTTCTCGTCGTTGCGATGGTTTCCTCTATCGTTTCGGCGCAAACGCATATTGCGGTTGAAAATATAGAATTAAAGTATAAGGATTCGGACAATACCATATACGAACTTCCGCTCGACCTCGAAAACGTAGCGGAAAACGCAATAAATCTCAAAGACTATCTCGACGTTGTCGTTTCTCCTCAAAAGGCGAACAACTACACCATAGAGTGGAAAATTTCGGGGAATATAACCTACACCGACGTCGAGTATGAACAAAAATACAAACAGTATATCGACAATCCGTCGTCGAGCGCGAAAGTGTGGCCTGCGGCTGCCTTCGTAGACGAAAACGGAAACGAAACGGCTTCCAACACGTCGGGCAAAATCGTCATCGGTTCCTATTGCACTTTCACGGTGCAGGTGGTTGCCGAGAGCGTCAGCAAAACTCTCAACGTAAAAGTGGTCGGCTACGACGTAAACCGCGTCGATTTGAGCGCGCAGAGCGGCGAGGGCAAACTCTCTGTAGGGGAATCTGTCCGTCTTCTGCCGTCCTACACTCCCATTGACAGCATCGTCAACGACAGCGAGTGGTCAAGTTCGAACGAGCAAGTCGCAATCGTCGATCAAAACGGCGTAGTGACGGGCGTTGGAGCAGGCAAAGCGGTCATATCTCACGGCGCAACCGTGTTTTCGACGGGCGCAAAGGTCTACGGCACTTTCGAAGTGGAAGTAAGCGCAAACGGCGCAAGCGTGCGCTATGGCAGCAAAGTCGTGACGAGCAAATCAACGATTACGCTTTCCGAACTCGGCATAAGCGACGAGGCTGTGGCGGTCAGCGACTGCACGATTGAAAACGGCGAAGTCAAAATCACCGCAAACAAGGCGGTTTTGAGCGTAAACGGCAAGAATTTCGAAATAGAGAAGTGCGGCGCGGACGACATTGTCATAAACAACAAAGATTTTTACGAGACAAGCGACGACGGCTATGTTTTGGCAGTGGGCGAGCATACTCTCAAACTTTCGTCGATTTGGGCGGATATGACCAACGAAACCGCTTTGACGGGCGTTTTGTGGAAGTCAAACAACCAAAGCGTTGCCACTGTCAATGAAAAAGGCGAAGTCAAAGGCATTTCGAGTGGTTTTGCAACCATAACCGCAACCGCAAACGGAAAGAGCGCAAGCGTGACTATAAACGTGCAGAACAAACTCGCTTCCGTGCAACTTCGCACCTCGCAAGCCTCGCTTGCGGTCGGTCTTGCAAGAGAAACGGTGTTCGCAAGCCAAAGATTCCTCAATCCGACAAATGTCGGAAGCGACGATACGAAGATTGCCAACAGCACCCTTATCGTTGTTGAGGGCGAGCCTGAAAACGCAAAACCCGAAGAACTCGATTTGTTCTATTCCTCGTTCAACTTCGAAGTGGTTGAGGGCGGCGAATACGCGCATTTCGACAAAACCGTGCGCAACAAACTCGTTTTCAGCGACGACGGCAAGGCTTTGGAAGGCAAAGGCAAGCAGAGCATAAAAGTCAGAGTTAACGCAAAATATCCCAAGTACGAGGGTATGAGCAAGTTCACCACGCAGGAAGTGACAATCAACGCAATCTACGGCGTTGCGGTGTCCTCCGTTGCCGAAATCGAGGTCGCTTCAAAGTATCAGCGCGCCTATGCAGAAGAGGAAGACAACCTCATCCAAAGCAAAGTCATATATGAAGTCACCAACGAAAACGACGGCAAGGTATACCGCGTTTGCTCAAACGATTCCTCGGCGATGACGTATGCGATTTGCTTCGAGGGCAACGTCGCCTATACGATAGCCGAGCAGGGCGAACATCTCGTAGGTCCCGACGACAGGCTCAACTTCTACGGCGACGTGTACGGCAACAACTTTATGCTGTCCACCGAAACCAACCAACTCAACGAAAACGAAAAACTCATGCGCATATCGTGGTCAAACGTTACGATGTCCAACCTCGTCTTGCGCACAAACAGTTTTACGAGCGACACGGCGGAAGGCACGCTCGAGAGCGCGCAGGACACAAAAGGCTTCACGGGCATAATCGGCGCCGTCGGCAGCCACGTCGACTGGGCGTATTATCGCCTTGAAAACGTCACAATCGAATATTGCATCATTGAAAACGCAAGAGAGGCTATCAACGTCAACAACTCGGACGTTACGTTTGACGGCTGTGTTGTCAGAAATCTTTGCTATTGCGGCATTGCCACGCAAGCGAGAGTGTATGAAAAAGAGGGAATTTACTATCCGTTCTATTCGCATGTGAACATGAACAATTTTGTGTTTTCCAACACGCTTGCTTCCGTGCTTGTCATCAACTATGAAAACTTCACGATGGACGGCAAAAACTACCGCTTCGTCGAGGGCAACAAGGACAAGGACAAGAGCGGTGAACTCGCCACGGCAAACGAGAAGTGGTTTATGGACAACTTCTATGCAAACGGCATAAACTTCATCCTCAATCAGACGGGCTTTATGGACGCGTACAACTGGCAACCCGTTTCGAGCGCAACGCTTATCGACGCAGGAGATTATACGACGTTGGTCGCGCAGGCAAGCGACAGCGTTATGCGAACCAACTCCTTCTTCGACGACCGCAGAATCATCGATTCCAAGGACGCGTGCTGGATTCACGTCGCGTTCATTTCGGTGGGCGTAACAACGGGATTCACCGTCGAAAAAACTTATGCGCAGGTGAGTTTGCAAGACAAACGTATTTCCTACATCAATACGGCAGATATGGAAGTGGAAAGCACCAACCCCGTTTACGCTATCGGCGAAAAGGCTTTGATAAAAGTGTCCGCAGGCGTTTGGGGCTACGACAACAAGCAGAACATCCAACCCACAACAACCTATCAGGTCAACGACGCGTTTATCGAGAGATTGCATAAGTGATTTTGTCAAACACAAAGGATAGATTATGAAGAAAGTAATGATAGGAATCTTAATCCTCATACCGATAATCGTTTTGGTTGTCGTTGCGCTTGTGTCCGTCATCGTGTCGGTGAACGCTCATATTGCCGTTGAGGATTTGCAATTGCTCGACAAAAACGGCAAGGAAGTATACGACCTTCAGATACCTTTCGACGAAGTTTCGAACATCAATATCTACAACTATCTCGAAGCAAAAATTTCGCCCGAAAAAGCCACCGACAAGACGGTAGAGTGGCAAATCGTGGGTGACGTTGCCTACACGGACGTGCAATACGAGGCGTTGAGAAACGAATACCTCGCAAAACGCTCCGCACTTACGGCTCAACTCGAAGACGAACTCGCCAAAGGCTCCTTCTCGACGACGGAAAGACAAGACGCCTACAATATCGCAAGGGGCAAGTATTACAAGGATTCATCCCTCATAATCGACGAAATGGCGGATATTTTGCTCGAAAAGGTGTATCCGGCGGCGGCTTTTGTCGACGAAAACGGCAAGGAAGTCGAATTGAACACAACGGGCAAAATGATTGTCAGTTCCTATTGCCAATTCACCGTGCGCGCGCAAGCGGAAACCGTGTCCAAAACCATCTCCGTGTCCGTCGTGGGCTACGACGTCGAAAGAGTTGATCTCTCTGTCGGCGAGGACGAAACGACGACGTTGGGCGTAGGCGAATCCATGCGTATTCTCGCTTCCTACACGCCCATCGACAGCATCGTCAATCACACCATTTGGCAAGTTGAGGACGAAAGCGTTGCGACAATCGACTCAAACGGCGTTGTCACCGCTCTCAAAGAGGGGCAAACGACGGTAAGTCTGCGAGCAAGTATGTACTCCACCGAAAACGGCAACCAAATCGAATACGTCGAGGGCAAGATAAATATCGCCGTAGAGCAGAAGGGCGCAAGTTACCGTTTCGGCGAAAAACTTGTGACGAGCAAAAAATCTTTGACCCTCCAAGAAATCGGGGTCGTGAAAGAGGATATAACGAGCGTTAGCGGCGCAACGGTGGATGAGTCGGGCGTTTTGACAATCACCGAAAACACCGCAGTGATAACCGCAAAGAGCGGCGCGCAACTCACTATCGCGAGTTGCGTTGATGGCGATATCGCCATCAACAATCTGCGCTTTTATGAGAACGGAAGCGGCTATGTCCTTTCCGTCGACGAAAACTTGCTTGACCTCGATTTGGTCTGGATGGATATGCTCGAAACCGACAAAATCGAAAACGCCGTTTGGTCGTCCTCGAACACGAGCGTTGCCACCGTCAACGACATCGGCGAAGTCAAGGGCGTTTCGAGCGGCATTGCGACAATCACCGCAACCGTCGGACAAAAATCAACGAGCATAACCATAAACGTACAGCGCAAACTTTCGCAAATTCAACTGCGCACGTCGGACGCGTCGCTCGCAATCGGAATCGCGCGCGAAACCGTGTTTGCAAGCGAAAGATATATAGATGTAAACGCGAGCAACGCAAAGACGGCAAACTACACGCGCGTTATCGTGCAAGGCGAACCCGAAAACGCAACCGCCTCGCAACTTGCAGAGTTCTATTCCGCATACGTCTTTGAAATCGTGGAGGGCGGCGAGTACGCATCTATGGATACGCTCGTTGCCAACAAGGTTGTGTTCAACAACTCGCTCGAGGGCAAGGGCAAGCAAAAAGTGGTTGTCAAAGTCAGCGCAAAGTATCCCAAGTACGAGGGTATGACGAGATTCACCACCGAAACCGTCACTTTGAACGTCGTCTACGGCGTTGCGGCAAGCAATATCGACGAACTGCTCAAAGCGTGCGACGACCAAAAAGCCTACGCAAATGACGAAGACAACATAAAGAGCAAAGAACATGTCGTGTGGAGCAACGAGGCTTACGACGCATTGTACATTGTCGAAAACACCTCATTGTCAAAGCGGACCTATTCGATTTGCTTGGAAGACGATTGCAGATTCAAAGAGGAATACGACGACGAAGGAAAAATCAAGGAAACGATAACCTATTACGATTGCGTTTGGTTGTACGGAGATATTTACGGCAACAACCACAAAATCTCTGCCTCGCAAGGTCAAAACAAAGACAATTATTTGGTGCAGGTGGGGCAAAACGGCATAACGATAAGCAATATTGTCCTCAGAGCGACTGAAATCGACGGAAAAGACGAGATTTCAAACGCGGAAGATACGACTTCGTTTACAGGTCACGTTATGAGAATCGGCGACGAATGGTTCCGCTACGGCGAGGAAGACGGCGGCGGAGTCACAATCGAGTATTCCATCATCGAAAACGGAAAACAAGGCGTCGGCATATACAACACAGACATCACAATCACAGGGTGCATAGTGAGAAATATCACCCAAGCCGCGTTTTATGTCCCCATAAGAATGAACGATACGGGCAAGACCGATCCGACAACTCAGAAGCAAATCATAAAGGCTTGCTATTCTCACATCAACTTGCACAATATCATCAGTTCGAATACGCTCGGCTCGCTGATGTCGATAGCATACGAACACTATACGATGAAGGACGGCTTGTCATATCGCTTTGTCGAGGGTTCAAAAAAGAAGGACGAGGACGGCGCACTCGCAAAAGCCAACGAGGAGTATTTCATAAAGTATTTCTACAATGCGGGAATAAACGCTGTCGTCAGACAAACGGGATTCTTTATGGCGTACAACTGGCAAGACATCGACAATGCAAAACTCATCCAAACGGGCAATCAGGTTATAGACTCCGGTCTTGCCAATTATTTCGGTCAACTCGTGCGCAACAGCCCTTATTTCGACTCGTTAAGGTATGTCGATACAAGCACCGGAAAAGACTATTTGCATCTCGCGTTTTTAGTGTCGGGCGTTGACGTCACCAAAGGAATTATCGACGCGCCGACCTATCTCGATTTGAGAATAGAAGAAAAAATGCTAAATTGCGTTGATTTGAAAGACGTGGATTTGTCTCCTTCCGGCATGCCGAAACTCATGCAAGAGTTAGTAGAAGGCGTTTCGCTCAAAATTTACGGATACAAGAATACGGCGTCGATAACTCCGAGTTCGACCTATCAGGTCAACAACGCGTTGATCGAAAAAATCCATTCGTAAAGCGACGATAAAAGCCGATTTAGCGCAAAAAGTTGTGTATAACAAAACGTCATGTTTTACAAAACCATTAAGCATAAAAAAAGCAAAAAAGAATCTCGCAAATTGCGAGATTCTTTTCGTATGTTATAGATTATTCTTCAAACAAATCTTCCATAGTGCAACCGAGTGCTTTCGACAACCTGTACAAAATATCTGCTTGCGCTTTGTTTATGTCGTTGTGGCGTTGCTCGTACATTTGGATATTCCGTATCGACACTTCTGATATTTCGGATAGTTGTTTTTGAGACAAACCTGCGGCTGTGCGAATTCTTTTGAGATTCGTATCTTTTTTCGATTTTCCGATATAGTCGTTTGCAACGTCGAAAAACTTGGTTATGTCTGCTTCGTGAAGCGTGTCATATAATTTAAGCACTCTTTCGATAGGGAATGCTTTGTTTATATCGAAAAAAGAGATGTTTTTGTAGTTTTGATATTGAGCCAATGCCCAACCTGCCCAGTAAAATCGGGAACGACCGAAAAACGGCGCGGTTGTAAACAAATTCCCGTTTGGCACATCGCCGTTGACAACTTTATCCAACAAATCTATTGCGGAATATCCGACCAAAAATCGCGGATTTCCTTTTTCGATTTGTTTTGCCACTTCGGAAGATGCAAAAACATTCCAAAAGACGTTCGGGGAATATCCGTAGGACACCGCATACTCGAACATTGTGCCGAGATTTGTTGCAACGCTGTCTAAATATTTATCGTCGTAAGATTTCATCGCCGTTTTTGAGTCCTTGTCTTATAATATCCACTACGAACAAATCGTCCGAGATATTGTTTTGTTTGCGACTGTCGGAATACGCAGTTCTTGCCTTATGGTCGCGACTGACGCGTTTTACATAGTATTCGTCGCATTCTGCAACTTCATAATTAACAAATTTTATTTTGTCGAAAGCCTTTTGCGATTTTAACACAATTTGAATTCCCAGTTCGCCGAGTTGCATTGCTTTGGCAAGTTGTTCGACGGAAATTGCGTTGTTTACAAAGTCTTTTGCAAAACTGAAATAGGAGTCGTCCGCACGATATCCGACAATAATGTCATAGTTTTCCACATCGATGTAAAAGTTATTCAAAATATAATCTTTCGCTCGCAGAGAAATGGGACTGTTAACGTCAAACGTTCTGAATTTCAATAGAATTGCAATCCAGTTGAGAATCGAATATTCATTTTTTCTCAAATCCAAAACGTTATATTCGTTCAAATCGAGTTCGTATTTATTCGCATAGCCGTTTGTTTCGTTATTAGAGCAAGCCCATTCTTTTGCAAGTTCGATGTTTTCAGCGCAGTAAAAACCAAGCCCGTAATCGTTTCTTACGTTTCCTTTTCCGAATTCGGGTTTCTCGATTATATCTTTTGAGCCGTGATAAACAATCATTTTTTCATACCATCCTTATAAGAAGTGTATCATTAAAATGTCAGTTTGTCTATATATTATGCCATAAAAAACAAAAAAAGTATCATTAAAATGATATAAATTTATAAAAAAGAACTCGAATGTTAATTTCGAGTTCAATTTTAGCAGATTATTGATTATATACTTGGTTGTCCGTTTTATCAGAAGGGGCGTTTGGAGTAGACTGCGACATAGTCGACGAGGAAGTCGATGGGGAAGGTGCCGTCGGGATTTTTGTCTACGCCGTTTGCAAACAAGAATGCCGGTTTTGCCGCTTCGCCGTTGCTGCCGCCGATCTCGACCGAAAGGAACAGATAATCGTCTTGCACGGTCGATATGTACTTTTTGTCGGTGATTTCGCACACGAGTTGTCTGTCAAAGTAGAAGCGATAGTATTCGCTTGTCCACTCAAGCCCGAAAGTGTGCCAGCCGTCATAGATGATTACATCCACGCCGTTTGCTCTGTCGGAATTGACGAATTGTTCTTTTTTCAGATAGTTTTTGCCGTAGTCGCCGACGTGCACTGCGCATTGATAGGTGTCTTTGTCGGTGGGCATAACTCCGTCCAAGCCGATAGGGTTGTAGTAAGGCGATTCCATAATGTCGATTTCCGCGCCGCATACGCTGACGTCGCTTGTGGGATTTCCGTTCAGCATACCCTGCGGCATAAGCCAGAATGCCGACCAGATTCCGCTCGCTTTGGGAAGAAACACTTTTGCCTCGAAATAGCCGAAATGCGTTTCGTAGTTGTTCATTGTGTCGATTGCGCCCGTATAGAACTTTCCGTCCTCTTTTTGCACGGTGCGAAGCACGAGGTTGCCGTCTTTGGTGAAGGCTTGCTCCTTGTCCCAATAGCCGCCTTTGCGCAATTCGTGATGTACGTTCCAAACACTCGTGTCAAGTTCGCCGTTGAAATCGTCGTAAAACAGCAACGTCGCTTTGTCTTTGTCGTCGCATCCGACGAAGAAAGAACACGAAAGCGCAAGTATAAGCACAATAAGCACGGCAAAAACAATTCTTTTGTTCATAATTTCCCTCATTTGTTTGATAATTCTATATTATAAAATAATCTGCTCAAAGTCAATGCCGAAAATAAAATGACCGACATCAAAAAAAAGAGCAATCCGCAAAGAATCGCTCTTTTTGTGTAATAAAATTGATTTTCGATCGATTAGATAACCGATTTTTTAATTTTCCGTAAAAATAAGTTGCACGAAATCGTAAAGCGCCGCGCGCCATACGCTTTGGTCGTGTCCGCCTTGATATTTTTTGCTTAGATGTTCTATTCCGTTTTGCGTGAGTTTTTGGTCGATTGCGGGGTAGAACAAACTCGTCATCGTGTCAAAGTTGCCTATCGCAAGCATAACGACGTCGAAACTTTTGCCGTCCTCGTACTTAAAATCGGGCACGGTGGTGTCGATAGATATGGGCTTTTTGTCAAATCCCGACGGCGAGAACGCGCCGACGTAGTTGAAATAATCCTGATACGCAAAAGCGGTAAGCAACGTTTCGCGACCGCCCATAGAAAAGCCTGCAATGGCGGTGTTTTTTCTGTCGGTGAGGGTGGAATAATGCTCGTTGACGTAGGGCATAAGCGACGTAATTATGTCCTCGCCCGTCTTGTCGAAAGCGGTGCAGTAGTCCTCGCTGAAAGTGGACGGCGCAATTTCGCCTTTCGTCACTATGCTGTTGACGGACACGATTATCATCTCCTTTGCGTTTTCCTCGATGACGAGATTTTGTACGACGAATTTTGCGTTGCACATTTCAAGCCAACTCTTGTGGGTGCAAGCCATACCGTGCAAAAGATAAAGCACGGGATATTTTTTGCTTTCGTCGTAGTTTGCGGGCAGGGTGACGTAGGCGTGTTTTTCGTCGTTCGTCACTTGCGAGCGATAGGTTATCTCGACGTCCTCGCCGTATTCGTAGCCGTCCTTTGTCTCGTAAAACTTCGGCGGTTCGGGCGTCGGCTCGGGCGCCGGCGTCGGGGTAGGCTCGGGCGTATCGTCGTGTTTTTCGTTGCACGCAAAAAGCGCGCAGCACGCCACGCACAACGTCAAAATAAGGATTATCGTTTTCAAAAATACTTTTTTGTTCATATTTCCTCAAAGCGATTCGCTTAACAAAATGTAGCACACATCGTCCGAGTTCGCAAGTTTTTGCTTTTTATTGATATTATTAAAATATCCGTTAACGTTAATATTTTTTTTTATTTAGAATTCATGTTAGATTCGTGTAAACGAATATCGTTTTTCGTTTGAAAAAACGGCTTTCGGACAAACGAAAAGGAATGCTCCCACATTCCTTTATGCGTTTAGATATTCGATTTTCTTTATTTTTGGCGATTGTATCCTATGCTCAACCGTTTTGTTTTTCGGCAAGCATACGAGAGAGGAAGGCTTTCGTACGTTCTTCTTTGGGTGCGGTGAAGATTTGCTCGGGCTTGCCCTCTTCCACGATAACGCCGCCGTCCATAAACACGACTTTGTTTGCAACGTCGCGCGCAAACGCCATTTCGTGCGTGACAACAATCATTGTAAGTCCCGTTTTTGCAAGTTCTTTCATAACCTCAAGCACTTCGCCTACCATTTCGGGGTCGAGGGCTGAAGTCGGTTCGTCAAAAAGTATGACTTCGGGCGACATTGCAAGCGCGCGAGCGATTGCCACACGCTGTTTTTGTCCGCCCGACAGTTGACGAGGCTTTGCGTTGACGTATGCGCTCATTCCCACAAGTTCGAGATATTTCATCGCAACGTCGGTTGCATCGGCTTTTTTCATTTTCAGCACTTTGCGCGGACCTATCGTGCAGTTTGCAAGCACGCTCATGTTGTTGAAAAGGTTGAAAGATTGAAACACCATCGTCACTTTTTCGCGGTATTTGGGCGCGCTTTTTGTTTTCGTCACGTCCTCGCCGTGAAAATAGATTTCGCCTGCAGTCGGCGTTTCAAAGAGGTTTATGCAGCGGAGCAGGGTGGATTTTCCGCTTCCCGACGAGCCGATTATACAAGTCACGTCGCCTTTATCAACGTCAAAGTCGATGTCTTTGAGCACTTCGTGCGTGCCGAACGTCTTGCCGAGATGTCGCACTTCTATGACTGGTGCGGCGGCGCTTTCGGTTGTATCCTCGGTTTCGGTTTCGATTTTATTTTCGATTGCGTTTTCCGATGTGTTTTCGCTTGCGCTATCGTCGAGATTTTCGACATCTAACGAGGCGTTTTGCGCGTCGCTTTCAACGTCGGCGTTTTGCTCCGTATACGTTTCAAATCGTGTGTCGTTTGTATTTTCGCTCATTGTTCGTTGCCTCCCATTGTTTGTTTTTCACGCAGCATCGATTCGGCGTCAAGGTTTTGCGAACCCATAATCTGATAGTCCTTCTTGCCGTCCATTTTCTTTTCGACAAGGCGCAAAATCCGCGTTATGGTGAAGGTGAGTATGAAGTAAACAACCGCGATGACGAGGTAGGTTTCGAAGGTTTGGTAGGTGTTTAGAACAATGGTTTTGCCGTAGAAGAACAGTTCGGTGAAGCCAATTACGTTCAGCACCGACGTGTCCTTGATGTTGATGACAAATTCGTTTGCCACGCTCGGCATAATGTTGCGCAAAACCTGCGGCATAACGACGTTCCACATGGTTTGCGAGTGCGTCATGCCGATTGCCTGTGCGCCCTCGAATTGACCCTTGTCTATGGATATGATGCCGCCTCTGACGATTTCCGCCATATACGCGCCCGTGTTTATGGACACGATTATAAGTCCCGAAATCGTCACGTCGAGGGTTGCGCCGTCGTTTAGCAGCGCAAAGCCCCAAAATATGACCATTGCCTGCACCATCATAGGCGTGCCGCGAAACACTTCGATGTAGGCGGACAAAAGGAAGTCGCCTATCTTTTTCAACACTGCCAAAAACTTGTTTTTGGGCGTGTCGAGAGTTCTGTACATGCCGATGAGAATGCCGATAAACAAGCCGACGATTGTGCCTACAATCGCAACGAGCATCGTATATCCCACGCCTTTGAGTATCCAAAGGTAGTAGTTGGATATTATGTTGCCGACTCTTTCAAAAAATCCCATTGTTGTCCTTTATCAGTTGTTTTGCGACGACCATTTGATGGCGTTTTCCATCATCGTGTCGCGCTCTTGCTGGCTTATGTTCGCAAGCGCCTGATTGACGGCGTCCTTGTACTTGGAACCCTTTTTCATTCCGATTGCGATTTGCGTGTCTTCTGCGCTCGCCGTGAAGCCTGTCGAGTTGTTCAAAAGTTTGATATAGGTCAAATCGGGATTGGACGCGCAGTCCGCAATCGCACCCGGCTCTTCGGCAACGTAGCCGTCAACGGTTTTTGTATTGAGCGCGTTTGTCATTGCAGGGAAGGTTTCCATAGGAGTCTTTCTCGTGTAGCCGATCGAAGAGGCTTGCGCTTGCAACGCTTTGTCGTGGAAAGTGCCGTTTTGCGCAACCAACGTCGCGCCTGCAAAATCGCTCAATTTTGTCGCGGAGGCATATTTGCCGTCTTTTCTTACAACGATGACGAGGTTGCTCTCATAATACGCCGATGAAAAATCGATTGCTTGAAGTCTTTCTTCCGTCGGACTCATACCGGCAATGATAAAATCGAGCGTGCCTGCCGTAACGCCGGGAAGCAGCGAATCCCATTCAAGTTTCTTTACGACGAGTTTTTTTCCGAGCGAATCGGCAATCTTCTTTGCAATCTGTATGTCGTAGCCGTTGGCATATCCTTCGGCGTTGTCGATTTTGACCGCGCCGTTTGCGTCCGTCATTTGCGTGAAGTTGAAGGGGATATATCCGCATTCAAGCCCGACAACGATTGTGTCGCTGTCTTTTGAGTTGCAAGCAACCAAAGATACCGCGCCAAACGCGACAATCGCAAGCATAAGTGTTGCAACAATAACGATGGATGTTTTTTTCATTTTTCTATCTCCAAAATTGTGTTTCGTCGTCTGTTGCGGACAAAAAAAATCCGCAATGCCAACAACATTGCGGATACAAAAATATCGCTCAACGTTGATAGCGCTCCACCTTGCGGTGACAGTACAACGCATATTCTGCGTTGTCCCAAGAGCGACCGTCCCAGACCGAACGTATCGTTCTTTCGGCGGATTTTCCTTTCCCACCTCGGCGAAGTCTGCGCCGTCGGCTTGTCATAAAATCCGCACCTCTATCGAGATGATGGTCAAAGTGTATCACGGCATTTGCGGATTGTCCAGCATTTCGCGCGTCTTTTTCAAAAAAATTCGATATAACGTCGCAAAATACATCCGCCATATTGCGCCCGTCACTGTCGATAAAAACGATTTTATTCACTTGAAACGCATAAGAACAAAAATTGCAAAAACGCTTGTGTATATCGTAAAAATGATGTAATATATGTGAGCAATATATGAGCAAACCGACAATCGACGTGGGGTCATGGCGCAGTTGGTAGCGCGTTTGAATGGCATTCAAAAGGTCAGGGGTTCGAATCCCCTTGGCTCCACCAAAAAATATCGTACATTTTGTACGATATTTTTTATACAGCCAAGGTGATTGCACGATTTCATCGTGCCGTTGCTCTGCAACGCGAACCCCTGCGGGCTAACGCTTCGCTTTGTGAACAAGTTCACTCACTACGCTATTACGGAAGCGTTCAAGGTACGCTTCCTACGAATCCCCTTGGCTCCACCAAAAAATATCGTACATTTTGTACGATATTTTTTATACAGCCAAGGTGATTGCACGATTTCATCGTGCCGTTGCTCTGCAACGCGAACCCCTGCGGGCTAACGCTTCGCTTTGTGAACAAGTTCACTCACTACGCTATTACGGAAGCGTTCAAGGTACGCTTCCTACGAATCCCCTTGGCTCCACCAAAAAATATCGTACATTTTGTACGATATTTTTTATACAGCCAAGGTGATTGCACGATTTCATCGTGCCGTTGCTTTGCAACGCGAACCCCATTACGGATGCATGCTGTGCTTGGCAAAAATTATTATGGGTATAGAACTTATTCGCCGAACATAGATACATAAATGTCGTAAGCGGCGTCGAGGTGTTTGACGGGAATGTAAAGCATTAACGAGTCATTGGCTCTTGTTGTAAGGCTAAAACCGCAAGGAATGGCAACTACGTCGATATCATTCGATTTCAAAGCCTCGATAAACATCGTCGCAAAATGGTCGTCGGACATTTTGTAAAAGAAAGAGAGGTCATCGTCTTTGGCTATTCGCAAATTAGGGTTTCCGCAATGCGCACAGACTTTTTCGGCATTGGCGGTTTTGCATTTTTCGCAATAGTACATATTCCGTTCCGCGATTTTGTTTTTATCGTTTTAGATGCTCAAAAAAAAGGTTGTTCTTTATTTCTTTTTGAAGTGCTTTGCGTGGCGCAGACGGGAATGTCCGTAACTCTTGGCAAGTCCGCCGCCCGACGTTTCGCGATAGCGGACGTTGATGTCTTTGCCCGTCTGATACATCGTTTCGACAACCGCGTCAAAGGATATTTGACGGGAAGTGGTGAGAAAACTCGCAAGCGACACGGCGTTTATCGCGCGCATTGCCGCAACCGCGTTTCTCTCGATACAGGGAATTTGCACAAGTCCCGCAACGGGGTCGCAAGTCAATCCGAGATGATGTTCCATTGCAACTTCGGCGGAATACTCGATTTGGTCGAAGTCCATTCCGAAAAGTTCGGCAAGAGCCGCCGCCGCCATAGAACACGCCGTTCCGCATTCCGCTTGGCAGCCGCATTCCGCGCCGCTTATCGAGGCGTTCGTTTTGACGATATTGCCGATTATGCCTGCCGTGCAGAGCGCGTCTATTATCATATCGTCCGAATAGTTGTGTGCGTCCTGTTCGTATTTGAGGACGGCGGGAAGGATACCGCACGCGCCGCAGGTGGGGGCGGTTGCGATAATCTCGCCCGAAGCGTTCTGCTCGCTGACGGCAAAAGCGTATGCGCAAACGAGGCGATTTTCCTTCGTTTGCGGCGTTTCGTCGATGTGGCGTTGCTGATAAAGAATCTTTGCTCTGCGTTCGGTGTTGAGACCGCCGGGAAGCACGCCGCTCGCTTTCAAGCCTTGCTTGATTGCGTTTTTCATAGTTTCCCAAATGGTTTTAAGATAGTCGCGGATTTGCGCGCCCTCGAAGCGTTCGACGTACTTGGGAATTGTTATCTCGTTTTCGTCGCAATACGCTCTTATCTGCTCGAACGTATGGTGGGGATATACTTCGGGCGGATCTATCGAACTTTCGCCCTCGACCTCGATTGCGCCGCCGCCCACGCTGTATACGCGCCACGAGTCAGTAATCTTTCCGTATAGGTCAATTGCGAACAAATCCATAGTGTTCGGGTGGGGCAGATGCTCGTTTTCATAGTCGAAAACGACGTCTACGGGTTTAGTAAACGTTTTTTTTAGCACGACGTCCGTGCCGTGTCCCTTTCCCGTCTTTGCCAGCGAGCCGTAGAGGATAACTTTGAAGGAATACGCGCTCTTGTTGCGTTCCATAAACAGTTTTGCGGCTTTTTCGGGACCCATGGTGTGCGAACTCGACGGTCCGCGTCCGATTTTGTACAGTTCTGTCAAACTTTTCATATGTTTTTATCCTTGCGCACACATTATAGCACAAATAAACTTCGGCGCAACGCTTTGAGAGGTATTGAAAACGAGAAAATTCGCTCAAAATGCGGTATATTTTTTGGATTTTCTTTCGCAACGATTTGCCAAGCGTATAAAAAGTGTGCTAATATATCAAAGTTTTATATTAGGAATACACGATTTCGCGTGCGAAAAAGCGTTTCAAAAGGCGAAAAACGCCTCGAAAATGCGCAAAAAGCACGCCAAACGACGCACAATATGCGCCGAAACGTAGGAAAAAGAAGGCTAAATATGGTCAGAAACGATTTGAGGAACATCGCAATCATCGCACACGTCGACCACGGCAAAACCACGCTCGTGGACGGTATGCTCAAACAATCGGGTACTTTCAGAGAAAATCAACAGGTTGCAACCTGCGTTATGGACTCGGGCGATCTCGAAAGAGAAAGAGGTATCACGATTCTCGCAAAGAATACGTCAATTCACTACAACGGTACGAAAATCAACATCATCGACACGCCGGGACACGCCGATTTCTCGGGCGAGGTCGAACGTGTTTTGAAGATGGTCAACGGCGTTGTGCTTTTGGTCGACGCGCAAGAAGGTCCTATGCCTCAAACGCGTTTCGTCGTCGAAAAAGCGCTCGCTTTGGGACTTAAAATAATCATCGTAGTCAACAAAATCGACAAACCCGACGCAAGACTTTCCGAAGTCGGCGACGAGGTGCTCGAACTCTTGCTCGACCTCGACGCGAGCGACGAGCAACTTCAAAGCCCCATTTTGTACTGCAGCGGCAAACAAGCCACCGCAACTCGCGACTACAACGTCCCGGGCAAAGACCTCAAGCCGCTTTTCGATACCATTATCGATTATATCCCCGCCCCCGAAGGCGACGAGAACGGCGAATTGCAACTGCTCGTTTCGGCAATCGACTACAACGATTATGTCGGTCGTATCGGCATAGGCAGAATCGAAAGAGGCAAGGTGGATATGGCAAAGGAAGTCGTGGTGTGCGACTATCACAGCGGCATTTCACCGTACAAGAGCAAAATCGTCAACCTTTTCCAAATCGAAGGACTCAAACGCGTTCCAGTCGAAAACGCTATGGTGGGCGACATCGTTTGTTTCAGCGGTATAGAAAACATCACAATCGGCAACACCATTTGCTCGCCTGCGAAAATCGAACCCGTGCCGTTTGTCAAAATCGGCGAACCCACAATCGAAATGAACTTCTGCGTCAACGACAGTCCGTTCGCAGGCAAGGAAGGCAAGTACGTCACCTCTCGTCACTTGCGCGAAAGATTGTTCAAGGAACTCTTGAAAGACGTTTCGTTGAGAGTGTACCAAACCGAAACCCCCGATACGTTCAAGGTTTGCGGCAGAGGCGAAATGCACCTTTCCATCCTCATCGAAACCATGCGCAGAGAAGGATATGAGTTTGGCGTAAGCACCCCGAAGGTCATCTATAAGGACATCGACGGCGTAAAGTGCGAACCTATGGAACAACTCTTCATCGACGTGCCGTCCGATTGCGTCGGCTCGGTTATGGAGCGTATGGGCGTAAGAAAGGGCGAACTCGTCACGATGAATCCGCAAGGCAGCCGTATCCGTATGGAATTCAAAGTGCCTGCGCGCGGTTTGTTCGGCTTCAAAAACGAGTTTTTGACGGACACCAAAGGCGAGGGCGTTATGAACCAACTCTTTGCAGGCTATGCGCCATACAAAGGGCCCATTCCTCGCAGATTTACAGGCTCGCTCGTCGCATACGAAACTGGTGAAGCCGCAACTTACGGACTTTTCAACGCGCAAGACAGAGGCGTTTTGTTCATAGATCCGCAAACACAAGTTTACGAGGGTATGGTCGTCGGTATGTCGCCCAAGAACGAGGATATTCGCGTCAACGTCTGCAAGCGTAAACACGTCACAAATATGCGCGCCGCAGGTTCGGACGAAGCCTTGCGCCTCAACACTCCTCGCAAATTCAGCCTCGAAGAAGCCATCGAGTTCCTCAACGACGACGAAATGCTCGAAGTCACCCCCAAGAATATCCGTATAAGGAAGATTATTTTGTCGGGTTCCGAAAGATTGAAACTCGCCTACGGCGGCAAAAACGCTTGATTTAGCGAATAACAGCGGACGCGATTGACGCAAGCGTAACAATCGCTATTCCGTCACTTTGTTCCTTACAACGCCCCTCTCGCAATGCCGAGAGGGGTGTTTCTTTCTATGCGAAAGTGTAGTGGGTCGGGTGTGGGCAGAGCCCACCCAAAGTTGTTAGTTATTAATTATTAATTACTACTTATTAATTATTAATCCGAATTCCTTATGCGTTTGCAAAAACATACGAATAACTCGTCTTGAAATTTGCAATCGAGCGTGGTATAATAATCCTATGAAAACGCGGATTTATATGACAAAACTGCATCAGCAATGGACGTACGGCGAGAGGGAAGACCTGTTGCCTTATCTCGACGGCGAGGAGGACGAGATTTTCGAATATGCGATTGAAAATCGCAATTTCGCAATTATCCTCAAAAACGATATGACTTACGACATAGCGGACAACGAGGAAGAGGCGCTTGAGAAAATCGCGTATATCTATCGCAACTATGCCGTTGTCAAAAACGACGGCGAAAAGTGTTATATCTCGCGCGACAATACCGACAAGCGATACAAAACGCCGGCGGAGGCGCAGACGGACGGCGAGTTCGATTACGTTTACGTCCCGAGAGATATGTATTTTCTGTCAAAATACGGCAAAATTCTTGCCGTCGGCAAGTCCGAAGACGAAATGCGCGAGAAAATGTACGAGCATTACAGGGCAAAATATACATATTTGTATTGAAAGTATAATTTGCGCGTTCGGGTGAACAATTCTGTCATGAGACATCAACAAAAAATATCGGAGGCGATTTTATGTTTACGAGAATGAAAAATATATCGAAAGCCGAAGTGCTTACTCTCAAGGAGCAAGTGTCCTATCAGCAAGGGCAGGTGGTGAGCAAGACGCTTGCGCAAAACAATGCCGTTTCGATTACGCTGTTCTCCTTTGACAAGGGCGAGGAAATCAGCGCGCACAAGTCGGGCGGCGACGCTTTTGTGACCTGCTTGGACGGCGTGGGAAGAATAACCGTCGACGGCAAGGAATACATCTTGAAAGAGGGCGAAAGCATCGTTATGCCGGCAGGACATCCGCACGCCGTGTACGGCGAAGAGCGTTTCAAAATGCTCTTGGTTGTGGTGTTTTGACCTGTCGGGTTATTGCGACAAACGGAGTTTGTTTTTGAACAGGTTTGATTCAAAAACGCAGAAAAGCATCAAAAAAGCACACTTTGCGGTGTGCTTTTTTCATCGATTTGAATGTGTAACGAAAAACGAAATCAAGCGAGTTCTGCGGTTTTGAGTTCGTAGTTCATATAGAAAGTTTTGCCGTCCTTTTTGAAAGGTTCCTCGATTTTGACGAGAACGTGTTCCATTGCCCAACCGTTGATGAGCACTTCTTTTTCGGCATAGTAGAGAGTTTGCGAAATGCCCGCGACTTGGGTTGCGCGAGAAACGCTCGTTTTGTAACATTCGATACCTTCTGCGGCGTACTTTTCGTTGTTTTCGGTGAAAGCGGTTATGACTTTCGTTTTTCCGTTCACATTTGCCGTGAGTTCTATCGAAGTTGCTTCGGTTGCCGAAACCAAAGGAACAAAGAATTTGAATGAAAGGGAATCGCTGAAAGTGGTGATTGTACGCAACGCTTGGTGGAACTCGTTGTTGTCGTAATAGGTTGTGCCTCCTGCTTCGATAGTGCCTTCGCTCTTTTCGCCGTTTACGGTGCGAGTGTAGGAATACTTCTTGCCGTTGTACGAGCCGAACACGCGCAAAGTTTCGTTTTCACCGTCTTTTTGCACTCTGTACGAGTATGCCGGAACCATATAACTCGAACCGTTGATGAGGGTGAAATAGCAACCCGTGTCGTAGGTTTGAGTGCCGACCGTGAGCAAGCCTTTGACCAAAACGCCGGCGGAAAGATTTTCGAGTTTGGTGTCTTGAGAGCCGAAGTTCGAGATTGTCGAGCCGTCCGAGTACGCTTTGAGCGTCACGGTGTACGTGCCGTCATAGCCCTCGACTTTGTTGCCGTCAGAGCCTTTTGCAAAAACGTCGTACACGAACGTTTCGTTGTTGTGGTCGCTCAAAATGTTGCGCAACTGTCCTTGCGTTGGCGCGGTGTTGTTGCACGCCGTCATAGAGAGGCACGCGACGAGTGCGACGAGCATTACGGATATTGTGAGAATAACTTTTTTCATAATGTGTTTATTATAGCATAAAAATATATTCTCGCAATAAAAAACGCCGTGTTTTTAATAAGTTAAAGAAAAAATCCGACCGAAACAAATAAAAATTGATAATTTTTATTTGTTTAACCTATGGGATTGAAACGGTACGTCAAACGTGATATACTCAAATTATGAAAATTATCTCTTCAAACACGTCCAAAGGCGCATATCTCGGCGTGGTCGGGGTTTTGGGCAAAAACATGGACGGAACTTCAAAAAACATAGTCATCGCGCCCGACAGATTCACCGCTTCGGTGGAAAGGGGGCTTATTTCGGCATTGGGCATCGAAAGCACGTTCGGCATAGAAGTTATGTCTTTTACGAGGCTTGCGAGCAAACTTATAGGCAACGACATCAAAAAGTGCCTTACGCCCGAAGGGTCGGTCATGCTTATAGGCAAGGTTATCGCCGACAATCGCGACAAACTTTGCTATTATCAAAAAGTCGCGCTTCAAGAGGGGTTTGCAAGCGAACTCTACGCCGCGCTTACCGCAATAAGAAACAGCGGCGTATCCTCAAAGGACTTGCTCGAATCCTCGAAAAGAGCGAACGTGTCGCTGCAAATGAAAGCGAAAGACCTTGCTCTCATATACGACGGCTACCTCGCCGCCCTCGAGGGCAAGCACAGCGATTCGTCAACAAGACTCTACGCCCTCGCCGAGTTTTTGAAAAACAATCCGAGCGCAATTGCTTCCACCAACTTTTACATCACGGATATATACGATTTTTCAGCGCCCGAACTGGAAATCATAAAGAGCATCGCAAACAACGCGCTGTCGCTGACCGTCGGCATAACCAGCGGATATTCCAACCCCAATAAGCGCATATATCCCGACCGTGTGGCAAAGAAACTCGCCTCTCTTTGCGAGGGCAGAGTGCAGATTGAAAGAAACGACGAAAGCCTACCCGATTCGGTTGACGCCATTTCCAAAAAACTGTTTTCCTACATATCCACGAGCGCGGACGAAAAAGCCGAAAACGACGGCAAAGTCACGTTGCGTTCGGCAAAGGACAGAAGCGACGAGGTTATGCGCCTCGCTCTCGACGTGGCAAAGGGCGTGAGAGAGGGCAGACGTTACAAGGATTTCGAGGTGTACGCAAGCGATTTGGACGCATACGGACAGGAGATAAAATCCACGTTTGCACGCTACGAAATACCGTACTTTATAGACAAAAAAGAGTTGCTTTCAGAGCAAGCGAAAGCGAGATTCATATTGCAGGCAATCGCATGTTATCGCACGAATTTCAGGCTCGGAGAAGTGTGCGATTTTATAAAAAATCCGCTGTTTGCAATCCATTCGCGATACGGCGAAGAGGGCGCGTATCTGTTTGAAAACTACTGCCTTAAATACAACGTGCGCTTTGTGCCGACCTCGGCGGACGACTGCTTCAAGAAGTGCGAGGAAAGGAAGGTATTCAACGCAAAAGAACAAAAAAACGGTTTTATATATGCAAATATAGACGATAAAGTCGAGATTTTGGATAATACCGTAGAAAACGCAATTCCCGAAGCGGTGCGAAAAGAGATTGTGAGTTTGCTTGCTCCCGAACTTTTCGAGGGAAACAAGCCCATAAAGGCTTTTGTCAAATCGACAAGGGATTTGCTTGAAAAAATCGAGCCTTGCTATCTAAAGTACGTCGACAAAATCGCAATTCAAAGCGAGTATTTCAGAAAGTGCGCAGAGCAGGTCAATTCAAAACTCGACGCGGTGCTTGACGAGATAGAAGAAGTGCTTGACGACAAAACCGACGTAAAGGGATTCGAAAGCGTGTTCAAGTCGATGATAAAGACCTTGAAAATCGCGCTCGTGCCGACCTATCTCGATTGCGTGTTCGTCGGAGACGGCGAGTCGAGATTTTCGGGAAACGGCGACATATACGTTCTTGGCGCAAACAGCGGAAAATTGCCTTCGCAAAGCGGAGGCGGAGTGGTGCTTACCGACAGGGACGAACAGACGCTATCCGCGCTCGGCGTAGAGATTACGCCTTGCGAAAGGCAAAAGGCTCTCGACGGTATGTACGCCGTTTGCGACCTTATGAAAAAACCGCAGGGCAGGCTTGTGGTGAGTTATCCCGACAGCGGCGACGGCGGCGCGCTAAGACCGTCTACCGTCGTGTTCGAACTTCAAAATATGCTTGCCGAAAACGGCAAATCGCTCGAAATAGAAAGAATAGATTTCGAGCATTACACAACTCTTTACGGCAAGGATTTGCGAAAAGCCGCGCTTGCGCTGTCAACAAGGAAAGGGTGCTTCAACGAGGTGCTTAAAAACGGCGTGAGCGGACGTTGCGACGCAAACGACATAGGCGTGTACGGCTCGGCGTTTTCACTTTTGGACGAGGACGAGCAAAAACTCATAAACAAGTCGTTCGTATCCCCCGTGAAAATCGCTCTGCCCGAAAAATCTTATTTTGCGGGGCGCACGAGCGTAAGCAGGCTCGAAACCTTTTTCGGCTGTCCGTACGCGCATTATTTCAATTATATTTTGTCCTTGCGCAAGCGAAAAGACGGCACTTTCGAGGGTACGGAAAACGGAACGATTTTGCACTTCGTGCTTGAAAAGTTTTTCGGCGACGTGCGCGACGGCAACGTAAAGGACGAGGACGAGGCAAAGGGGAAAGCCTATGAGTATTTCGACCGCGCGATAAAGGAAAACAACTTCGAAGTGCTGCTCGAAAAGGCGGACACGGGCAGAATTCTCGCTCGCCTCAAAGAGGAGGGCGCGACGCTTTGCAAGGACTTGTTCAAAGTGCAAAAACGCTCGGCGTTCAGACCGTTTTTGCTCGAAGCAAAAATAGGCGAAGGACAGATTGAACCGATGTCCCTCGAATTCGGCGGAAAGAAGGTCGAACTTAAAGGCACTATCGACAGAGTGGACAAACTGGGCGACAAGTTTATCATCATCGATTATAAGACCTACAAGAGCGCGGATTTGCCCCTCAAAGAGTTGTATTGCGGACAAAAAATTCAACTTTACGTCTATATGCGAGCGGTGGAGCAAAGCCTTGACGCAACGCCATGCGGCGTGTTCTATTTTCCCGTATTTTCGAGTTTTACGGACGAGAGCGGCAACCGCTACAAATACAAGGGGCAAGCGTGCGACAGTCGCGAAACGCTGGGTTTAATCGACGAAATGGTGACTTCAAACCCCGATTGCGCTATCGTGCCGTTCAAAACGGACAGAAAAGGCGAGCATCTCAATCCCGAAATACACCTCTCGAAAGGGGGATTCGACAAACTGGGCGATTACGCCGTGGCGATTGCCGGCGAGGGAGCGAGCAAGATTGCGGACGGATATATAAAGCCGTCGCCCCTCAAAGACAAATGTAAGAAGTGCGACTTTGCCGCTATATGCGCGTACAAGAGCGCAAACGAAAGAAAAACGCCCAAAGTGAAAGGGCTTGAAAGTTTCGATACGGAAGGAAAAAAATGAGCGAAAATACAGTTGTGACATTCAGCAAAAACGCAGAGGAAAGGCTTGAAATTCTGCGCGACGAAAAGGGGAATATTCTTCTCACCGACGACCAGAAAAAAGCCGTGCTCGAAAAGGGGCGTATTCTCGTTTCCGCTTCGGCAGGCTCGGGAAAAACGTCCACTATGGTCAATCGCATAATCGTTATGCTGTCCGAGGGCGCGTCTTTGAAGAATCTGCTCGTGCTCGTATACAACAACGCCGCCGCAGACGAATTGAAAGAAAGACTGCATCAAGAACTTTTCAAGGCGGCTTGCGCCTCGAGCGGCGAAAAGCGCGACAGATTCAGACAGGAAATCGACGAGTTGCCGTTTTGCCATATCTGCACGATACACGCT
>CAVKTQ010000005.1:0-34833 GCA_963659105.1 Firmicutes bacterium CAG:238 | reverse complement strand
GACAAAAAAGTGCCGCTGAGAAAGAGAGATTCGCTTGTGTTGCTTGCGTCGGGCAGCGAGGTGTTGGCAGTCGTCGGGTTGGAAATTTCCAAAAAAGTCGCAATCGACGAAGATACGAAAAATATATTGAAACTTACAAAAAAATAAACGTGTGTACCGAAAACGCACCATAGAAAATTATATTATGGAGATACAAGAAATGTACGGCAAGGAAATCAAAAAAGTTCTTATCGAACGTCAAGACATCGCAAAAAGAGTGAGCGAACTCGGAAAGCAAATTTCAAACGACTATAAGGGCGAATCCGTCACGCTCGTTTGCACGCTCAGGGGCGCAAGCATCTTTTTTGCCGACCTCGTCAGAGAAATAGAAGGCGACGTCGTGATTGATTTTATCGCGGTTTCGAGTTACGGCGCAGGCACAAATTCGAGCGGCGAAGTGAAGATGATAAAGGACTTGTCCGAACCAATAAAAGACAAAAACGTGATCATCGTCGAGGACATCATCGACACAGGAGTCACGCTTTGCTATCTCAAAAAACTTTTGCTTGCGCGTGCGCCGAAATCGCTCAAAGTCTGCTCTCTTCTCGACAAGCCGTCAAGGCGCAAGGTGGACTTTGAGGGCGACTATGTCGGCTTTGAAATCGAAAACGAATTCGTAGTCGGTTACGGTCTCGATTACGATGAAAAGATGAGAAACTTCAAGGACGTTTGCGTGCTTGCCCCAGAGGTCTACGGTGGCTGAAAAAGAGGATAAACTCAAACTGCTTGCAAGCCTAATAAAGCCCCATGCGACCCTCTACGAAGTGGGCGGCGCGGTGCGTGACGAACTGCTCGGCATAGAGCGGTTTGACATCGATGTTTGCTCAAAACTTAGGGTTGAAGACGTCAAAAAGATATTGTCAAACACCGATTTTGCAGTTTCGGACAAAAACCTGCGTATGGGCACGGTGCATATATCTTGCGGAAAATTTGTGTGCGAATACACGACTTTTCGCACGGACAGTTATGACGCGGCAAGCGGCGAGCATACTCCCAAAGACGTTGCTTTCACAACGGATATGAGCCTTGACGCAAGGCGCAGAGATTTCAAATGCAACGCCTTGTATAAGGACGTTGAAACGGGCGAAATCGTCGATTTGCTCGGAGGCGTAGACGACATAAAAAACAAAATCATATCCGCAGCCGACGAGCCGAGCGTGGTGTTCGAGGCGGACGGATTGAGAGTTTTGCGTATGGTGAGATTTGCCGCCGAACTCGGATTCGAGGTGGAAAAAAACACCTTCGAAAATGCAAGGAAAAATGCGTGGCGCGTCAAGGACTTGGCTATCGAGAGAGTGCGCGACGAGTTTGAAAAAATCCTCGTTGCCGACACAAAGCACAAGGAACTCGGATTGAAAAACGCGCATATCAGTGGCATAAGAATGCTCGATGAACTCGGAATCCTCGATATGCTGCTTCCGGAACTTTCAACGCTCAAAGGCGTGGAACAGCCAAAGAGATATCATCTTTACGACGCTTTCGATCACTCGCTCAAAGCCTGCGAGTACGCGCCGCCGAGATTGAGATTTGCCGCACTGCTACACGACGTAGGCAAGGCGGAAGCGATAAGACAAAACGGAAATATGCACGAGCACGCCCGAATAGGCGCGCAAATGGCGGACGAGATTTGCAAGAGATTCAAATTGCCTACCGCTCAAAGAAAGAGAATCGTCAAACTTGTGGCGTTGCATATGACGGACATAAACGGCGATACGGGGGCGGCAAAGTTGAGACGATTCGTTGCACAAAACTACGACGTCGTGTTCGACCTTTGCGACCTTATGGACGCAGACGCTATGGCTTCGTCGGGCAAAATCGACAGGGAAAACAGAATCCGAAGCGTTGCGCTTCAATTGCAAAAGGACGGTTCGCCGCTGTCGGTGAAAGATTTGAAAATAAACGGAAACGACCTCGTAAATCTCGGCGTGGACGAAAAATCGCGCGCTTCGATTCTCAACGAGTTGTGGCTCGACACGGTTATGAATCCCGCGCTCAACGACAGAGATAAGGCTCTTTCCTACATAGAAAGAAGAATGAAACGACGATAAAACGATAAGGAAATCGGCAAGAATAAAACGAACAAAGAAAGAACGACAAACAACGATAAAAGAAAGAAAATAAAACGGTAAGTGAGGCTCATATGACAGGATTGTACGTTATGATTGCGGTGTGCATCGCGCTCTCAATCGCTTGCATTGCGATGTGCGTCCTTTTGCTCAAAAAAAGCGGCGATAAATCGCAAAATACCGAAATTGCGAGCGTCAAAGAGGAGAGTGAAAAACTCAAAAACGACATCGACACCGCTATGAAAATCAACAACTCGATGCTGCTCGGCACGCTCAATGCTCAGTCCGAAAACATAAAGTCAGTGGGCGAGCGTATGGACAGATTCGTGCAAATCACGCAAAGAGGCTTGGAAGAAGTCAAGACCCAAACCGCCCAAAGCATAGCCGCTCTTCGCGTGGCAAACGAGCAAAGCATCGCAACTCTCACGGCTCTCAACGCAAACAGTATGAAAGAGATGAAAGAGGACAACGCCAAACAACTCGAAAAAATGCGCGAAACCGTCGATGAAAAACTCAGCGCGACCCTCGAAACAAGGTTTAATCAGTCCTTCAAAATCGTCAACGACAGGCTTGAAGAAATCAACAGAACTTTTTCCGAACTTCAAAATTTGCAGACGGGCGTCAACGACCTCAACCGCATTTTCAAAAACGTCAAAACGCGCGGAACGTGGGGAGAAGTGTCGCTTGAAAATCTGCTTGCGCAAATCCTCGCGCCCGAACAATATCAAAAGCAAGTGCGCATAAAGAGAGGAAGCGAAGATATGGTGGATTTTGCAATTCGTATGCCCGGCAAGGGCGACGAAGAAGTGCTGTTGCCAATTGACGCAAAGTTTCCCGTCGAGGACTACGCACGCCTTGTCGAAGCGTCCGAAAAGGGCGACCCCGACGGCGTGGAAGCGGCAAGCAAGGCTCTTGCGGCTCGCGTGAAAGGCGAGGCTATGAGCATAAGAGACAAGTATGTCAATCCGCCCAAAACCACCGATTTTGCGATTATGTATCTTCCAACCGAAGGCTTGTACGCAGAGATTATCAAACGCGAAGGACTTGTCGAGGACATCCAAAACAAGTTCAGAATCGTGGTGTGCGGACCGACCACGATTGCGGCGTTGCTCAACAGTTTGCAAATGGGATTCAGAAGCGTCGCAATAGAAAAGCGCAGCACCGAAATAGGCAAACTTTTGCAAGGATTTATGAGCGATTTCGCGCTGTTTACGAAGTACTTGAAACAGACGGGCGACCGTTTGGACACCGTGAAAAAGTCGCTTGAAAACGCCGAAGAACGCACGAGAATAATCGGCAAAAAACTCAACAAAGTCAACAGCCTTTCCGACGAGAAAGGACCTGATATGGAACAACTTATAGCGTCGTCTACGGATGACGAAATCACGTTTGAGGACGGAACGTATGAAGGCTGATTTGCACATTCACACCAACAAAAGCGACGGCTCTCTCTCGCCCAGAGAAGTCGTTTGCTGGGCAAAAAACAAGGGCTTGGACGTTATGGCAATCACCGACCACGACACCGTGGCAGGGCTTGACGAAGGGCGCGACGAGGCTCAAAAAGTCGGCATAAAATTTGTCGGGGGAATCGAGTTAAGCACCTTTTCAATTTGCGAAATCCATATTTTAGGATACAATATCGACTACAAAAACCCCGATTTTGTGCAAGAACTGCAAAAAGTGCAGGATATGCGCAAGGATAGAAATATCCGCATGGGACAAAAACTCAAAGACCTCGGAATCAACGTCGACATCGACTTTTCGGCAAACGGTCTCGGGCGTATGAATATGGCGCGCCAACTCGTGAAAGAAGGGTATTGCAGAGATATCAACGACGCCTTTGAAAGATATCTCAAACCGGGAGCAAAAGCGTACTGCGAAGCAAGAAGACTTACGCCTGTCGAGGCGGTGAAACTCATAAAAAAATACGGCGGTTTCGCTTCCGTCGCGCATCCGAAAAAATACTTGCTCGACAAACGCCTCGATATGTTGCTCGGGGGGCTAAAACAGTTCGGACTCGACGGAATGGAACTCAACTATCCCTCGCACAACGAACAGGACAAAAAGAACTTTGCCGCGCTTATGGAAAAGCACCGCTTGTTGCCTACGGGGGGAAGCGATTTCCACGGCGACGAGGACAAGAACTTCGTGTATGACCTCGACCAAAGAACGGCGAAAAGATTGCACGTTTGACAAAATGCGATTTTGTAAACGCGCAATCAATGATATCGTTGCTTGTCGCAACGGTGAAATTCTCGCTGTGCGAGAGTGATATCCTCACTGCGTTCGGGTGAAATCCACGCCGTGCGTGGGTTGAGGAAGATTTAGATTTGATTTTTCCGATTGTCATTGCCAAGAGCAACGAATGTTGCGATGTGTAGGTCAAGGCGATAGCCGCATTACGCTACGCTGGATTCCCACGGTCACTTCGTTCCCTCGGAATGACGAGAGGGCGGGACACCTGCGCCTGATTGTGTCTGCGACACAGCGTGATTGAACTTCGTTCAGTGATATTGTCCTTACGGACAGTTATATTGTGACTTGCGTCACAGTGATATTGCGGCAAAGCCGCAGTGAAATTCTCGCCTTGCGAGAGTGAAATTGTGTCATTGACACAATGAAATTGCGGCTTTGCCGCAGTTGAGGAAGATTCAAATATTAATAAATAACCCCTAACGCGGGCAGTGCCGCGGTTAGGGGTTATTTGAATTTTTTTATTTTTTGCTTGTTTTTCGCCTTTTATTTGTTAAATTTTGTTGCCTTTTTGTTTGTTTTAACGTTTTATTTTACGACATTATTCGCGTTATTTTATGCCTTTTACGTCGTAGCCGACGTTCTCGACGGCGGACTTCAAGACGGAATCGTCAACGTTTGTCGCAAGTGTGACGACAGCATTTTTATCGTCGAGAGATACCTCGACTTCCGTTACGCCGCTCACCTTTGAAAGTGCGTCCTTGACGTGCTTTACGCAGTGCATACACATCATACCTTCGATTGAAATTGTTTTTTGCATAGTGTTTCCTTCCTTTTGATTATTTTGTGCCGAATTCGTTTGATTTTCGCTTTCGTTATCGCCGTTTGCGACTTCGCCGCTTGCTTCGGTCGCCGCTTGATTTTCTGCGCCCGAAACGTCGATATTTTGCGCGTTTTCGGCAGTTATAGTTTGAGTTTGCTCGCCGTCTTTATGCGCGGATTCGTTTGATTTTACCGCTTGTATAACCTCGTTCACGTCGAAGTTTACGGGCGGTTTTTTGCGCTTGGTGTGCTTGTTCAAATTGACGAGATTGAGCCTCAATGCGTTGAGCACCACGCATACGCTCGAAAGGCTCATCGCGCCCGCGGCAATCATAGGATTGAGCGTGACGTTTATCGGGTCGAAAGACAGCACGCCTGCCGCAATCGGTATGCAAATGACGTTGTATATGAACGCCCAGAACAGGTTTTCTTTGATGTTGAGAAGGGTGCGCCTCGAAAGCGTGACGGCCTTTGCCACGTCCGAAAGGCTCGACTTCATAAGCACTACGTCCGCGCTGTCTATGGCGATGTCTGTGCCTGCGCCGATTGCTATGCCGACGTCCGCGCGAGAGAGGGCGGGCGCGTCGTTGATTCCGTCGCCGACCATAACGACTTTGCCGTACTTTTTGAGGGAAGATACGACTCTGTCTTTGTCTTGGGGCAATACGTCGGAAATGACCGCGTCAACGTTGCACTCGTCCGCAATGGCTTTTGCGCTGAGCGAGTTGTCGCCCGTGAGCATAACCACGCGCAAACCTTGTTTTTTGAGAGTTGAAATTGCTTGCGCGCTGTCGGGTTTTATCTCGTCCGCAACCGCAATCACGCCAGCGATTTTGTCGTCGAGAGCGAAGTAAAGCGGCGTTTTGCCTTGCTTCGAGAACGCGTTTGCAACCTCTTGCGCCTCGTCCGTAAGCAAGGAATTTTCACGCATTAACGAGGCGTTGCCGATGAGTGCGTCGAGTCCGTCGAGCGTGCCTTTTATGCCGTGTCCCGACAAGTTTTGGAAGTTGTCTGCGGCAGGAATTTCGCCGTTTGAAATCTCTTTTGCGCGGTTGACGATTGCCGAAGCGATGGGGTGTTCGCTTCCCGATTCGAGCCTTGCGGCAAGCAAAATCAAGTCGTTTTGTCCGACCGTTCCGAGCGACTTTACGTCGGTTACGACGGGCGTCCCTTTGGTTATCGTGCCTGTCTTGTCAAGCACGATTATATCCGTTTTGCCCGCTTCTTCGAGGGCGGTTGCGGTCTTAAAAAGCACGCCTGCTTTCGCGCCTTTTCCGTTGCCTACCATAATCGCGACGGGGGTTGCGAGACCCAGCGCGCAAGGGCAACTTATGACCAAAACGCTGATTGCGTGTTTGAGGGATTGTTCGACGTCTTTGGTGATTGAAATCCAAACCACGAAAACGAGCAAAGCAACCAAAATGACGGTTGGTACGAATATTCCCGACACTTTATCTGCCGTTTTTGCAATCGGGGCTTTCGACGCGGACGCGTCTTCGACGAGTTTTACTATGCCCGAAAGGGTGGTGTTTTCGCCAACTTTTTGCGCTCTTACGGTTACGAATCCGTTGAGGTTGGTAGTGCCCGAAATGACGCTCGAACCCTCGCTCTTGTCAACGGGCATACTCTCGCCCGTGACGGACGATTCGTTGACAGTCGTTTCGCCGCTCACTATCACGCCGTCGGCGGCGAAGTTCTCGCCCGGGCGCACCGTGAATAAGTCGTCCACGTTCAAATCGGATACGGGGATTTCCGTTTCCGTTCCGTCTTTAAGCACTCGCACAGTCTTCGGCGCAAGATTCATAAGTCCTTTTATTGCCGAAGTGGTTTTGCCTTTGCTGTACGCTTCCAAAGTTTTGCCGAGCGTTATGAGCGCGAGTATCATCGCCGCCGACTCGAAGTACAAGTTGTGCGCGAGGTGGTGAAGATGCTCGGGGTGTACGCCTGCCTGTATCATAAGCGCGACGCTGTATACGAAGGATATCGCGCTGCCCATCGATACGAGCGTGTCCATATTCGGCGCGCGGTGGATAAGGCTCTTTGTGCCGCTCACGAAAAACTTGCCGTTGACAACCATAATCACGAGCGACAGTACGAGTTCGTATATTGCAATCGCCATCGGGTCGTCCTTGAACGACAGCGGCCAATCCCACATAACCACGCCCATCGAAACGTACATAAGCGGCAAGAGCAGTGCGATAGAAATCGCAAGGCGAATCACCATAACGAGTATGGGATTCATTTTGTCTTTCTTTTCGGATTTGTCGCTCGCGAGGGCGGCTTTGTAGCCCGCTTCCGCCACCGCTTTGCATATATCTTTTGCCGTGAGAGGTGCGTCGTACTCGACGAGCATAGAGTTGGTCAAAAGACTGACGCTTACGCTCTTTACGCCGTCGAGCGCGCCCACGACTTTCTCGACTCTCGCCGAGCAAGCCGAACACGACATTCCCGATACGTTGAATTTTTGTTTTTCCATACTATTTCCTCATTGTGTTTTGCACAAAATTCGTTTTTTTCGCTACGCTGGATTCCTACGTCGCTTCGCTCCTCTGAATGACATATGGAAGATTTGGATTTTATTTTTCCGTTTGTCATTGCGAGGAGCAACATCGTTGCGACGTGGCAATCAAGGCGATAGCCGCAATTTCGCTACGCTGGATTCTCACGCTATCGCTCAGAATGACAAGAGGGCGGGAACACCCGCGCCCGATTTGCAATTTCGCTACGCTGGATTCCCACGGCCACTTCGTTCCCTCGGAATGACGGGCGCAAAAATCATCGTCGAGGCAACGGCAACAAGCAAGTTTGCGTATTGCCGAGAGCCTTGCTCGATTTTTGCGCTACTACCGCGCAAGCCCTCTTCACTCTCAAAACAAGACGGACAATGGCTCAAACCACAATTCCGTGCGAGTGCTTGCTTGGTGCGTGCTTTGCAGTTGCGACTGTAATTATTTCATTTTCTTGATGAGTTCAATCGCTTCGTCGAGAATTTGTACGTTGCCGTCTTGCACGTTTTCCACCACGCACGTTTTGAGGTGTTCGCCCAGTATCTCGTAGCCGAAACTTTCAAGCGCGCGCTGTACCGCCGACAACTGTATGAGTATGTCGCCGCAATAGCGATTGTCGTTGAGCATATTTTTGATTCCGCCGAGTTGCCCGATTATGCGATTGAGCCTCGAATTGAGCGATTTCAATTCTTCTTCGCTTCGGGGCGTGTGCTTTTGATGAGTGCAACACGAGCAACAAGCCGTACATTGTTGTTTTTCGTCGTTTTCCATTGTGTACCTCACATACCCTATGGGGGTATATTGAGTATAAATCCGCATAACGCGATAGTCAACGGAATTTCGGAATGTTTTGAAAAAATTTCCGCATTGCGCTACGCTGGCGCTTGGAATGATATATGGAAGATTTGGATTTAATTTTTCCGTTTGTCATTGCGAGGAGCAACGAAGGTTGCGACGTGGCAATCAAGGCGAAGCCGCATTTCGCTACGCTGGATTCTCACGGTCACTTCGTTTCCTCAGAATGACAAGAGGGCGGGGACACCCGCACCAGATTTTTACATTTACATTGCGAGAAGCCGCAATTTTTTATTTGCGGCTTCTCGGTTTTAATTATTGATTTTTTCACGAACATTCTTCGTTGTCCGACTCGTTTTAGAATAGATTTCTGGCATTTTTGCCACTTTTCTATTCTACACAAGGTCAAAAACACAAAAAATTAGGAAATTATCACACAATTTGTATTTTAAAACAAATCCGAATGACTGCCCGTTCTTACAAGCAGTAAATCTAAATTTCTTTTATCCTTATGTCATTGCGAGGAGCAATAAAAGTTGCGACGTGGCAATCAAGGCGAAGCCGCATTATTCTTTTGCCAAGTCAACCCAATTTGGGTTCAAAGTTTCAATGAGTGCAAGTTTTTTCTTTCGAGACCAACTTTTGATTTGCTTTTCTCGTGCTATTGCTTCTTCTGCCGAATTCGTTTCTTCGACATAGACAAGTTTGTAAGCGTTGTATTTTTCCGCAAATCCGTCAACGCATTTTGAACGGTGTTCGTATGTTCTTCGCATTATGTCGTTGGTTACGCCTGTGTAGAGAACGCTGTTTGTATGATTTGTCAATATGTAAACCCACATTGTGTTTTCCTTTCGCTACGCTGGATTCTTACGTCGCTTCGCTCCTCTGAATGACAATGGAAGATTTGGGATTTATTTTTCCGCTTGTCATTGCGAGAAGCAACATCGTTGCAACGTGGCAATCAAGGCGATAGCCGCATTTCGCTACGCTGGATTCCCACGCTATCGCTCGGAATGACATAAGGAAGATTTGAATTCAATTCTTTCTATTCTTCCAAAGCAGACCTAAGACTATCAATATCGTTATACCCTTTGCTTTTGCCCGAAGGGACTTTTTCGTCGCTTTCTTTTATTGCCGCTCTCGTGGTGTCGTTGGGGGTATATCCTTTCAATTCAAAAGGCATACCGTTGACGCGAATAGCCTGTTTCAAAAAGACGTTGACAGCCGTCGACAACGACATACCCATACTGTCAAAAAGCACTTCTGCATCTTTTTTCACTTCTTCATCGGTTCTTATGCAAATAGATTTGCTCGCCATAAGCCTTCCTCCTTTTATATTCTACGCAAAATGTATCACATTATACACACAATGTCAATAAATTTTGACACAAATAAGGTAATATTAATACAAATGCTATACAAACGCAATACAAGTTTTTCAAATCTTTATTTCCTCAGAATTACAAGAGGGCGGGAACGCCCGCACCCGATTTGCAATTTCGCTACGCTGGATTCCCACGTCGCTTTGCTCCTCGGAATGACGGGCGCAAAAATCATCGTCGAGGCAACGGCAACAAGCAAGTTTGCGTATTGCCGAGAGCCTTGCTCGATTTTTGCGCTACTACCGCGCAAGCCCTCTTCACTCTCAAAACAAGACGGACAATGGCTCAAACCACAATTCCGTGCGAGTGCTTGCTTGGTGGCGCACCTATGGCGCGTTTTTTCACTGTGTCATTGTTCATCGCAATGATATAAGGAAAATTTTTTGAAAAAAATTTGCAAATCGTCCAATAAAACGATTGCGTGGATTGTATATATAATATAAAATATATAAGTAATGCGTGCATACGCACAAAACGCGGAGAGTATGATGAAATACACAATGAAAAACACAAGGACAACACAACAAACAAAACTGAAAAAGTGTATGAAGTGGACTGCGAGCGGATTGCTGCTTGCGGTGATGTTTGTCCTCGTCTTTGCCGGCACGCTCTCCGGTGCTTTCGGCATTGAAGAAAACCTTCAACAAAACGGCATAATCGAGAGCAATATGGCGGATGCGGTTACTCAAGACGCAAGCACGCACACTTCAACAGTGTATTGGACGGATGCGAGAGATTCTGCATCGTTTGATATAACAAGAGAAGCACAGTATTGGAACGTTACAAACACGCCAACGAACACAACTGCGAGTACCGGAACAAGTCCAATAGGTTTTTCTACTACCGGTATGTCAAAGAGTTCATTACAGGTGGGACGAGCATATCATACTATCGAACTTGGAAATTTTTCAGCAACTTCAATAAAGATATCTTGTAAGGTGTATGTTCTGTTAAAATATGGTGGTGGAACGAAAGCCGTAACCAAAGGTGCAAGCTTAAGGTATTCTACCAATGGAACAGATTATGATTGGATATCAACCGCAGATCATGATTTTGATAGGGGGCCAAGCAATGCCGGTTCTGATGGTTATGGTCATTATATGTATAGAGTAGTCGCAGGTTCCGGTGAGTATCCAAAAGAATCGAACCCTGTAATGGAAAAAACAATAAATGGTAGTTTTACGCCCGGTTCGAAAATTTATCTTGAGTACGTTGACAGTTGGTATGCTAATAGCAGGGAAATTAAGAGTGGCAGTTATGGTCAACTGACATATTTGCAAGTCACATTCGGTGGCGTCACAACAACAATCAATCTTGAATCAGGGGCAAACGGTTCAATTTCACCAAGCGGAACGCAAACATTTAATTCATCAACAGCAAGTGTAAAAAGCACGGCAACGCCAAATGATGGTTATCATTTTGACGGTTGGTATATCGGCTCAACCAAAGCGTTTTCAGATAATCCTCAAACTTTTACAGGCACAAATATCACACCGCTGGCAACATATACGGCAAGATTTGCATTAAACCAACTCAATGTCGTGTATTGGCGCAATCTTAATGACAGCGATAATACGCAATTGACAGACCCAAACGGAAATACGTTTACATACACACAACCGAAAGCGTTTTATAACTTGGATAAAACCGATGGCAAAACCTTTGTCGGATGGGCAACTTCAAGAAATGGTACGGTTGTGCATGGCTACGGAACGTCATCCGACAGCGGAACACAATCAATCGGCGGAGTAAGTTTCTTGCCGGGCGCAAACCATG
The DNA here is from genome assembly GCA_963659105.1 of Firmicutes bacterium CAG:238. Lineage (GTDB taxonomy): Bacteria > Bacillota > Clostridia > Christensenellales > CAG-917 > CAG-475. Next base: position 23,253 of record CAVKTQ010000005.1, on the reverse strand, counting down.
ATGCGACGGTCAATTTGTATGCCATTTGGATTGATAGCGATTTCGGAATAATTTCCGGCGGCAGTCGTGAAAACGATTGGGGATCGCAAAGCAATCCTTTTGTCATTTCGACAGTGCAACATCTCAAAAACTTGTCGGAAATCGTAAACGGTTTCCGTGATCCTGTGGATAGTGTCACAGGTACATATTATGGCAATAGCATAACAACAAAAGCGGTCAAGACAAACGGCATTGTCACGTTTGCAAACTGCTATTTTGTCATTTCTGCGGATATAGGGTCGGAGAGCGCGCCGGTGGAACTCACACCTATCGGTAGGGATGCAACCAATTATTTTGCAGGCACAATTTACGGCGCAGACAATTCGATAAAAACAATTTATCTCAACATAAATCAGAGCGGCGAGAGCAACGTCGGTCTTTTCGGCTATACGAACGGCGCAAACATTTCGTACATAAAGACAGCAGGTAGCATTGTCGGCGGCGAGTCGACGGGCGGCATTGTCGGATGTGCGGAATACACCGAAATATTCAACTGCTCCAACAGCGCAACCGTCACTGGCGCAACGCAAACGGGCGGTATTCTGGGTGCAACGAACAATGCGACAATCACATGGTCAAACAACAGCGGCACGATAAGCGGTTCAAGCGGAAATGCCGGCGGTATACTCGGCATGTCGGCAAACGCTGACAATTATATCCAAATTGCACATTGCTATAACACAGGCAATATCAGCGGAGGAATGAATGTCGGCGGTATTGTCGGCAGATTTGCCACAACAAATACGAATGCAAAGAATGCGCTTATAAGTGAGTGTTACAACACCGGAAATATCAGCGGGTCAAGTTCAAGCGATTCGGTCGGCGGTATTGTCGGTTTTGCTTATGGCGGTAGTGCCAATGTGTGTGCGGTTGAATACTGCTACAACAAATCATCCGTCACTGCTAACATGGCGATTGGCGGCATTGTGGGAAGCACCGCCAACGGAGCGCATGTGACTATATCGTACTGCTATGCGGATTTCTCCGATTCAAGCAAAATTCTCACCGCAAACTCGAAGAAGGGCGGTATTATCGGCGGTTGCTGGAACGGCGATAACGTGGCAAATATCAACGTTTCAAACAGTTGGGCAATCTATAGTTCAAGTTCAACAATATACACCGATTGCAAAAAACATAATAATCTCGTGACAAGTTTCACCGTCACTCCGATTGTCATAGACGGCGGCGAAACGGAAGTGGATTGGACGAGCATTTTGAGCCAAAACATCAATGGTTTCAAGATTTCGACGAGCGTTTCAAGCGGCAACTATCTCAAACTTTCGGACAACAACGGCAACGGTGTGCTTCCGTATAAAGTCGGCAACGGTTATACGGAGCAGAACAGCACGAGTTCATCCGCATTCACGCAAGGCGATATAAGTTGTGATATATATTATAACGCTACAACTTCAAGCGATATATACGCGCAAGTCGAGAAAATCGGCATAGACACAAAAGACAAAGTCTACAACGCAAACGAACAGCAAGTGGGCGGTTTTGTATTGCCGACAGGCTACGAAGCGCTCGCAACGTTCTATTTTGCCCTCGACGAAAACGGCAACATCGCAGCAAATCCCACGACAAGCGGGACGAACGCAGGAACGTACGTCGTTATTTCGGACGTAAAAATCAAAGTCGGCAACACGATATACGTTGTCGGTCGCGCGCAGAAAAATTGGACAATCAACAAGCTGAATCTGAAAGTGTCGAATGCAACGTTCTATTACGGCGTTAACGTTGAGAAACAACTGCAAAACAGCATCGTTATATCTAAAAGCGATGGTGAGGCATTGGCAAGCCATCCGTTCAGCGTCGATATAGATTCGAGCGCCTACAATTTCTATGCATCCATACCGGCTTCGGGTCAAAATACGTTTGCGATTGCAAGCGAAAAAATCATCGTCAAGAACGGCAACAACGTCGTCACGGGCAACTTTGTCATCAACGGCTTTGAAATCGTCATAAAAGAGGGTGATTTCGGCGTTGAAAACAGCGGAATCGACAAAAACAATATCGACTCCAACAAATGGGGCAGTAAGAACAATCCGTACATAATCCGCACTCTTGCGCAACTTCAAAGATTGTCAAGCATTGTGCGTGGCGGCGGCGAAGTCAACAGCATAAGGTCGGATGATCTGTACGAGTACGTCACCGCAACCGACAAAACGTATTCGGGCGCGTATTTCAAACTCGCCGCTTCGTTTACGGCAGACAATTTCACGCCGATAGGCACAAATTCGGCAGTATTTTCGGGCATATTTGACGGCAATGGCAATACGATTACGGCGTCCGTAAACGTGGCAGGCGATTACGTCGGGCTTTTCGGCTATACAAAAGGCGCGACAATCCAAAAGCTCACGGTTTCGGGGTCGGTGAAAGGCTCGAAGTACGTCGGCGGCGTTGTCGGCTATGCGCTCAACACAACCATTTACAACGTAACGAACAATGCAACCGTCACCGCAAGATATTCGACAGACAACGACATCACTCACGACCCGAATCCTTTCAATATCATCAAACAATATGACGGCGGCAATCAAAAGTACGAAGGATTCGATAAAGTGTTTGACGGAAATTTGGACACAAAATTCTGCGGCACGCAATCGGGTATGAGTTTCGTTGCGGACTTGGGAAGCAAATTGGCTGTTTCGGGCTTTGCAATCACAAATGCAAAAGACACGGGAGAAAATTCCAACAGACGTCCCAAAACAATTCAAATTTGGGGCTCGGACGAAAATAAGAATCACGGAGACAAAAACGGTGAAGGCAATGCGGGCGCGTCGCCGACAAGCAAAGGCTATACGAACTGGAATCTCGTATTCTCGCTCGATACGAACAATTTTTCTTCAACGAGCTACGAGAGAGTCGAGTTCGCTTTTGACAACAACAAGACTTACAACTATCAATATTATTGGGTTTATATTGTAAGCGCAGGCGGCATCATCCAGTTTGCAGAGTTCGACTTCTTGGCGGCCGGCGAGGATGAAGGCGGCGTCGTAGGTTATGCGAGCGGTTCCACGCTCAAAAATGTGGCAAACACGGCGCAAATCATCGGGTCGTCAAATATGGGCGGTATCGCAGGCGAAATCGCAAATTCGACAAGCATTTCAAACGCAACCAACAGCGGCGAAATTACATCGGCAAACACCGCGGCAGGTATCGTCGGAAAACTCACGTCCGGCAAGATTGAATCAAGCAAAAACACGGGCAAGGTTACAGCCTCTGTCTCAACGGTTGTAAACGGCAATACAGGCGCATTCTTGGGCGGTATCGCAGGCTGGGCGGACGGAAATATCGGCAACTGCTACAACACGGGCGAGATAACAACGCTCACCGCTTTCGGTTCTTCAAACTACGTCGGCGGCATCGCAGGTTATCTTGCAAGCGGAAAAGCCGCGTCGTACTGCTACAACGGCGGCACTGTTGCAGGTTCGTCGCTTGTCGGCGGCATTGTCGGCAAATGTGACGGAAGTTTGTCCTATTGCTATCAAGGCGGAAAACTCCAAAGCCTTTGGGATAGTTCCGACGCGATGATAGGTTATATCACAGGCAACAACGACACCGAAATCGATTTGTGCTGGATTCTGCCGAGCGCACAACTTGCGCTTCATAGCAGCATAACGATAAAAGTCAACGGATACAAACTCGAAGTTGCAGATTCGGCATATGTGCCTGCAAAAATAGACGGCTCAACGTACACGCCATATGATGAAAACGGGAAAAATTGGGAGCAAATCCTCTCGCAAAACATCAACGGCTTCCGCGTGAAACAGGATGTTGCAATCGGCAACTACTTCCTCTCGACAAAGGGGTCGGGCGATAAGACGGCATATCTTGCGCCGAGCAAGGTTGAAAACGACAATCAAAACGCCGCTTCGAGAAGCGACGAGTCGTCCTTTACCGTTACGGCGTGGTACGGCGCAAGCACTCAAAGCAATATATATTGCGCAACCGAAGCAATCGCAATAGAGAACAAAACGACCGTTTACAACGCCGGCGAGCAAGGCTTTGCACGAACAGATGTCAATCCGCCTCTTGCAAGCGGCAAGGTATACGGAGTTGCGTTTGACTATTACTATGCGAAAGTTACGCCTGTCGAGGAATTTGTTTACGCTTTCGACGCGGACGGCAACGTAATTGCAGGTTCGAAAAATCCGTATCAATTCGGCGAATACGACACCACCGTTTTTGTAAAAATCGGCGATATCGTCGTCGGCAAGAAGTGCGGCGCAACGTATACAATCAATCAAGAAACCATCAACGTCGGGTGGGCGTGGACGGACGGCAAGCAATCGGATAGGTTCGACCGTACAGCCGCAGAATTTCAATTCATATACAACCGTGGTGAGCAGGGCTTGAGCGAGGTGACTTTCGCTTACGCAAACAACACCTTTACAAAATCCGCTTCGGAATGGTTTGCAACAAGCGGCGATGAGAAGTATACAAACGCAAGCGACAGCGCATATTCTCGCACATATACACTTACAGATACGAGAAACTTTAAGATTGCTTCCTCTCAAGCGACTTTGCCTCAAACAACGATTACGTTCGAGTGGATTATCCGCAAAAACAAACTCACGCTGTACAACTACTGGACGAGCGAAAATATCGGCACCGACACGGCGTACTATACGTTTGAGTACAACGCCGCGCATCAAGGCATAAAGAAAGACGGCGGCATCACTTGCACAGCCGAACCAGATACGGCAGGCACGTCGCACACATTTGACGAGGAATTGCCATACACAATCACGCCTGATCCATACAACGACACAGTCAACGTCGGCACTTATAAGCGTGCTTTTACAATCACCAACACCACAAACTACGAGATCGGCGCAAATTACTCGTTGATTAATGCGCTGTTGCCGCAAAACACAATCGGCGTGGAAATCGAGGCGAAGTCCGTTGCGACGTATTCGTGGAAAATCGTGCAGTACGACATCGCAAACAACTTTGAAAACGGAAAGGTTTGGTTTGGCGGCAAAACAGGCAATGACGGGCTTATCGTCGGCAATCAGTTGACTTCCTCAATTTCGGGAACGACGAGGGGCGGCGAGAACGTGAACGTAAACTATTATCCGTTGCAATACGCTCAAAACGGCGTGCAACAAGTGCTTGTCTACGGTCAAAATACGACGGAAGTTCAGCACTATTTGCCCAAAAACTTTATTATTTACGTTCAGTACAACGACGGCACGATTGCACGACTCGTCAGCAGCAACGAATACACGCTGTCCGACCTCGAAGCACCGACAGCCGCAAATCCCGCGCCTATGAACACGAGCGTGACTGCAAGCGGCCTGGGCAACTTCACGGGCGACCTCAGCAAATACTATACGGTTTTGTACAGCGATTTCGGCTGGATAGACGACAAGAATCCAAGTTCGGCAAAATGGGGTAGCAAGGACAATCCCTACGTCATCGACAGACCCGAATATCTGCTCCGCCTCAGCCAAATCGTCAACGGCGGCATGGCGTGGAACTCGATTGCAGACACAGCATACTGCTATGCGCCGCAATCCACCGCAACCGCGCAAAATCGGACGTACAGCGGCACATTCTTCCTCGTGACCGCAGACATAGATATGACCGACTACGTCAGCACGGACGGTTTGACCAACTTCCTGCCGATAGGCGGCGAAGGTCGTCCGTTCTCGGCGACGTTTGACGGAAAACCCGCTACGTCCAACGGCAATAATTATGAAATTAAATATGTATATAACATTGGTCATTTTGTAAATAACGACGATTTGAGCGGCGTAAGGCTCGATTACGTCGGTCTTTTCGGCTATACGGACGGCGCGACAATCCAAAATCTGATTGTCAAGAGCGCACGTCAGTACGAACGCACGTCGTATAAGGGCGGCATACACGGCAGAGATTACGTCGGCGGCATCGTCGGCAAGGCGGTGAATTCCACCCTCAATGAAGTCAAACTCGACTATGGCGACCACGTTTACGGCAACGATTATGTCGGCGGCATCGTCGGCTTTGCCCAAAACACGACAATCGCAAATGCGAACAAAATTCTCAATGCGAGCGTTCAAGGCAGATTCTACGTCGGCGGTATCGCAGGCGAGTGGCAAGTTTACGACAAATCCCAATTCGGACTCGACAATCAACAGAGCCTTACGCCTGTGGACAGCAGCAGCGTGTACGGCGTGAAGTACGTCGGCGGTCTCGTCGGCTGGCTGGATTTGTCCAAGTGCAGCGGAAGCGTAAACCTTACGCCGCAATACAACAACGGCAATGATTCGGAAGGCAGTCCGAAACTCGAAGTGAAAGGCACGGAATACGTCGGCGCGCTGTTCGGCACGCTCGTCGGCAACGGCTATCACGAGAGCAAGACAAGCAGCGGCTTGACTTCCGTTTTCATCGATAATACAAAAGTCGGCAACGTCACGCTCAAACCCGTGACGTATGCGGACGGAGATTCGACATATCTGCCAAAAGTTGTGGGCGGTCTTTTCGGCTACATAGAGAGCGCCGCGCTCATTTTCAGCACGAGTTGGAAGACAAGCAATATTACGTTCGACTTCAACAGTACGTCAACGTCCTTCCTCGGCGGCGTGGTCGGCGTTATGGGCAAAAACTCGACGATGGGTATGTTTGTCCTCAACAAGGACGACGGCTCCAAGCTCACATCCGTTGACGGAGCAATCACGGCGGATACGCAGTTCGGCGAGCAGGGAAAGTACAACGCAGGCAGTTTTGTGGGCGGTATCGTGGGCTACGTTTCCTCGCAAGCAGGCACTTTCTGGAATGACGGCACAACCATACTCGGCAACGCGGTTTCGCTTGAAAACACCGCAAACATTTATGCCACAGGCTTTGCAGGCGGCATTTTCGGCGCGCTCGGAGACATCGCTCTTTCGAAGATAGAGCAGAGCGTAGGCGCGGTTTACAACGAGATTGCAGTCGAGAAAAACCAAGACAACAGAAAGGATATTCTTCAAAAAATCCTCAACAGCGGCGTGAGAGAGGGATTGTCCGGCTCAACGCTCGGCATTGCGCCCACCACCGACAGCGACTATGTTTCGGGCGCAAACGGCAAACTCCGCAACACCGCAAGCGTGTATGTGTCCAAAACGAATAACGTCGGCGGCGAATACGTCGGCGGCATTTTGGGCTACTGCGGCGCAAACGTGCGCCTTGTGCTTAAAAACAAACCGCAAGAGGGCGATATCGATACAAGTGCGCTCAACGTGTACAGCGGCGGCACGAACGTGTCGTTTATGGGCAGTTATGCAGGCGGTATAGCAGGCTTTTGCGACAACCTCGAACACGAATTGCAATACATCGTCGTTCAAGCCAAGTTTATTGACAAAAACGCCATGAGAGTGGGCGGTCTTGTCGGCGAAATGATGAGCGGCAAAATCGAAGGCTGCGTGGTCGTGAGCGCAATGGCGTCAGGCGAGAGCATAACCTATGAAACGGACAACTTCCAAGGCACCGAATACGTCGGCGGTCTTGTGGGTAGAACCGAAAATGCGACCATAAAGGACAGCATTGCGACGGGATTTAACCTCCAAAGCACCTCAATCACCAAAGGCGGCGTGCTCGGCGGCGGTACAAACCCGACAATCGAGGCAAGTTGGACGTTCTACATCGCAGACAAGGGCGCGACTTTCTCAACCGTAAGCAAAAATACATACGGCAAATATATCCTCGTGGATAAGGACGCCATAACTTCAAACGGCTCGTCCTATCCGTCGTTTGCAAAACTCTGCGCGTTTGCAGGCATTTCCGGCACGGCGAAGGGTGCTGCCGGCGTACTCGAATTTGCTCTCAACGTTCCCACGCAAAGACAACTCGCATTCTACGACGCAAGCGGAAGCGACAAAGAGACAACCAACAAAGAGAGTTTTGTCGGATTCAAGAACGAAAACACCAATCTGACAATCAAACTCGATATGGAAACAGGCACGAGCATGCAAGTGTGCCTTGTGGACGTTGAGTTTGTCAACATTCCGCAAAACGATACGTCAAACGACGACACGGCAAAGAAACTTGTCGAAGACAGATACAAAAAGCCGTCGGGCGGCACAAGATATTACGTCGAAGTCACCGAGGCGGTTTTCGACGTCGACAATACGCGCCAGGTCACAAAGATAAGCGCAAACGTGTATTTCGACTACAAGGGCGACGGAACCTATCTCGTTTCCGTCGGTACAGCCACGAAAAAAGAGTATAACGGCGAATATAAAATCGGCGACTATACGGCAGACCTCGTTCCGGGCAGCGAGGGAAATCCGTTCACAATCAGCACGCAAGAGGAATGGAACGACTTTGCGTACAGCATCTATTCGGGCGCAAACGACTATGGCAAGTATCGCGACGATTGCGACATTTGCAAAAAAGATGAAACATATTATCACAAACAATACGTCAAGTTGCTCACCGACGACATCGTCATCGACAACAGTGTGCATTACGGAACTGCAAGCGGCACTGTTCCGTTGTATTTCAGCGTCGAATGCACGCCGAATTCATATTCTGATGACAACACCAAAAACGCCAAGTCGAATATGGGTTACAACTTTGCAGGCAATATTTCGCAGGGCGGTAGCACTGTCGAACAAATAAAACTTGGCACAAGCACCACGTTGAGTGCAAAAACGCCGTCTTTCAAAGGCGTGTTTGACGGCAACGGACACTATATAACCATAAACTATAACAGCGGCGGATATTATCGCGTCAGTGCGTTCCCGAACGCCGCAAACGCAGAGTTCAGGAACCTCACGATAAAAGGTTCGATTATGGCGGCAAGCCAAATGACCGGCGCAGACGGAATCTCGGGTTCCGCAGCATACGACATTGCAGGATTTGTCGCAAAACCGTTCGGAAGTCTCGAATTTTACAACTGCACCAACGAAGCGGACATCATAGGTTTGCGCAATGTTGCAGGCATCGTGGGCTACAACTCGGGCGACTACAGCGTTACGCTTAAAGGTTGCGTCAACACAGGCGATATAACGTCTCTCGAAGGCTCGTATACGCTTGGCGGCAAGGGCGATACATACAGTTATGACGACGGCTGGGGAAATGCAGGATATAGTTACGGTACAGGCGGCATTCTCGGCGCATATAAAGGCACGATAACCGTCGAAAGTTGCCGCAACGCAGGCAAAATCATCGGCGGTCACAATGTCGGCGGCATTATCGGATTGCATGACGGCACTTCGAGCGCCGCTGCAACTTTGACAATCAACAACTGCGCAAACACGGGCGACGTTCTTTCCAACTCGGGCTACTGGGGAGAGGACGAAGGCGGTGTGCATGGCGCAGATTCGCGTGGCATAAGAGAGAATATATTCGGCTATGCAGGCGGACTTGTCGGAAGAACGGGGCAATATTCAACGCTCTATATGTATGCGTCCTACAACACAGGCACAATCACCACATTGTCAAACATTGTCGGCGGTCTTGTGGGCGGCGTCGGACTGTTGCATCAAAAATACAAAACTCTCGGACGCAATGATCCCGTCATCCAGACCGGCGGACGTTCGATCATTGCATATTGTTACAACACAGGCGCCATAAACTCGGGCGGAACATATCCCAAAACGGTTAAAGATATCGGCGCTGCTGCTTGGACATCGAGAGAAAACTACGGCGGTACGATAGCCGGCGGTTTTGTCGGCATTGCAGGAAACATTCAAGTTTCGCAAGGGTACAACGCAGGCGATATAACCACATATTGCATTATTGGTTACAAAGGGTCTTGGCAAGTGCGTGCCGGCGGAATTATGGGACAGTCGGAACCGTCAAGTTCTACAAGCGTCATTTTTGACAATTTGTATAATGTCGGAAAGATAAATGTTAAAACCATTGACTATTCTATTGTCGGCGGATACCAAGTTAAAGAATCTCTGAGATACGGCGCGGCGATTTCGGGATATTGCGACGTCGAAGGTAATGCAGGTCGCGTCAAGACGGCAGAGTGCTATTCAATAAACAATTGCGTTTCGTCAATCTGCGCATATCTTAACGATGAAAACGGAAAGGAATATTCTTATTCGCAATACAAGAGCGGAAATTATAGATCATATACCGAATTTTGCGATCAATGGTATTATGCAAACGGTATTGCAGGTATTGGCGACGCAAAAGCGAAATATGTCAAAACCGGAAGAGTATATGACACATACGACGCATTGACAGCCGCTATGGACGAGAATAGCAAGTTGCGTATGACGGGTGAAAACTTTGTCTTCAATCAGTCGACAACTGCGTTTAATCTCGATTACACAAAGGTTGGCGATTACACTTCGTTGAGCGAACAAATTCTCAGCATCGACTCAAACAACAACAAGAGCATGGCTGACGCTGCGATTTCGTCAAGCGACCTTAACGAAATAAAATGGAAAGCGTTCCCCGACAGTTGGCTCTATGTTTACGGTTGTTTGCCGCAACTTTCCATTTTCGCGCTCGACACTCAAAACGGTTTGAGCATGCGCTCGGTCGGTTACGGCAAGGACGACTACGGCTCATACAACAAGGACGCTGCCCCGGCAGGTTCCGAGCAATATCCGTATATCATCAAAGACGGCATCGACCTTATGGGTATGCAAGCGCTTGTCGACGCAGGCTACTCGTTTGAAGGCATGTACATCGAAGTTGCAGACGGCACAAACACCCTCGACAAGTTGGCTTCAAAGCGCATCGAACTTGCAACTTATGACAGTACAGACACGGCAGCCGTCAACAACGACAGCAACACCATGTACAAAGCCATAGACCAAAACGGCGAATATAGGGTCGGAAAGAGTTATCATTTGTTGCTCAAAGGCGCAATCTTCAACAAAGCAAGAAAGTACGGAGATATAACCTACCTTGGCACCGATTACGGCTACTGGGCTTACAATACTTACTACTATAACGGCGGATATAATGACAGCGATTATGGCACAATGCGCCGATACGGCGTGTTCTCGCTGCAAAACTTCATTCCGATGGGTAGAGGCACAAGCGTTTTCAAGGGCAATTTCAGCGGTAAACAGACAGACGGCGAAAACACGGTGATAGACAATGTCAGTATCACAACCGGCAAAGACGGCGGCGGCTACGGCGGTTTGTTTGCAAAAGCGCAGGACGCTTACATCGAATACATTTCAATCGGCAGTCAAAGCAAGATTTGGGCATTCTCGTCCGATAATACGACAGAGGCGGCTGCAGGCGGCATTGTCGGGTTGGCATTGGGCTCGACAACCATAGAGCATTGCGGTATTGTCGGCGCAACGCAAATCGGCGCATACGGAAAAACAAGGACGGAGAAAATTTCTGCGGAGGTTGTCAATGCAGGCGGTATCGTCGGTTTGGCAGATACAAAACAGGGCAGTGCGTACAACGCAGGTATCACTGCGACAATTTCAAATTGCTCTGTTTCGACAACAGGCAATATCGAGAGCGCAAACAGTTACATCGGCGGCATACTCGGTTACGTTGGCGGCGCGGAAGGAGCGAGCGGAAAAGGCAACAGCGTTCGCATCGAAAACTGCAACGTGCAACAAACAACCATTCAAGCAACAAGCAGCGCAACCACGTCGAGTTATATCGGCGGTATTGTCGGATTCGGCTCGCAATACGTCTCGGCATTCGTCACAGGCTGCAAAGTCGGCGTTGACGGCAACGTCACGATAAGCGGCGAGCATAGTCTCGGCGGCATTGCAGGCGGTATGTCCAACGCGCAGGGCGGTTATATCGATTCCTGCACGGTGGGAAGCAAGGCAAGCATAACTCGTATCGATCAGGGCGGCGACGGCAATGTCGCAGAAAGCGCAAATCACGGCACCGCAATCGGCGGTCTTGTCGGATTTACGCAAAACTCGACGGATACGGTCAGCCCGCTCACCACGACGTTCAGCGGTGCAAATACGTTTGCAGGCACTATTACGGTGAGCGTTGAGGCTACCAACCAATCGTCTGACTCCGACGCGGCAATAAGCCAAATCGGCGGTATCGTGGGCGATATGGGAAGCGGCGCAAACTTCGCTTCGGGCTCGGTCGTCACAGTCGGCGGTACGATTTCCGTTACGCCCAATGCGGCAAACGTCGGCGGCGTGGCAGGGCGTACAAACACCGCTACGTTCATAGGCAACTTCGACGTGAAACCCACAATGACAACGTCGCTTGCTGAAAACGTCGGCGGTTTCATCGGCAAGAATATCGGCACGGTCTACATCCTCGCCGACAACACCGACAAACTCGGCAAGGACGGCAAACTCAACGGCACGCAAATTTCAATCGGCGGCACTATCGTCGGTACGAACGAAGTGGGCGGATTCATAGGCGTAAACAACTCGCAAAGCACCCTCCACATCGGTTCTAACGTCGCAAACGCAAAGCCGTATAGGTCGGGTACGCTCAACATCTCAATCACCGCAACCGTCACCGGTTCGGGCGAGAACGTCGGCGGTATCGTCGGCAAGAACGAGGGCGCAAGCGCAAGCGGCGCAACCGACTACGCAACCATAGACATCGTCAAGGGCGTTATCACGCAAAACGGCAACATCCAAGGCAAAAACTACGTCGGCGGCATCATCGGTCGCAACCAAGGCTTGCTCACAACGGGCGGCGGCGAGGCGGACACCGCAGTTGGCGGCGCAACGCTCTCTGAAGAGCAAATAAATTCAATCAAAAACCTTTCCATAACCAACAACGGCAACGTCAAGGGCGGCGCTTTGAACGGTACGACATATGAAGACGGCGACTACGTCGGCGGCGTTATCGGCTTGCTCGATTCGCCCGATACGCTCAAAGCCACAGACGAGGGCAAGGGCGCAATCGCAGGTACGTTCACAAACGGCGGCAAGGTCGAGGGCGGCAGATTCGTCGGCGGCTCGATCGGCTTTGTGGGCAAAAACGTCACTATCACCGCAAAAGATACCGACACGCTGTTCGTCAACAGCGGCGAGGTTGCGGCGCACGGCTACTTCGCAGGCGGCTCAATCGGCGCGCTCGTCGGCACCATCGAGGGCACCGCGAAATATTCGGTCAACTTCGAAAACAAGGGCAACGTCAACGCGACGGGCTTTGTCGGCGGCTCTATCGGCGTGCTTGCAGGTCCTGTCAAATTCGCTCAATTCGTCAACAAATCGAACGGTTTGACGGTCAATGCGGTCAACGCGGTCGGCGGCTCGGTCGGCTATATCGGCATACCCACTCCGTTTGAAACCGAACTCACAAAACTCGGCGTCACGCTCGGCGACGATTACATCCAAATCGTCAACACGCACTTCGAGGCTGCCGGCAACCTCACCGTCAATGCAACCGACGATGAGATATCGGCGGCAAAGGACGCTGCGCCCAATACGATTACGGGTTGGGGCGGCGTAGGCGGCGCAATCGGCGTCATAGGCGAAGAGGTCGCAAAGTGGGGTTCTGACGAGGGCGAAAGAAACACCTACTACGCAAACGGCAACGTCGAGGCGAGCGGCATCAACAACGTCGGCGGCATCGTCGGTCTTGTCCTTGCAAAGGATATCGTCATAAGCAATATGCTCGCCCACAAGACAACCGTCAAGGGCGGCGAAAACGTCGGCGGTATCGTCGGCGCAACAAAGGGCAAAGGCACCGTCATCAAGTCGGCATACGCCGTCGAGGGTACGTTCGAGGGCGACAGCAACGTCGGCGGTATCATAGGTCTTAGCGAATCTGACACCGACGCGAAAACGTCCTATTGGGTCAAGGGCTATCCCAACGCAACCCTCGCAGGCACCGACGTAAGCAACCTGCAGGAGGAACTCGGCAAGTTCGAAACCATCGTCGAAACCGTAGACGGTCAAGCGGTGGTGTTCACCGAAGAATTCTGCACGATGTACACGCCAAAGACCTATTACGACGACTATAAAGGCACGCATAAGTATAAGGATACAACCATAACCGCCGTCACCGACGAGAATACGACGTGGGAGGAATACTTCAAATCGAGCCTCGGCGTCACTGCACCGACAACCAAAAACGGCGCCTGGGTCAGCCCCATTGCAAATGCAAAATCGTATACGACGGGCGCTGAAAATACGGGCTGGTACTTCGTCTACGCAACCGACACGTCGATAGGCACAATCAGCGCGGAGCATTCTCCCAACGCCAACTTGTCCTACTGGAAACGCATTGCCGACGCGTACAGCGCAAGCGAGCGCGAATCGGGCGACGACACGAAGACCCTCGACAAATCGGCAATCGTTTTGGGCGGTAACGGTCAACCGCAAAAATCCACCCTTTACGCAACCGCGACTTCCGCAGGCGAAGACAGCGGATATTATCTGTATATGGCAACGTCGGGCGACTCTCGTCCGAGCGCAACGTTCGACAATAGCAAATTCTACATCGAGACCCTCACCGCCAAAGAAGGCGCACTCGCCAAAAACGTCGCCGTCTACTATCGCACCATTTCAAGAGGCAAATCCCTCACCTACAACGGCTATGAGCGTTACGCGCCCGTGGCAATCACCGCTTCCGGTGCCGCCGCAGTGCCGTTTATTGAAACTCCGACAGATGACACGACAAAGGCGGACTCCTATTGCTATTCGTCCGATACGTCGTCGGACGGCACGAAAAACGAACCCGGCACATTCAAGTCCCAAGTCAAGATTTACTATTTCGACAGCGCAGGCACGCCTCACGTCGTCGGCGGCGTAAAAATCGACTGGGAAATCAAGAAGCGCGACCTCGAAGCCACGTTGTCCGTCCCTTCCGGCACGTTGACGTACGGCGATCCCGACATCGATGCGGATTTGACAATTGAAAATATCGCGCCATCCGACAGTAATGGTCTGGGAGAAGGCTATATCAACTTCAATATCGTCATAAAGGACGCAGAAGACAACGAGATTGCGAAGTTCACTTGGAACGGTACCGGATTTGCAAATCAATCGACAGACGGCAAAGTCGTTTCAAACAACATAACCGTTTCAGCCGGCGGCTTTGCAATCGGAAATAAACTCAGCGGCGACGATTTGTTGTTCAACGTGGAAGATATCGCCAATCTCGACACGGATACGAGAACGTTTAGTTGCAGAATCAACTTCAAGGACGCAAAAACGTACAAGGTCAGCGTTGAAACGCCGAATATGGACGACAGATATAACCCGTCGCCCATACTTCAAGACCAGACGATAGTCGTCAAACCTGCGGAACTTACGTTGAAGAGAACTACGGACGCTTCGGACTACTTCGATAATACCAGCACGAATAAGGGCGCGACGTGGACTGTTTCGGGCTTCAAATTTAATGACGGCGTGTTGCAATTTGCCGCATTCGAGCCTGTGTTCGTGATGGAATTGGGCAAACAAAACACCACCAAAAAAATTACCGAAACCGCAATGCACAAAGACGGTGAGTTGATAAATACGATTACTATCGACAACGTGATTCAAGTCTCATATGGCGGCGTTACGGAAGGACAAGGCAGTAGGACGTTACGTTTTGATTTGACGGGAGTGTCCAAAGTCGGCGATTATTACATAAAGACGAAAGGAGGAAAGGGATATCAAGTCGGCAACTACAAACTTACGTTTGACGGTACAAGCGAACCGACATATTCCATCACCGAGAATAAAATCGAAATCAGACGCAGCGAAAGTACAACGCAGCACCAATACAATGGCAGTCAAAAGGGTACGATAACACTGACGTTCACCGCAGTCAATAGTAATATCGTAAATCTCGGAACGTTTGTCGAACAATTCTTCAAAGTAACCCCAAGCGGCGTCACCGTAAAAACGAAGCCGTCCGATTCGACGAGCAACAAAACGGTAACATGGGTGTTTGAAACCGACATAAACGCAAAGAAGTACAGCGTAACGCTCGGCAAAGGCGACGACTATGAGGAAGCGTCAAAGAACTGTTCTCATACTCCGACATTGTCGCAAACATACTACTACACAATTACGCAGCGACCGCTCACCGTCGAATTTACGCAAACCGGCAAGTCGCCGTATGAGTACAATACGTATCATCAAGGTCTTTCCACTGTCAAGATTTCAAATCTCTGCCAAGTCGGCAACGTGTGGGATTCCGTCGATATTACGCTTTACGTCGGCGACAACTTCTATACCGTTTCGTCGAATCGCAACAGCGCCGTTGACGTGAAGAATTTGGTAAGCACCATAAACGTCGGAACGTACACCGCAACGATAGGCGCTTCGCTCAACGGAAGGAGCAGCGGAAACTACTATATTTCCAACACCGCCGTAAGCACGAGTTGGACAATCAACAAAAAAATACTCGAACTCAGCGGGTTGACCGGTGGAAATAAGATCTATGACGGTACGGCTGTAACTCCCACGCTTAAAGTCGGTGACAGTGAAGTTGCAAACGGCAAGATTCAATTCAATGATGATACGATAACAATCAAATATTCCGCAACGGTTGACGGAGCGACGACGGACAAGATTGTCAATGCAGGAACGTACAAGATAAGTATCGGCGGCACCGCAACGAACGCTATTGTGGCAATGCGAGGAAGTGAAAACACCACGCAGAACTACGAAATCAAAGGCACGGACGAGGCGACTTACATCATTCAACCAAGACAAATCAAACTCTCTTGGGAAAGTTATGAGTCGTTTGTGTTCAGCAACGCGGCGCAAGGATTGAAAATCAACGGCGTTGAAAGCGTCAGCGAGGGCGGAAACGGACAACTTGCGGTTTCCTCGTCCACTGTAACGGAGGCGAGAATCAAAGGTTATGCAGGCAACGACGTCATCGTAATCACCGTATCGGGTGCGGCAACTCACGTTGCGGAAGGCAAAAAGTCTATGACTGCGGTCATAAGCAGCGTTACGGGCAAGAACGCCGACGGATCGGATTCCATCCTCAAAAACTACGAAATCGCAGGCGGCGACACGAGCGGCGAGTTCGAGATAACTCCGTCCGTCGTTTCGATAGCCTTTACGGCGACAAACGCAACGCTTGAAAAAGTGTACGACGGCAACAACAGAGTGACGGCACAAATTCCCGACAGTTACTTCACGTTGAGCGCAACGGGACATGTCCCGACAAGCAATCCGTTTACAATCAGCGGAACGTACGACGACAAAAACGTGCTTTACGATTCGAGCAACAACGTCATAGGCGGCAAAGCGGTCACGTTCTCGTACACGTTCGCCGACCCGACGAACGTCGGCGACTACGCATTGGGAAGCGTCGATACGACGGCGTACAAAGTGGGTAAGATTACGCCTGCACATATCAAAGTCACGCTCGACAAACTGCGCTCCAACAAGGCGACGAGGACGTACAACGACGGCACGACCTACGGCGGCAACGGCGTAAGCGGCAACGGCACGAGCAGCACATATCGCGCAGGCGAAGGATTTAGAGTCAGCGGCGTTTTGTCGGGCGACAGTGTGACAATCACCGCAAATTATGCAGAATCCGTAGATTCGCGCAACAGCAGTGCAAACAGCGGATTCGACTTTGCAAAATACGTCAACGACGTGTACAAGGACTCGGACGGCACGTTCAAGAAAGCGACGTCCGGCACATATCTAAAGAAACTCGTGTTTGAGATGACGGGCGGCGGCGCAAGCAACTATACCTTCAACGTATATCATTCGAGCGACGGCGCATACAGTGAATCCGACGGCAATTTTGCAAGCAAAGTCACTGTGTACGATTATAGAGAAACCGACCAAAACCGCAAGAATGCGAGCGGTTCGCCGAATATCCAAATCGAAATAACCGTCAAATCCGTCAAGGTGGAATACTCCAACACCGCTCAAAGTTACGCCAACGACGACAACACCTACAACACCGACTGGAAGCCGGTTACAGGCACCAACAAGGAAACGGACAAAGCGGGCGCGGACATCATCGTCACAAACGGCTGGATGTACGAAGACGGCATAGACCACTCGAGCGAATCAGGTTATGCAAAGAAAGAATATCACGGCTACACGACCATTCAGGGCAGGTCGGGCAATTTGCGGCTCGGCGCGTCGGTGACCACAAAAGACGGTATGAATCTCAACTATCGTTTGAGCAATCAGCCCACTCTCACCATTGCCTACTTCGTGACGGAGGGCGACGAATACAAGATAAGTTCGCTTGCGCAACTGCTCATTGCGTCCTTCTACTACACGGCGCATCAGAATCCGCAAAACCTCGATATGATCAAGATCGTATCCTCGGGTTACGAGTGGGTCAAGGTCGTTGGCGTGGACGAGAGCGGCGCATACGTCGGCGATTACGAGAAACCGAGCGGTTCGCCCATTACAGATTCAAAGGCGGAGAATTGGGACGAGTACCTTGCCGAATTGCAAGCGGCGGATTATGCGGTGTTCCTCGACACCGAAAAGAAAGAGTGGGGCTACTATCAATCCACGCAATCCACAACAACCGCAATCCCGACCAAGTTTGTGCAAATCAAGGATATCACGGGTACGTTTACGGCGGAAGATATCGAACTGCTCAACGCGTTCTTCACGACATCCTCCGTCGCTGAGGACGGCACCGTCACCACCACGTCATACGACTGGAACGGAACGGGCAAGCAATTCCTCACCAACGTACTCAAAGCCAGAGCGGGCGCAAACGTGACGATAAACGGAAGCCTGTTCGAGTCAACGGCAACAGCAGACGGAAGCGACTTGCCCACAGGCTTTGACGGCTCTTACGACGGCAACGGCTACGTCATCGAATATCTCAACATAATGGGCTACGGCAAGACGAACGTCGGCTTGTTCGACATCATCGGCGCAAGCGGTATCGTCAAGAACGTGCATTTGAGAAACGTCACAATCAACGCAAATAGCGGCAACGTCGGTGTGTTAGCGGGCAGCGTTTACGAATCGAATACCACCGAAACGAGCATAAAGAACGTGTCCACACACGGCGCAATCAACGTGAGCGGCGGCACGGTTGGCGGCTTGTTCGGCACGAGTGCGAGAAATATCGAAAACGCAATCGTCCTCGGCACGATAACCTCTCAAAACGCAACCGTCGGCGGTGTTGTCGGCACGACGAGCGCAAGCGTAAATAACGTCGTTTCCCTCGTGCAAATCACCGCAAACGGCGGCTCGGTCAATCCGTTCACGACTTCGAGCGTAACGATTGAAGATTCCTATCATATGGCGAACGCCGTATGGCAAAAGGGAAGCACATTCGTCAACGTTTCTGGCAACTCAAAGACCTTCAACGAGTTGATGTCGGGTTCGATTTCGGGTTACGGCACCGAAAACAAGTATTACTACGCAGGCGAGAGCGCACCGACAAAAGGTACGTTCGACGTTCTCGACGACGTACAACTTACCGCACTGTCGGCAACAGGCGCGCAAAACGCGGCAAACGAGAGACAAAGTATGCGCCTCAAAGATATAGTTTCCGTGTATCTAATGATGTATTCTTTGTCAAAGACGACGGGAACGCTCACAAGCGAAAGCAATAAGTTCAGTGTCAACGTATATGCGCTCGGTTCGTCGAGTTGGCTCGTCGGCACGGCTGACGGCACGCAAAGCAATCCGATTGCCATTGCAAACAAGCAAAACGTGTCGCTGCTTAGACAACTTCCGTTTGCGACGTTCACGCTCAAGAAAAATATCGCAATCGATATCGCAAGCACGTTTGCAGGCGCGTTCTTCGGAACGGTCGAAAGCGCAAAGAACACTGACGGCACGTCGTTCGGATATAAGATAACTTGCAACAAAGATATGTTCGAGGCGTACGCCGAGAGCAATTCGAGTTGGTTGGCAACTTGATACGGTTAGATAACCGATAAAATCGTTTTCGGACGGCGCAAAAGCCGTCCGAGCGCGAGAAAGAGAGCGCAAATATTGCAAATCGCTCGAAATAGGGAATAATTGCGGAAACGTCGCAAAATCGCGATTCTAACCGTGCGTTTTCAAAACAATGAAATATTGCGCGAAAAAAATCGACGAAAAATCAAATAAAACGCCTTGCTCGATTGTAGTTTATATATAAATATATAAAACTTCGTAGGGCGCAAGCAAAACACGCAAAAGTAAGGATAGACCATGCAAACAAGCAAAAGCAAAAACATAAAAATCGTAATGTCGATTATGATTCCGCTTTTGATAATCGTGACCACCGTCGTTATGGTGGGCGCGTCTTTTGCGTGGTTCACAAACGCCGACAAAGTCACAATCACCGAAATCACGATGTCTACGGCGGATTCGTACAAAATCGACTTTACTCGTCAGCCTTTGTCAACGGACGGAAAATCCCTTTTCGACAATATGCAGTACGTCGGGCAGACCGCATTTTGCGCAAGCGGCGCAAATGTCGGCAAACTTATGTCGGCAGCCGTTGCAGGCAACAACGACGTAGATATAAGCAATCGCGCGTACTATTTCATCAACACCGTTGCGCTCGACACGCAGGGTAAAACCTTCGATATGAGTATGGCGTTCGACGGCGTGGAAATCATCAAGTATAAACGCGACGCGGACGGCAAGATTGTCAAAAACGAAGAAACGGGGGAGAATGAAGTCGAAAAAACAAACAAAATCTATGCCGCTACAGGCTCTAACATATCGCCCGTGAGCGACATTCCGTTTGCGTTCACGTGGTTTTTCAAAGTGCACGGCGAAACCGATGAAGACGGCGTGGTGAGAAACTATCGAACCTACAAAATCGACGAGCAAACACAGGGACGGAAACTCAAACAACTCGAACCGACTTCGGGCGAGGTGTGGTACACGCCCTATGGCAAACTTACGTTCGGCGACGACAAGCTTGTTGCGCTCGTAAACGACGACAAGTCAATCGATTCGACGACCATAAAGGACGTAGACAGGCGCGTTATCGACAATTTCGGCACGCAAGGCGTAGGCGACTCCACGTCGCAACTGTTCGATTTCTACATCGTCTTTGCGCCCGAAAAACTGTTCTGGATGCAGTTTTTCTCACAAGACAGGGACAAATACACCGCAACCGATATCTACACAACCACGGTGGACGGCGAAACGACAAACGACGACACCAAAAAGATTTTTGAATCTTTGTCCAATCAGATGTACTATTCGCATATGGATTATTCGGGGTCTACGTTCGAGTTTTCGGCGGTGATCAACGTAACGACAATGCACGAGGAGGCGCAGAGCAATGAATAAGACAAAGCGCACTCTCATCGTTTCGTCCGTCGTTATGGCACTCATTTTCGTCGTCACCGTCGTCAGCGTGACCGCCGCATGGTTCACAAACGTGTCGGACAGCAACGAAGACGGCTTTACAACCGACTCCGCGCTGTTGTCGGAAAGCGCGAGCATCACCATTGACGAGAACGCCGCAAGCGACTACGGCACTGCGGTTTGGCCTGCCGTGGCAACGCCGGGATATCTTGAAAAAGGCAATGTCGCGCCGTACGGTACGGATTTGAAACAAAAGCAAAGCGGCACAATAGATATCGCGGCAAAATGCGCAGTGATTTACTTCCCGATTACGTTTGTCGGCTCGTCGGATACGGACGAAAACCAAGTTTCGATCGACGGAAGAAAATCGCTTATGCTCAGCGTCAATTCGGCACATCTTGACAGCGACCAAACTACAGACTATCTTTCCGCTTTCAATGTCGAAATGGAACTCGTCACCTTGAAAGATGACTCCAAAACAAGCGAAAAGATAACGTCGGTTGCGCCGAACGATTTTTCGAACAATCCGAGCGCGATATACTACAACCAACCGTTCACAACCGACAGAAAATTGCCGAGTTACAAACTCTATATGCTCGTAATCCCCGGAGAAACATACTATGTCAAAGCAACAATCTATTTCAACGAAATCGACGAGGAGTGCAACGAGAAACTCATATACTTCGAAAGCACGCAAAAATCAATAGCATTCCAGTTTGAAATCAAATACAACGTCGGCAACGACGTAAATATAAGAGAAGGAAATATGCCCGCATGATGTCGCTTCGCAAAAACAAAATCGCGATGATTGTCGCAATAATAGCGCTTTTTGCAGTCGCCGTTTCGGCGATGGGCGTTTCCTATGCGGTTTGGATTTCTCCCGACGGCACAAGCGGCGGCGGCTCGTCAAAAGCGTCTCCGTCCGTAACTCCCGACTCTAACAACGTTTGGGCAAAGTACTTCAATTATAAGGAAATAACCGTCGAGGGCAAGGATGGCAAATACGTCGAAATATCCACGTTCTACACCGATGGCGAAAACAGTCAAGGGCTCAATTTGTCCGACTTGTATATTCCCGAAGTCATTTGGGTGGAAAATGGAACAGGCAAAGTGCTTGCGACTCTTGACGGCGTAAGCTCCGATGCGTACGAAACGTACAGTGTTTACCGCATTACAAACAGCATTTTTGCGGATTCGACGCTCAAAAGCCTGCCCGTGACAATCCATATTCCTGCAAGCGTATGCGAAATCGACGCCGTCGCTTTTGCAGGTTTGCCCAACCTTCAAGCCTTGTATTTTGAAAACAGAATGCCGTGCACGTTAGGCGAGTATGCGTTTGCAGGCTGCTCGAATCTCGCGTCCGTCTACGACGTAAACGGCGGCGGCGTAACGCCTACCGACACCTCTTTTGTCGGCACAAAAATCACCGTCACCGACGGAAAAATTCAGTTTGCACAAGAATAATTTGCAAAAGCGGCGCAAGTTTTTTGGCAAATTTAACATCAATGTTTGACACAATCGTAATCTCTTGTTATACTGAATAGGCTTGATAGCGAAACGTAAAACGATTTGAGTAAAGACGGTTTCAAAATGTAGAGGAAACGATTTGCTTTGACTTGTATGGAAGCGTATCGAAGCGGTCATAGCAGGTGCGTCTTGCTTGGTAGCGAAGCGTCAAACCGTTTGGGCAGAAAACGGTTTTGCAAAAAAAGAAACGATTTGCTTTAATTTATATGGAAGCGTATCGAAGCGGTCATAGCAGGCGTGTCTTGCTTGGTAGCGAAGCGTCAAACCGTTTGGACAGAAAACGGTTTTACAAAAAAAAGGAACGATTTGCTTTAGTTTATATGGAAGCGTATCGAAGCGGTCATAACGAGGCGGTCTTGAAAACCGTTTGGGTGAAAGCCCACGGGGGTTCGAATCCCTCCGCTTCCGCCAAAAATATGCTGATGTGGCTCAGGTGGTAGAGCACATCCTTGGTAAGGATGAGGTCACCAGTTCAAGTCTGGTCATCAGCTCCAAATCCGTGAATGAGATTCATTCACGGATTTTTCATTTCATGGTGAATTATACTTTCAAGTGCAACACCTGTAAAAATAAAAACAGTTCATACGAA
>CAVKTQ010000004.1:18629-47985 GCA_963659105.1 Firmicutes bacterium CAG:238 | reverse complement strand
GCCACGCAGGCGAAGTGGCATAATAAGTGAAATGCCCCTATCTATGCGAGTGCCGATTGTCTCCCCCGCGAACGACGATAACCTATGTAGAGAAGTGCCCCTAACCGAGTGGTGGGAGAAATACCCGAGAGGGAAAGAGGGGGGGGCTTCCATTTAGAGTACACGCCGTTCACTCTTGTAGAGAAAGAACATAAAAACCACAATCAATCAATATGCTTTGAAGCGCGATATTTGGATGAAGAACAAAAAAGAGGCATCCGAATGGCAACCCTAATTTACAAAGCGTAAATGAGTTGACAGGCAAGCCGTGCCTGACAAAATTATTCGCCAAATAGCGCGGTTTTACAGTCCGGCGGTGATGGATAAAACAGACCCAACACAATACCCGCTCTCCGCCAAATAAAGTATCGCTTTGGCAATTTCGGAGGGGGTGGCGAGCCTGCAAAGAGGTATGCTGTCGCGGCAGAGTTCATCTTTTTCGAGAGGAGTGTAGGCGGACATCATATCGGTGTCGACGGCGCCTGGTGCGACGGCGTTGACGAGAACGCCCATTGGGGCAACCTCTTTGGCGAGGGCTTTGGTGAAGCCGATAACTGCTGCTTTTGAGGCGGAATAGGCAACTTCCATACTTGCGCCCTTCTCGCCCCAGACGGACGAGAGGTTGACAATCGAGCCTTGTCCGCGCGAAAGCATATCGGGGAGAACTGCTTTTGTGACGTTGAACGTGCCGTTGACGTTGACGTCGAAAATGCGTTTGAAGTCGTCAAGCGACGTATCTATCAAAAGTCCGCTCTTTGCGACGCCTGCGTTGTTGACGAGAATATCGATTTTGCCAAAACGTTTTTTTGCGGTTTCGACGGCGTTTGAAACGCTATCGGGATTTGTGACGTCGCACTCGATTGCAAGCACGCCGCCAAAACGAGAATCAAGCGCATTCTGCAAAGAAAGCGCTTTCTCCTTTGAGGAATTGTAGGTGAATGCGACGTTGTAATTTCCCGCCGCCAAGCGTACGACCGCTTCGCCTATTCCCCGACTTCCACCCGTAATAAAAATGGTTTTGGTCATTGATTTGTTGTTTGAGGACGCTTAATTTGCAGGATTAAGCGTCTTCTTCCAATCTGTCGGTCGGACAACCGATATAAGTGCTTTCGGCGTCCTCTGCGTCCTTGTCGAAAGTCGCAAGGTTGATTGTGTGCAAATAGTTGTCGTCGTTGCTTGCAAAGAAGTAGAAGTCATCGCCTACGAAATCGAGGACAAGCCAGTCGGTCTTGATGCCTTCGGACATAACGACGGTTGCGGTTGCGTTGGGTTGCTTGTACGAAATTTTGGAAATGCTGCTTGCAGAAGAAGTTGCCGTGTAATACACGATTCCTTTTTCTTGATCGACCTTCCAGATGGTTTGCGAAGTGCTTGTCACTTGCACGGGGTTTTCTGCGTCGGTGCCGTTATACCAGCAGTAAACGCTTTGGCTGTTGTATGCAAGCGCGCCCTCCTCGTAGCCGAGCGGAACGAGAGTTGTGGAAGCGATGGTGTTGAGTTTCTTTTCGCTATCCTTGACGTTGCTCGCCTTTGCGACAAACAAACCGTCGGACACGCTCGAACTGTTGAGGGTGTGAGATTTGGTGTAGTACAAGGAGCAATCGCCGTCCGATTCGACATACATATTGACGAGGCTGAACTTGAACACGTCGAGTTGGTTGTTGAGAGGATCGTCGGTGAACGTAGTTTGCGTTGCGAGGGTCTTTTGGTTGCTTCCGTCGGCGTTGATAGAGCAAAGATTGTTGTAGTTTTTGTAACTATCCTCGCTCGGCGCGCTTTGGACGTAGAAGATAACGTCCGAATCATAGGACCAAACGACGTTTTCGACGTTTTCGACGAGAGTGCCTTTGACTGCGCCCTTACCTTTGTTTGTCGCTTTGTCGTTCATGCCCGAGAAATCGATATAACTTATGGTGCTGTTGAGATAATAAAGCACGCGGGATTCTGTGAAGATATATTTGGACGAGCGCGACGCGATGGTGCCGATGAGTTGGGTCACCGAACCGTCGGTTTTGGTGCGCATAAAGTCGGTGTTGGTGGTTGAAGCCGTGCCGCTCTTGTCCTTGTCGGTGTTGACGGACGTATAGTAAATCCACTCGCCGTAAACCGCGATACCGCCTGCGGTGGATGAATTGTACACGCTCTTGGGAACGACGAGTTTTGCCGATTCGGGATCGACCTTGCCGTCCTTGACTTCGGCGCGCACGATACCTTGTTTTGTAGCCGCGCCCCATGCGTTGTCCGCACTTTCGCCGACGTAGCCGTTGATGAAGTAGACAAATTTGCCTTGTTTGACGACGTAACCGCCGTTCGATTCGACCGACGCGGAAGAATCTCCGCTGCCGATAGAGTCAGCTTTGTACGGATTGCAAGCAACGAGTGCCGCTATGCAAAGCACGAGCACCAAAACTGCCGCAAATACGCTAAAAAGTTTCTTTTTCATTATATTTCTCCTGGGGATACGAGTCCCTTTTGATGTCTTATTTGTTTTCTTCTTTGGGCAAATCGATTTTGATATGCACTTCTCTGAGTTGCTTCTCGGTGACCGTTCCGGGTGCGCCCATAAGGATATCGCGTGCGTTTCTGTCCATCGGGAAGGTGATGATTTCTCTTATGCTCGGCTCGTTTGCAAGAAGCATAACGATACGGTCTACGCCCGGCGCGATGCCTGCGTGCGGCGGTGCGCCGAACTTGAACGCGTTGTAAAGAGCGGAGAATTTCTCCTCGATAACGTCTTTGCCGTAGCCGACGATTTCAAACGCTCTTTCCATAATTGCGGGTTCGTGATTTCTGACTGCGCCCGAACTCAATTCCACGCCGTTGACAACGCTGTCGTACTGATACGCCACAATGTCGAGCGGGTCTTTGGTGTTGAGAGCCTCGAGACCGCCTTGCGGCATAGAGAACGGATTGTGGCAGAAACCGAGAACGCCTTCGTCGTCGTATTCGTACATCGGGAAGTCCACGATCCAGCAGAAGCGGAAAGCGTTTTTCTCGATGAGGTCGAGTCCGTTGCCGAGTTCGGTACGGACGTAGCCCGCCTGTTTTTCCACGCCCTTTTCCTCTGCGAGGATTGCGACGAACGAGCCTGCCGAAAGACCGAGCCTTTCAACGAGCGCGTCTTTGCTCTCGCCCAAGAATTTTGCGATACCGCCTGCAAGTTCGCCCTTCTCGTCAAGTTTGAACCAGTACATATTGCTCGCGCCGTTTTGTTTGGATTTTTCCACGAGGGCGTCAATCCACTTTCTCGTTTCCTTGAAATCGGGTACGGCGATTGCTTTTATCGTCTTGCCTTTCTCGAAGAAAGGCGCTTTTTCGCAAAGAATATCGGTGACGTCCTTGATGATGAGCGGATTGCGAAGATCGGGTTTGTCCGAGCCGTAATCTCTCATAGCGTCGCGGTAGGTGATGCGACGGAACGGACCTTGATCGACTTTGTATCCTTCGGGTGAAAACTCTTTGAACACGCCGCTCAAAACCTCTTCCATAACCGTGAACACGTCCTCTTGCGTTGCAAAGCACATCTCGGTGTCGAGTTGGTAGAACTCGCCCGGGCTTCTGTCCGCACGCGCGTCCTCGTCTCTGAAACAGGGCGCGATTTGGAAGTATTTGTCAAAGCCCGAAGCCATAAGCAACTGCTTGTATTGTTGCGGCGCTTGCGGAAGCGCATAGAAGTGACCGGGATACAGTCTCGACGGCACGATGTAGTCGCGCGCGCCTTCGGGCGAGGACGACGTGAGGATAGGCGTCGCAATCTCCAAGAATCCGAGAGAAGTCATCTTGTTGCGAAGCCAACTGACCACTTTCGAACGGAAAACGATTTTCGCCTTGACGTCGGGATTTCTCAAATCGAGGAAACGATATTTGAGACGGACGTCTTCTCTTGATTGCGTGCTTGTGGCAATTTCGAAAGGAAGTTGCTCGTAGCATCTGCCGAGCACCTCGATCGTATCGGGTTCGATTTCGATCATACCGGTGGGCATATCCTTGTTGGGCGCGCTGCGAAGGACGACTTTACCCTCGACGCTTATCGTGCTTTCGCGCGGAATTGCGCGGATTTGTTCTTTTTTCGCCTCGTCGCTTACAACCGCCTGCGTGTATCCGTAGTAGTCGCGCAACACGAAAAAGATGACTGCGCCAAGGTCGCGAACGCTTGAAAGCCATCCGCAAAGTTTGACGTGTTTGCCTTCGTCTGATTGACGCAATTCGCCACAATTATGTGTTCTGAGTTCCATATACACCTTTCAGAATAAAGATTTTTTGTTTATTACAACAGGTTTATACCTGCTTTTTCGCATTTTTCGTGCATATCGTCGGGCCAAAGTCCCGATTGCACCTCGCCGATATGCGCTTTTTGCAGCAACAGCATACACAGCCTCGACTGCCCTATTCCGCCGCCGATTGTGAGAGGAAGATTGCCCTCGACCACGTCTTTGTGGAATTGATTTTGAAGTCTCTGCTCGCAGCCTGCGATTTTGAGTTGCTTCACCATACTCTCGGAGTCCACGCGTATGCCCATGGACGATATTTCAAGACTGTCGTCAAGCACCTTGTCGTAGAAGATTATGTCGCCGTTCAAATCCCAGTCGTCATAGTCGGGTGCGCGTCCGTCGTGGGGCTTGCCGTTTGAAAGCGCGCCGCCGATTTGCATAAGGAACAATGTTCCGTACTCCTTTGCAAGAGCGCGTTCTCTTGCGTGCGAATCGAGGTCGGGATATCTGTCGAGAGCCTCCTGCGTCGTGACGAACGTGACCTCTCTTTTGAGGTCGAGATCGATGCACGGATACGCCTTTTTCGTTTCGTCGAGAGTGTCGCAAATTGCACCTACAAGCCTTCTCACTATCATTTTGAGGAAGTCGAGGTTGCGCTGTTCTTTGCTTATCACCATTTCCCAATCCCATTGATCGACGTATATCGAGTGTTGGTTGTCGCACTTGTCGTCGCGACGGATGGCGTTCATATCCGTATAGATACCCTCGCCGCTTCTGAATCCGTAACGCTTGAGCGCGGCGCGTTTCCATTTTGCCAACGAGTGTACGATTTCCGCTTCAACGCCGCCTTGTTCCTTCACGTCGAAGCGCACGGCACGTTCAACTCCGTTGAGATCGTCGTTTATGCCCGTTCCGCTCTTTACGAAAAGCGGCGCGGACACCCTTTCAAATCCAAAGTTTTTTATCAAATTGCGCTGGAAGGAATCTTTCACGAATTTGATTGCTTTTTCTGTTTCGCGGATGGTCATTTTCGGCTTGTAGTCGCTCGGAATCACTAAGTTGTCCATTTCTTCTCCTTTTCGGTTGTATCGCCTATACGGCGGCGCCAACCCTCCGTTTGGGATTTTTTATTCAATTTTCCCCCGACTGTAATGATACCGCTTTTTATTACGTCGTGCATTTTGCACGACTATACCAAAACTCTGTTTTGGCTTGTATATTCTTCATTGTGCCAAAGGCACTCTTCTCCACAACTGCACCGACGGTGCAATTTCACTTGCGCTATGCGCAAATTTCACTGTCCGTAAGGACAATTTCACGCACGCTTTGCGTGCATATCACTGCACGCAGTGCAATATCGCTGCGGCTAAGTCACGCCGCCAAGCAGATAATCTTGCGAAACTGCGGTTTGATTTCTTGTCCGTCTTGTTTTGATAGCAAAGATTCTCTGCGCGGTAGTTGCGCAATAAATCGAGCAAGGCTCTCGGCGATACGCAAACTTGCGTGTTGCCGTTGCCTATGCGACGATTTTTGCGTCATGCCATCAGGTCGCCTGCCGTTCTCGAATAGAGTTGCACGTCGCGAATGTTGCCTATGCCCGTGACGTACATGAGGATACGTTCGAGTCCGAGTCCGAATCCGCTGTGAGGCACCGTGCCGTACTTTCTCAAATCCATATAGCCGGTGTAGTCGTCAAGATTCATACCCCTTTCAACCATAGCCTGTTTGAGTTTGTCGTAGTCGGCTTCTCTCTCGCTGCAACCGATGATTTCGCCAACGCCCGGCACCAAAAGGTCGGTTGCCGCAACGGTGAGACCGTCGTCGTTTTGCTTCATATAGAAGGACTTTATCTTCTTGGGATAGTTGATGACGAAAACGGGTTTGTTGAACACCTTTTCGGTGATGTATCTCTCGTGTTCGCTTTGCAGGTCGAGACCCCATTCGACGGGATACGCAAATTCGACTTTGCTCTCTTTGAGGATGTCGATAGCCTTCGAGTAATCGAGCACCACGAAGTCGCTGTCCACGACATGTTGAAGTTTGTCCTTAAGACCGGGTTCAAACGCTTTTTCGAAGAACGCGATTTCGTCGGGGCATTCGTCAAGCACCGCTTTGATGATGTATTTTATCATCTTCGTTGCAATCTCGATGATATCGGGAAGTTTTGCAAACGCCACTTCGGGTTCGACTTGCCAAAACTCTGCCGCGTGACGGGGCGTGTTGCTGTTTTCCGCTCTGAACGTAGGTCCGAACGTGTAAATCTTGCCCATAGCCATTGCCGCAACCTCGCCTTCTAGTTGTCCGCTGACGGTGAGACCCGCTTTCCTCTTGAAGAAGTCGTTTGCGATGTATTCCGCCTCGTCCTTTGCGAGTTTTGCGTCATTGTAGTTTTGAGTGGTCACTCTGAAAATCTCGCCCGCGCCCTCGCAGTCGCTGCCCGTGATAATCGGGGTGTGAACGTAGGTGTAGCCGTTTTCTTGGAAGAAACGATGGATTGCGAAACTGAGTTTGGAGCGCACGCGAAGCATTGCGTTCATAGTGTTCGTTCTCGGGCGCAGATGCGGAATGGTACGCAAAAATTCCATCGTATGATACTTCTTTTGAAGGGGATAATCTTGAGGGCAATCGCCCAAAAGTTCCACCTTTTCGGCGTTGATTTCAAATTCGCCTTCCTTCATAGCGGCGACAACTTCGCCGTCGCACACGACGGACGCGCCGTTTTTCATAACCGCGGAAAGTGCGTTTTGGTCAAATTTGGTTTTGTCTATGACAATTTGCAGGTGTTTGAGCGACGTGCCGTCGTTGAGTGCCAAAAACGCCATGGTTTTGCTGTCGCGCGCAGAGCGAACCCAGCCCGCCACCGTGACGCGCTTGCCTTGATACGCCGCGCCGTTTTTCAAAATTTCGGAAATGTCGATGTTTTGCATAAGTTACCTCATTATGTTTAATAATTATATAAGTCAAAAGCTTATTTGTAAAGTAAAATTTGCGCGTTTGTGCGCGCGCAAGGTCAAAAGCGCGTTTTTTAGCAATCAGCACAGCCCTCGATTGACTGTTCGAGGCAAGCGTTATATAATACTTTTTGAGGTGAAACTATGTACGACGCAATCATAATCGGCGCAGGTCCGGCAGGGCTTTCGGCAGGGATATACGCCCGTCGCGGCGGACTTACGACCGTCATAATCGAAAAGCAAAGCGTGGGCGGACAAGCGCAGAACGCCGCAGACATTCAAAACTACCCGGGCATCCCCTCGACAAGCGGATTCGACCTTTGCTATGCGATGATGAATCAATGCGCCTCTTTCGGCGCGGATTTCGTCTTCGATACGATATCGCAAATAAAACTTGACGGAAAAGTCAAAAAAATCACGCTGTCAAGCGGCACCGAAATCGAGGGCAAAACAGTGATTATCGCAAGCGGCGCGAGCGCGAGGAAACTCGGTGTGGAAAACGAAAACGAATTTATCGGCAAAGGCATAAGTTATTGCGCAACTTGCGACGGCGCGTTTTTCAAGGGCAAAACGGTTGCCGTGATAGGCGGCGGAAACACGGCTGCGGAAGATTCGCTCTACCTTGAAAAACTTGCAAAAAAGGTGTATCTCGTGCATAGGCGAGACGCGCTTCGCGCAGACAAAATTCTGTGCGAAAGACTTGAAAAAAGCAGCGTTTCGATAATTTGGGACAGCGTTGTCGAAAGTTTGTCTGGAGATGACAAAATCACACAAGTGACGCTTAAAAACATCAAAAACGGCACTTTAACTCCGCTTTCGGTTGACGGCGTGTTTGTTGCAATCGGTGAGATTCCCAACTCGCAACTCTTTGAAAACGTCGAAAAAACGTCTTCAGGATATATCGTCACAAACGACGTTATGCGCACAAACATAGACGGCGTGTACGCAGTCGGCGACGTAAGAGAAAAGTCGCTTCGCCAAGTCGTCACCGCCTGCGCGGACGGCGCAATCGCCGCCGATGACATAATAAAATCTTTGGCGTGATTTTTTGAATTTCAATAGATTTTTTATCGCGGTTTTTTGCCAAAAAAACCGCTTTTTTTACCTTTTATTCTTATCCGTATCGCACGCGTTTTCATATACTGAATACTATGCGATACTTTGGTACGGACGGCATCAGACAAAAAGCCGATTATCTTTTGAGCAATCAGATTCCTTTCCTTTTGGGGAAAGCGCTTTCGCAATCGGGCGCGAAAGTCATCGTCGCACGCGACGTTAGAACGCACTCCAAGGACATAGAAAAACAGTTGTGCAAAGGCTTGCTCGAAGGCACGGCGCAAATTTGGCTTGCCGGCGTTTTGCCGACCCCTGCGCTTGCCTACACCGCTCAAACTCAAAAAGCGGATTATGCGGTTATGATAACCGCCTCGCACAACGCCCCCGAATTTAACGGACTTAAAGTGTTCGGGAAGAACGGTCGGAAACTGTCAAAGGAGGAAGAACTTGCCCTCGACGACAAACTTTGCAGTATTAGGGATAATCCCACTCCGCCCGTGTCGCTCGTGGACGTATGCGCCGACGCATTGACCGAAGACGAACAGTTGAGCGAATTGCACATCACGATTTCACAGCAAAATCACAGAATAAGAATAGTTGACGGCGCGGAATTTTTGTACGCCAAACACGTCAAATCCATATTCCCTCGCTTCGACGGCGTAAAGGTGCGCCTCGATTGCGCGTACGGTTGTTTTGCAACGCTCGCCCCTGCGATATTCTTGTCGCTCGGCGCAGTCGTTTGCGCCGAACATAACGTCCGCGACGGCGAAAAAGTCAACGTCGATTGCGGCTCGACGCATATTGCGAAATTTGCGCAAAGAGTGGAAAAAGGCGAAATAGGTTTTGCTTTCGATGGCGACGGCGACAGAGTCATTGCGGTCGTCGGCGGCAAAATCTACGACGGCGACGCCATGCTTCTTGCCTTGTCCACCCTCTACCGCCTGCAAGGAAAACTCAAAAAACGCTTTATCGTCGGCACGGTTTTGTCAAACACCAAACTTCAACGCGAACTTGCATATCAAAACATCGCGCTCATTCGCACGGACGTCGGCGACAAAAACGTACTCGACGCACTCAAAGCAAACGGTTGCCTTTTGGGCGGCGAAAAGAGCGGACATATAATAATGCTCGACAGAACAAATACGGGCGACGGACTTGTCACCGCCCTCACTCTGCTCGAAGTGAAACGCACCGTCGGAAGCCTGCCAAAGTTTACGCCCTATCCCATGCTCGAACTCAACGTCAAAACCGACAACCCGAAAGAAACGCTCGCAAGCGACGAGTTCCAAGAAAAAATTGCCGAAGCAAACGCAATGTTTTCAAAATCGGGGAGATTGATAGTCCGCCCCAGCGGCACAGAACCCTACATCCGTATAACCTACGAATGTTTTTCGTCCTCCCCTCACGCCATCTTCACAGGCATAAAACAGATTTTTGATAATAAATAGTGTATTTCCTGCAGACATAAATGGAAAATTCAAATCTTCCGTATGTCATTGTGAGGAACAACGAATGTTGTGCCGTGACAATCAAGCGGAGCGAAATGCGCCTGCGGCTGGATTCCCACGCTACGCTCTGAATGACGAGAAGGTGGGACACCCACACCCGAATGAAGAATTTGGAATCCGATTATTCACAATATTAGTACGTTTATAACGCAAGACTGATTCATAATGCGAAAACGCCCTGATTTTGACAACCCTAATTTACTAATCAAATGCTTTTATAGCGTCAAACAGATGCATAACGCGAAAGCGGCATTCAAATGGCAACCCTAATTTACTAATCGTAAATGAGTTGACAGGTGGATGCCTCTAACAAAGTTAGGCGCTGTTTGGCGCTATAAAAGCGCAAACGACCTCGGGTGAACACCCAAAGCCGCTTGCTATGATAAGGGGGAAAATTATGAGCTGTTTGATTTGTAATCCGTTTGTCTCTTGATTACATTGACATATTAGCACCGAAAAATTGGTTCGTCAAGGGGTTTTTGTAAATTTTTTTTATTTTTTTTGATTTTTTTACAAAATTCTTAACAAAAGTTCAAAATAAAATCGTTTGCAAATGCAGAATTTGTTAATTATTTTGCAAAATATACCGCAAATAGGAGCGAAAATAGGCTGCGTAGATTGAATTTAGAATGCCGATTTTTGCAAAATCGGCATTCTAAACGGGTATTTTGTTTTCGGCACAAAGAACGATTAAAAAATCATTAAAATTTCGTGGTTCTAACGCAGTTAAACGCAGAATGAAAAATTTTTTCCAAAAACTTTGCCATAACAAAAAGAAAAACTCGCCTGCAAAACAAGCGAGCGGAAAATCAGATTTGTTTTTCATCGCAAAGCGACAATCAAGACGGCAACGTCGGCAGGCGACACGCCAGATATACGCGAGGCTTGCCCGAGGTTGAGGGGGCGTATTTCGGACAACTTTTGCCTTGCCTCGATGCGCAACGCCTTTATTGACTCATAATCGAAGTCTTTGGGGATAAGTTTGTTTTCAAGTCGCTTTTGCTCGTTCACGGCGGCTTGCTCTTTTTTGAGATAGCCCTCGTATTTCAACTCTACGACCGCCGCCGACAACGCTTCGTCGTCACACGGAAAATCGACAAACCGTCTTACGTCCGTATAAGATACGGCAGGTCGTCTGCAAATCTCGCCGAGGGTGGGCGTTTTTTGCGGCGTTTCTTCGCCGAGCATTGCAAAGAGTTCGTCAACCTTTTCTTTAGGCATCGTCTTTTGCGACATAGCAAACACGTTTTGAATCATCTCTTTCTTTTCGAGATAGCGAGCGTAGCGTTTGTCGTCGACAAGCCCTATTTCTCTGCCTATGGGCGTAAGGCGCATATCCGCGTTGTCTTGGCGGAGCATAATTCTATGCTCGGCGCGCGCCGTCATCATACGATAGGGTTCGTTGGTGCCTTTTGTCACGAGATCGTCGATAAGCACGCCTATATACGCCTCGTCGCGACCGAGAACGAGCGGCTCTTTTCCGTCAACCTTACGCGCGGCGTTTATACCTGCGATAAGACCTTGCGCCGCCGCTTCTTCGTATCCGCTGCTTCCGTTCATCTGCCCTGCCGAAAACAAGCCCTCGACGGCTTTGTTTTCAAGGGAGGAATACATCCCGAGCGGATCGAGGCAATCGTATTCGATTGCATATCCGTACTTTGCGAATCTGCAATTTTCAAGCCCGGGCAGAGTACGATACATCTGCTCTTGCACGTCGTGCGGCAAGGACGTAGACATACCCTGTATATACATTTCCTCGCTGTTTGCGCCTTCGGGTTCGACAAAAATCTGGTGGCGTTCCTTGTCCTTGAAACGCATGACTTTGGTTTCGATGGACGGGCAATAGCGAGGACCGACGGACAAAATCGTGCCGTTGTAAAGCGGACTTCTATCTATATTGTCGAGAATGATTTTGTGCGTTTGCGCGTTGGTGTAAGTGAGATAGCAAGGCTCTTCCGTAAAGGTCGAGTGCAGCGACATAAAGGAAAATCTGTCGCTGTCGTCGCCGAGTTGAATTTCCATTTCGGAAAAGTCTATGCTGTCGCGATATATTCTCGCCGGCGTTCCCGTCTTGAATCTGCGCATAGGCACGCCGAGTTTCACAAGGCTGTCGGTGAGACGATTTGCCGCGCGGAAACCGCTCGGACCGCTCTTTTTGACGTAATCGCCTATGATTATCGCGCCGTTGAGATACACGCCCGTTGCAAGCACAACCGCTTTGCACTCAAACTTTTCGCCGTCCGTCGTGGCAACGCCCTCGACTTTGCCGTCTTTGCAAACAATCTCGCTCGCCTCCTTGTCGAGGACGGTGAGATTGTCGGTGTTTTTCACCACGTCGAGCATAATCTCGTGATACAGAGCCTTGTCCTCTTGTCCTCGGAGGGAGAATACGGCAGGACCTTTTGCCGAGTTGAGCGTCTTGATTTGCAAAAGCGCCTTGTCCGCCGAAAGCCCCATTTGTCCGCCGAGCGCGTCAACCTCTTTGACGAGATGTCCTTTTGCCGTGCCTCCGATTGCAGGATTGCAAGGCATAAAAGAAACCGTGCCGTAATCGAGGCACAACATCAGCGTTTTTTTATTTAG
Source organism: Firmicutes bacterium CAG:238 (assembly GCA_963659105.1). Lineage (GTDB taxonomy): Bacteria > Bacillota > Clostridia > Christensenellales > CAG-917 > CAG-475. Next base: position 35,637 of record CAVKTQ010000004.1, on the reverse strand, counting down.
TCTTGCGCTTGCAAGCGCGGCTTCCACGCCTGCGTGTCCGCCGCCTATGACGATAACGTCAAACTTTTCCATATCGGTCTATATCGTATCTTTAATCTAAATCTTTAGCGTTTATATCGTTTCTATAAATCGTATATAAATTTATATCGTTTATATAATTGTTTGCTTATTTTGCGTTTGTTTTGCGGTTTACTTTCCTACGCAGAATCTTGAGAAAATGCTGTTCACGACGTCTTGCGTTGCGGTCTTGCCCGTTATCTCGCCGAGAGCGTCGTATGCCCTTCTCAAGTCGATAAGCGTGCAGTCGATTGTATCGTCAAGTGACGAAATCGCACCTTCAAGTGCCGTTTTTGCTTCGTAAAGTGCCGAAACGTGTCTTTCGGACGTGATTATCTCGCCGTCGCCGACCTTGCTTTGCTTGTACAAAGCGGCTATTGCGCGCGCCAACTCGTCCACGCCCTCGCCCGTCTTTGCGCTTATCTTAAATTCGTTCTCGCCGCACTTTTTGTCGAAGTGCGAAACGTCGCATTTGTTGTAAACCTCAAACACGGTCTTGCCCGAAAAATCCCATTCCTTGTCGTCGGGGGCGGTTGTGTCCACGACGTGCAATATCACGTCAGCACCCTCAAACGCGCGTTTTGCCCTTTCGATTCCCTTTGCCTCGACAATGTCGTCGCTCTCGCGTATACCCGCCGTATCTACAAGATTTATCTTCACGCCGTCGCACTCGAAACTGTCCTCGACGGTGTCGCGAGTGGTTCCTGCAACGTCGGTTACGATTGCCCTGTCCTCTTTGAGCAGCGCGTTCATAAGCGAGGATTTTCCTGCGTTGGTGTTGCCTGCGAGCGCAACGTTTATGCCGTGTTTTGCTATACGTCCGCTCTTTGCGGTGGATATAAGTTTGTTTACGTCGTCGAGAATTTCGTTCACCGAATCGGACAAAGACGGCAAAACCTCGTCTTCCATTTCGTCGGGATAATCGAGGGTCGCTTCGAGCGTTGCGATAAGCACGCCGAGTTTTTCGAGGATTACGTCGATACACTTAGACACATTGCCCTGCATGAGCCTGTACGCCGCCTTTACGCCGGCAACGCTCTGTGCGTTTATCATATCGATGACGCCCTCAGCGTCTGCAAGCGAGAGCCGTCCGTTGAGGAAAGCGCGCTTGGTGAACTCGCCGTTTTTTGCCATAACCGCTCCGCCGCGCAACAGTGCGTCGAGCGCGCCCTGCATTATGCGAACGCCGCCGTGCAAATAAAACTCAACGGTATCTTCACCCGTGTACGAACGTCCTTTGGGGAAATACACGGCGTATCCCTTGTCGCAAAACTCGCCTGCGTCAAACACGCCGTAATTCATATAAAACGGCACCCACACTTGGCGCAGTCCTTTTTCTTGCTCGACGTCGGTTTTGTTTTGCTCGTCGCCGCAAGCGGAAACAACGCCTTTCGAGGCGTTTTTGCGAGAAAAAGAGAAAATGGCATCGGCGATGCGAAGCGCGTCCTCGCCGGACACGCGCACTATGCCGATACCACCTGCACCTATCGGTGATGAAATTGCCGCTATCGTACTCATTATTTTCTTCCTTTCGGAATGATTGTCAGAATTTCTTTTTGCCGCCGAAACTCTTGAATTTGGGCGGTCCGGATTGCGCGACGGGTTTTACAAAATCGTCTTGCTCGGTGAAATATCCGCGATACACTCTGCCGTCCGGCGCTTCGGGTTCTTCCTCTCTGGGTTTACGCTCGCGAATATCCTTTCTGTTTCTCGTATCTCTGCGGTCGCCTTTGCGGGAATCCTTGCGGTCTCTCTTGCCGTCCTTTCTCGGTTCTCTTTCGCCGTTCTTGATGGGGCGTTGGTCTTTGAGTTCCACGCCCTTCGGGATGATGACGATGTAGCGATTGGGTTCTTCTCCCTCGCTTTCGGTGTCTGCGATATCGCTGTCCGCAAGCGCGCTGTGAATGATTCGTCTTTCAAACGGATTCATAGGTTCGAGAGCGATTTTTCTCTGCAAACGCACTGCCTTTTGCGCAAGTCTGAGAGCGAGCGCAGAAAGGGTTTCCTTGCGTTTTTCGCGGTAGTTTTCGCAATCTACGACGACCTTTTTGAAGTCGCATTTCTGCTCGTTGAGGAAGGTGAGCGCAAGATACTGGAACGCGTCGAGCGCTTCGCCTCTGTATCCGATTGCAATGCCGCTGTCGTCGCCCGCAATCGTGATGTAAAGCGTGCCGTTTTTGTCTTCTACGCTCGCACGAGACGTAAGCCCCATACGAGAGAGCGTGCCGTTGAAAAATTCCGCCATTTTGTCGGCGACTGAATCCTTGAGTGTGACTCTGACTTTCGCTTTGGAAAAGAGTCCGCCCTTCGAGATGACCTCAACGTCGACTTTGTCTTTTGATACACCAAGTTCCACCAACGCCTTCTCCACTGCGAGATCGACGGATGAAGCCTGTGTTTCTATCGATTTTTCCATTTTATCTCCTATCTTTTTGCAACTCCGCTCGCACCCTCTCTGCTCTTATCGACGAGTTTTGCGATAAGATTGAAGGTGAGTTGGAACAGAATCGCGCATAACGAACTTGTGAACATATAAAGCGCGAACGCACCCGAATAGAACAGCGCGAACACGCCCATCATTATGGGCATAACGTACTGCATCATCTTCATGGATTGTTGTTGCGCTTTGGCTTTTTCCGCGCCCTCGCCTTGTGCGTCCTGTGCGGGCGCAGGGGGTTGCGCTTGAGAGCCCGAAAGCAATTTTGTGGAAAGCAAACTGAGCGCTATGGACAATACGGGAAGAATGAGCAAGCCGTTCCATTTGCCGTCTTTGCCGTATCCGCCCGTTCCGAGCACGTCCGCCATAACGTCGTTGTACTCGTCGATGGTGATGCCGGTGAGTTTGGACGTTGCCATACCCTTTTGACCGGTGACCGTAGCAAAGTCGGGCACTGCTTGCGCCCAGTTGTCCGAAACGAAAATGTTTTTAATCCAAAGGAAACTTCTTATCGTGACTTGGTCTTCGGAATAATAGACTTCGTAAACTGCGTGTTGAGCGTTTTTCTTTGCCTTTGCATAGAATTCTGCGCCTGCTTCGGTCTTTGCAATGTCGTCGATGCCGTATTTGCCGTCGCCGTTGTCAATGATTGCGTCTTTCCATTCTTCGCTGTCTTTTGCTTCCTGGATTTGCTCGGAAATAGACGCGGTGTAGGTCTTTACGCACTCTTTGTAGTCCTTTGCGAACTGATAGCCGACCATTTGTCTGAATCCTGCGAACACGACGAAGAACACGACGAAAGTCACGATTGTGGGCAAACACATACCCATCGTGGAATACTTCTCTTTTTTGTAAAGAGCCATCTGCTCTTGTTGCAGCCTTTGCTTGTCGTCGGCGTATCTTGCCTGCAAAACTTCAAGTTGCGGCTTCATACGCTCCATCGCCTTGTTGTTTTTTCTGGCGATGACCTTTTGCCAGATGTCGAGCGGCGAAAGAATAAGACGCAATACGACCGTAAACAAAACGACAGTCCAACCGAAACTTGCAACGCCGCCGCCGAGGGCGTCGTTGATGACAATCATAAACTTTGCCATAAAGTGCGTCGGTTCGCTCACGGTGTCGCCTGCAACGCTGTAAGAGTTGTCGCTGTTGCACGCAACCAGAATGCAGCACAAAATCGCGAGCATCGCCGCGATGAGATATATCTGCAATTTCCGCCTGCGCGGATAACTCATATTAACCATTTAGTTTTTCCTCGATAGTTCTCTCTGACAGGGTCGAAACCGCCTTTGGCAAACGGAGTGCATCTCAAAAGCCTCTCTATTGTCAAAACAATCCCCAAAAGCGCGCCGTACTTGCTTATCGCGTCGTACGAATACATCGAACACGTCGGAGTGTATGCGCAACGGTTGCCCGTTATCGGCGAAAGCGTGCGCTTGTACAAAAGCAGCAAAAACAAACAAAATTTCTTTATCATTTGAGCTTCCCCGCTCTTGAAAACGCCTGTTCAACCGACCTCGACACCGAGAAAAAATCTTTCTCGGCAATGGACGGATACGCCACGATAACGTACATAAATCCGTCGTCGATTCTGTCCGTAAGCGGCTTTATCGCCTCTCTAAGCAACCTCTTGACGCGGTTGCGAGTGACGGCGTTGCCCACTTTTTTGGATACGGACAACCCGATTTTCAATCCTTCTTTGGATTTTGCGCTCAAAAGCAACAAGTCCCTTGCAGAGGCTTTTTCGCCTTTGCGGTAAACGTAGGCAAACGCCGCTCTCTTTTTGAGTCTGAATTGCTTTTGCATTTCGGATTACGCCTTATGCGCTAAGTTTCTTTCTGCCTCTGTTGCGACGTCTTTTGAGAACGTTTCTGCCGCTCTTGGTGGACATTCTTTCACGGAAGCCGTGAACTTTGCTTCTTTGTCTTTTCTTGGGTTGGTAGGTTTGTTTCATAATGATATTCCTCCGTCTTTTAAGGACTTTTATTTTTGCTATCTACTATATATAAATATATAAATGCTAAACCATTATAAAAAAAAGAAGCAGGCGTGTCAAGCGAAAGGGGGAATATGAGAAATTAATAATGAATAATTAATAATTATTTTGCGCCGAATGCAAAACACTTGTCACCCATCTTTTCAAGATGGCTTGACAAATATTTTGGCGCAAACGTCCTGTCACAAACAAATCAGAGCATTTGTTTGTGACGTAAGGGGTTGCAACTTTGAGGCGGCTCGGCAGTTGCAACGACAGAAGTTGATGCTCACAACGATTCTTCGTCGTTCCATAAAATACGGCTCCGCCTGTCTACGAGCAACATTTCGGCGGCTACGAAGCCGAATAACTCGTTGTCATTCCGAGCGATAGCGTGGGAATCCAGCGTAGCGAAATGCGGCTGTCGCCTTGATTCCTACGTCGCAACGATGTTGCTCCTCTGAATGACAAGCGGAAAACAGATTTGAATATTCCGCAACCCAAACGGAGTTTGGATATCATCGTGCAAAACCGCACGATTTCATCACAACGTGATATCATCGCCTTAGGCGATATCATTAACAAGAGTGCGCCAAACAGATGTATAACGCGAAAGAGGCATCCAAATGGCAACCCTAATTTACTTTTCGTAAATGAGTTGACAGGTGGATGCCTCTAACAAAGTTAGGCGCTGTTTGGCACACTCACATTTCTTCGGGGGCGGAAATACCGAGCAACCCCAACCCGCACTTTATCACGTTGCCCACCGCTTTGGTGAGAGCAAGACGCGCGTTGCGAGTGGGCGCGTCGTCGACGAGAATGCGATGGTCGATGTAGAAACGATTGAACTTTTCGGCAAGATCGACGATGTGACGAGTGACATAGCAAGGCTCGCGCAGTTTTGCGGCTTGGCGCACGGAATCGCCGAAAGCGATGACGGATTTTATGACGTCGTAACCCTCGTCGGAAGTTATTGCGGACAAGTCGACGTCGGAATAATCGACGTCGCCGCCCTTGCGAAGCGCGCTTGCGCAACGAGCGTAAGTGTATTGAACGTAAGGTGCGGTTTCGCCGTCGAAATTAAGCACCTTGTCGTAGGAGAATACGATGTCTTTTATGCGGTTGTTCCAAAGCGACGAGAACACCACCGCGCCTACGCCGACGCTCTCTGCGATTTCGTCTTTGTTTGGTGCGTTAGGATTCTTTTCCTCGATGATTTTTCTTGCTTTCTCAACCGCTTTGTCAAGCACTTCTTGAAGCCAGATTACGCGCCCCGAACGCGTTGACATAGAGCCGTCTTCCATAGAAACCATACCGTACGCGACGTGTTCCATATCGTTTGCACCTGCAAAATCCATAAGTTTAAGCACCTGAAACAGTTGCTTAAAGTGCAGATTCTGCTGATATGCGACAACGTAGAGGCATTTGTAGAAGTCATAGGTTTTCTTGCGATAATACGCCGCGGCGATGTCGCGCGTTGCATACAAAGTCGCGCCGTCCGCCTTGACCAAAAGGCACGGAGGCATATCGTATTCGTCGAGGTTTACCACTTGTGCGCCGTCGCTTTCGACAAGCAAGTTTTTCTCTCTCAATATGTCGAGACACGCTTCCATTTTGTCGTTGTAGAAACTCTCGCCCGCGTAACTATCGAACTTGATTTTCAAGCGGTCGTAAATCTTTCCGACGGCGGTCATCGTGACCTTTTTGAATACGTCGAAATACTTTGTCGCTTCCTCGTCGCCATCCTCGATACGCTTGAACCAAGCGCGAGCCTCGTCGTCCATTTCGGGGTGTTCTTCCGCCTCTTTGTGATAGCGGACGTAAAGTTTGTTGAGGAAGTATTCGTCGTTTTCCGCCACTTCTTCGAGAGAAGACCATTTGCGCGTTGCGACAATAAGTTTCCCGAATTGCGTACCCCAGTCGCCGAGATGATTTATGCCGACGACCTTGTAGCCGAGATGTTCGAAAATGCGGTAAAGCGCGCCGCCGATGACGGTCGTGCCGAGATGTCCGATGTGGAAAGGCTTTGCGATGTTGACCGAACTATAATCGATGCAAATTGTCTTGCCTGCGCCCTCGTCGCTTGCGCCGACGTTTTCGTCCGTCGCGCTTTCGAGAGCCTTTTTCGCAAGCGTGTTTCTGTCAAAGAAGACGTTGAGATAGCCGCCCACGACCTCGACTTTTTCCACAAAATCGAGAGCCTGAACGTAAGGCAAAAGTTTGTTTGCGATGACGGGCGGCGCAAGGCGCATAGTGCGTGCAAACTTGAAGCACGGCAAGCAAATATCGCCCATTTTCGCTTCTTTCGGCGTTTCGAGAGCAGATTCTACGTCTTGCGGCGAAAGACCTTCGACGGCAAGCGCATTTGTTAATTCTTTTTCAAACATAGTTACTCCTATTTTATTCCTCTACAAAAGTTTGACGGCGTGAACTTTAAATCACACGTCACCCCTTCCCTTCGGGCTTTCCCCTATTGCTCAAACTTGCGCCATTTCTCTAAAAGATTGCACATCGTTCGCAAGAGGGGGCAGGACGCGATTGACGCAAGCGTAACAATCGCTATTCCGTCACTGCGTTCCTTACGGCACTCACATAGATAGGGGCATTTCTCTACTTATGCCACTGCGCTTTGTGCGCCAGGCAGTGGCCAACGGACGGCGCAGTCGCTTGTACTGTTCGTCAAGTTCGGCGCTCATAGGCTCGCCGCCTTGCGGCTTTCCGTCTTCGAAAAGGCAAAGTGGTTGTATAAGTGCGCTTCGAATGAGTGTCCGTTAGAAGTCCGCTCTGCAAGTTCGCGGACGGCGGTTTCTTATCGCGTCTTCGAAAAAGCACATACCGTTAATAAGTGCGCCTTGAATAAGTTTTCGTTTTAAGCACGCTTTTTAAGTGCGATATTTGGATGAAGAACAAGGAAGATGCGATTTTTGAACAACGAGCGTACTTAGGCGTACGCGACTTGTGAAAAAATCGTATCTGACGAAGTTATTCGCCAAATAGCGCGCTTAATTTGAGTGCGATATTGAGATGCAGAGCAAGGAAGATACTTTCGCACGGCAACCCTAATTTACTATGCGTAAATGAGTTGACGGGCGAAGGTGTCTGACGATGCTATGCGCTCAATAGCGCGCTTAAAATCAAACGTTGATGCGGAACAAAACCACGTCGTTATCCTGCATCACATAATCCTTCCCCTCGCTGCGCACTTTGCCTCGCTCTTTGGCGACGTTGAAGGAACCGCAGTCGAGAAGGGTTTGATAATCGACGATTTCGGCACGAATGAAACCGCGCTCGAAGTCGCTGTGAATTTTGCCGGCGGCTTGGGGGGCTTTGGTGCCTTTGACGATGGTCCAAGCGCGCGTTTCTTTTTCACCGGCGGTGAGATAACTGATAAGCCCCAAAAGTTTGTAGGACGCTTTGACGAGGCGGTCGAGTCCGCTCTCTTTGAGCCCGTAATCTTCCATAAACATTGCGCGGTCGTCGTCGGAAAGTTCGCTCAAATCTTCCTCGAGTTTGGCGCAAAGCACGATTGCTTCGGTGTTTTCCTCTTTGGCGATACGCTCGACTTCCCTTGTATACGCGTTTCCGTTTATGCCCGCTTCGTCGGTGTTGGCAACGTAAATGACGGGTTTGGACGTGAGCAAAAATTGCTCGTCCACGAAGCGTTTGAAGTCCTCGTCCATATCGAGATTGCGAAGGGGTTTTCCGCTTTCGAGCCACTTTTGCATAACCACAAGGCGGTCGACGTCCTCTTGATATTTTTTGTCCGCTTTCAACTTGACCTGCGCCGAAGCCATACGGCGTTCGAGAGTTTCCATATCGGCGAAAATGAGTTCGAAATTGATTGTTTCGATGTCTCTTTGCGGATTGACCGAACCGTCGACGTGCGTTATATTCGCGTCGTCGAAACAGCGAACGACGTGTACGATTGCGTCCACTTCCCTTATATGCGAGAGGAATTTGTTGCCGAGTCCTTCGCCTTTGCTTGCGCCCTTGACAAGACCTGCGATGTCCACAAATTCGAGGGATGTCGGAGTGATCTTTTTGCTGTCGTAAAGAGCGGCAAGTTTTTCGAGTCTTTCGTCGGGAACGGCAACTACGCCTACGTTGGGTTCGATCGTGCAGAACGGATAGTTCGCCGCTTGCGCACCCGCCTTTGTGATTGCGTTGAAAAGCGTACTCTTGCCCACGTTTGGCAAACCTACGACACCGAGTTTCATATTTCTACCTCATGCACGTTCTCGCGTGCGAATTTCTTTAATACAATATTTTAGTATAGACGAAAATACAAATCGTGTAAAGGGAAAACGAAAACAAGGGGTAAAAACAATATGGAAATATGGGAAGCGTTGGCGCTCGGTTTGGCGCAAGGGTTGAGCGAGTTTCTGCCGATATCGTCGTCGGGACATCTTTTGATTTTGGAAAAATTCGGAAGCGGACAAGAAAACTTGTTCTTCAACGTAATGCTACACGTCGGCACGCTCTTTGCCGTGCTTATCGCCCTTAGAAAAACTTGGATTCCGCTTTTGTTGTTTCCCTTTTCAAAAAAGAAAAAATCGCAAAGCGGCAATCTTGAAATCCAATCCGTTTTCGGCGGATTGTCCGCAGGCAAAATCGACGGCTATGTCGTGCTTGCGTGTTTGCCGACAGTTGCTCTCGCATTCGTGTTCAAACTGCTTGCGCCGTCACTTTTAGACGGCAAACTTTTGGGGTGCGGTTTTGTGTTGACAGCCGTGCTTTTGTATCTCGGCGAAAACTTCAAACCGACAAAATCGACACTTCTTACACCAAAAACGAGTATATTAACAGGCGTTTTGCAAGGTATCGCGGTTTTGCCGGGTGTGTCGAGAAGCGGCGCTACGATATCCGCTTTGACCCTTCAAGGCGTTGACAAAAAGGCAGCGACAACTTTTTCTTTTCTGTTGTCAATCCCGATAATCATAGGCTCTGCTCTTTACGAAAGCATTGACTTAATCACGGGCAAAGCCGCTCTTTCAATCTCTGCATCCGCCGTTGTCGTCGGTATGATTGCCGCGTTTTTGTCGGGACTTGCCGCAATAAAATTCTTCCTAAAACTCATCGAAAAACATTCTATGGCAGGCTTTGTCGCATACGCTCTTTTGCTCGGAATCGCGGTAAGCATCTATCCGTTTTTCGTGTAAATTCGATTGAAAAAACCGCGATTTTTTTGATAAAAAAACGCGGTTTTTTTGAACGTTTTTACGTCGTTTTCGAGCCGTCGAAACGACGTTTTTTGAAAGACTTATTTTGCCAGTTCGTCGGCGAGATTTTGAATTTGCGCTTTGTTTTCTTCGCTCATTGAGGAGAGAATTTTGACTTCGGTTTGCGCAAACGTAAGGTTTTTGCAACCTTCGAGCATACCTTTCATAACCTTTGTCGCAAGCGGTGCCCACGAGCCGTTTTCGATGAACGCAACCGTGCGATTTTGGAAATTGCGCTCGGTGAGATGAAGGATAAATTCTCTCATAACGGGGAACACGTCGCCGTTGTAAGTGGGAGCGGCAAGTACGAGTTCACCATAGCGGAACGCGTCTTCGACGTTCTCTGCCCAATCGCTGCGAGCAAGGTCGGAAATCGTGACCTTTACGCCCTTTGCTTCGAGTTGCTCGGCAAGCAATTGCGCCGCTTTTTCGGTGTGTCCGTAGACGGAAGCGTATGCAACAAACACGCCCTCGCTTTCAACGCCGTACGTCGACCATACGTTGTAGAGATTGAGATAATAGCCGAGATTGTCGGTAAGCACCGGTCCGTGAAGCGGACATATGATTTTGACGTCGAGCCCCGCAATCTTTTTGAAAAGGCTTTGCACTTGCACGCCGTATTTGCCGACTATGCCGAAATAATATCTTCTCGCCTCGCACGCCCAGTCCTCGTCCTCGACGTCCAATGCGCCGAACTTGCCGAACGCGTCTGCAGAAAAGAACACTTTGTCCGTCTTGTCATATGTCATTATGACTTCGGGCCAATGCACCATAGGCGCGGTGACGAATTGAAACTCGTGTCTGCCCGTCGCAAGCGTCGAGCCGTCGCCCACGACCATTCTTCTTTCCTCGAAGGACGTGCCGAAATAGTTTTGCATCATTGCAAACGCCTTTTGCGAGGAAACGATCGTCGCGCTCGGATACGCCGTCATAAATTCGACGATGTTTGCCGAATGGTCGGGCTCCATGTGTTGCACGACGAAATAATCGGGCGTTTTGCCGTCAAGCACGCTTTGAACGTTTGCGAGCCACTCTTTGCCGAAATGTGCGTCAACGCTGTCGAAAACGGTGATTTTGTCGTCGAAAACGACGTAGGAATTGTACGCCATACCGTTGGGAACAACGTATTGCCCCTCGAACAAATCAACGTCTTTGTCGTTTACGCCGACGTATTTAATATCGTTTGTGATAATCATAATTGCACCTATATAAAAATTTTTATTATCTGTTTGATGAGATTATTGTAGCACAAAAGCAGAGAGGCGAACAAGAGATTAACAAACAATCGCGAACTTAATTAAAGTTTCCCCCTTCCTCACGTGTTTCCCCCACCGCCGTTCCCCCTCTGCATAAATTTGAGGGAACCCACGGCGTCCGCTTCGCGTGGGGCAACACTCGGCACTCGCATAGATAGGGGCATTTCACTCATTATGCCACCGTCCTTTGTGTGCCAGCTACGCACCCAAACGGCACAGTCGGACGGTACTAATCGTCGAGCTTCGACGCTCGCTTTTCTCGCCGCCGCTGCGGCTCGCGTTCCGTCTTCGAATTTACACATTCCGTTTACAAAACAGTCTGTGTGAGATAAAGAACAAGAAAACGCCCCTTTGTAAACCCGCCCAGTGTTTTGCAAACAACGCTAAATCGATGAAGAACAAGAAAGAGACACCCGAATGGCAACCCTAATTTACAGAGCGTAAATGAGTTGACAGACGGGTGTCTCTGCCGCAGTTATTCGCGATTTAGCGTTGTTTGATGGAGATGTGGATGTTCATAAACTCAATAGACAAAGCCCCCACCGTATCGTTTTCGGTCAATGTGAAGACGCCGAAGGGCGCGGTTTGCGGATTGTCCTTCACTTTGTAGCCGAGATAGATGGCGCGAAAGTGCGTGCCGTCGGAAGCGGTCAAGTTGCGGAGGGCGTATTGCGTGTCGAGAGTGAGACGGAGGACGGTGTCTTGCGGTATTGCGTCGAGGAGGTCGGCAGGGAGAGCCATGTTTTCGCCGACATACTCGAGTGCCGCTTTGACTTTTTCGTTTTGAAGGTCGAGCCCGTCGATGTTGAAGCCGAGGCTGTGTTTGATAAGTCCGAGCGCGCCCTGCAAATCGCTGTCTTTGAGTTTCTGCGTGAAACCGGGGAACATAGGTTCGACATAATAATCGACGCTTGTTTTTATGTCAAAGCCCGAAAGCGCGGATGTTAGGTCAACTCCCAAAAGATCGCACAGACTCGTTATGTTTTTGAACAATCCCGCTTTTGTTTGGATTTGCATATGCATGGTTCCGTCTGTTTTGAACTCGAAATAGGTGTTGTCGGTATCTATTGCCGCTCCTACGATAAGTTCGAGGAGTTTTTTGTTCATCCCAATCATATCGAGGTTGTCGTAATCGACGTCGAAGCGAGTGTTTCGAGCAAAAACCGAATCGTCGGTTTTTTCGTTGCAGGCGCAGAATGCGAACAGGCAAGAGGAAAGCAAAACAAGCGCGATTGTTACCGTGAAAATTCTAATAACCGATTTTTTCATTGTTTCTTTCCTCCCTTATCAATAGTTGACGGGAACATAGCCGTCCGTCTTGTCTAAGTATGCTCTTGTGATTGCATAGTAGGTGTCCGCGCCGTTCACCGCGTCTTTGGCGGCTTGAAGATCGAAACCTTGAACGCCCGAATATATTCTGTCAAGTTGGTCGCACTTGATCGCCTTGTACTTGGCAAGAGCGTCGCTGCCTGCTATGTCGAGTTGTTCGAGCAATTTCTGAGTTTCCTCTGCAATGACCGCGTGTCCGAAATTGGACGGATGCGTGAAATCCGGGAATAAAAGCGAGCGACCGAGACTTGTTGCGGACAAGTCCACAACGCCGTCTTTGTCGACGTCGGTTTTGGTGATGTCGTCAAACGCCTTGCAGATGTCGAGGGTGTAAACCGTGTTGTCGGAATGCTTTTCGTTGTACTCGTCAAGCATACCGTTGAGGTGACGCTTGAGAAGTTGACCTGCAAGATCTCTCACCTTTGCGATTGTGTCATAGCCTTTTTCGGCAAGAGCCCGATATTCCCATTTGGACAGGAGGGTCGTGCCTTCGTAAACGGGATTGTAAACCTTTTGAAAAATTATCTTTGCCGTCGGATTGAGTTCGCGAAGTTTGGCAACGATATCTACGATATTTTGATATGTGGGCGGAAAATTGAATTTGGGGTCAGCCATATTCGGATTTTTGCCGTCCGAGCGATCGCCGAAACTTATTGTTTCGCCGTCGCCGGACCATATGGACGGGCGCACGTTCTCAAGCGTGCCGCCGTCGTGCAGATAATCGAAAAGGGATTTGTCGTCGGCGTAATACTCTTTGAGTTCATCCCTCGTTGCCTCGTCGGTTTCGCGGTCGAAGCAGGATTGATACCAACTATTCGGGCTGCCCGGCTTTATTCCGGCGAGTTCGTCCGCCATTTCAAGCATCAAAGACCCCAAACTGTACTGCAAAATGTTGTTCCCGAGCACCGAGATATGTATGACGTCCGCCTCGACTATGTGTGTGCGAATGAGTGTTGCCTTTTCGGTGGGTCTCGAAATAATTTCAAGCAAGCCCTCGCCCGATTTGTCCGCCATATTGCCGGACGTGAGATGTCCCGACATGGAGTGGTTGTAGTAATTGTAGCCGTTGATTCTGCCGACGATGGCATAATAGCCGTAATTGTCGCGCTCGCTTACCGGCGACGGTCCTATCAACGCTTCCGCAATGGAATCACCCAAAAACACGATATTGAGTTTTCCGTCTGCGGAAGTCGCATCGTCGGGTTTTTCGTTGCACGCCGCAAAAGACGCGGCAGTAAGCGCAACCAAAGCGACGACGATAAAAATGGTCAAAACTTTCTTCATAATTGCCCCCTATACTCATTTGCACGGAATCCGTACACTTGTATATTTTATAGGAAAAAGAGAAAAAAGTAAATACGGAAATTAAATTAATAATTAATAATGAATAATTAATAATTGTGGGCGGGACACCCGCACCCGAAACGAAAACTTATTCGAAGCCTACTCGTACACGGAATGTGCGACTTCGAAGACGAGATAAAAACCGCCGTCCGCGAACTTGCAGAGCGGACTTTTGACGAACACTCGTTCAAGGCGTACTTATTAACGGTATGTGCATATTCAAAGACGGAACACGAGCCGCAAGGCGGCGAGCCTATGAGCGCCGAACTTGACGGACAGTACAAGCGACTGCGCCGTTTGGGTGCGAAGCTGGCGCACAAAGCGCAGTGGCATAATGAGAGGACGATACCTTTCTATGTGAGTGTCGACTTCCCCTCTTGCGAACGATGTGTATTTTTGTAGAGAAATGACGCAAGTTTGAGCAATAGGGGAAAGCCCGAAGGGAAGGGGTGATGTGTTATTTTAAGAGTTCACGCCGTCAAACTCTTGTAGAGAATTTTTTTAAAACTGCGCTAAATCGATGCATAACGCGAAAGTACCCCTTGCATGACAACCCTACTTAAAAAACCAAAATATAAAACCTCGATATTGAGATGAAGAACAAGAAAGAGGCATCCGAATGGCAACCCTAATTTACTATGCGTAAATGAGTTGACAGGCGGATGCCTCTGACACAGTTATTCGCTCAATAGCGAGGTTTTACAAAGGTGATATGCGATATGCGCTGCTCCACCAAAGGCCTATCCGCCCTGTTCGTCGGCACGCTCGCTATGCGGTCAACGACATCCATACCTTCGACGACTTTGCCGAACGCGGCGTATTGTCCGTCGAGAAATTTTGCGTCGGCGTGACAGATGAAAAATTGAGAGGACGCGGAATTGTAAAATTGCGAACGAGCCATAGAGATGACGCCCCTTTCGTGCGAAATGGGATTGTTTACGCCGTTGGCGCGGAACTCGCCTTTTACGGTTTCCTTGCTTCCGCCCATACCCGTGCCTTGCGGGTCGCCGCCTTGAATCATAAATCCCGAAATTACTCTGTGGAAAATGAGTCCGTCGTAGAAGCGCTGCTCAACGAGTTTTTGAAAATTCTTTACGGTGAGCGGTGCGGATTTTTCATCGAGTTCGACGACGATTTTGCCGCCGTCCGACATCTCTATCTGAACGGTATTCGTCGTTTCGTTTGTTTGAATACATGACATAAAACACCTCTTTATATATTCGTTTCGTATATGTAAACCGTCGTTTCGGTTATAAACTGTTTTTCACAATCGCGGTTGCGACTGCCTTTGCGCTTGAAAACGCCCACTGCAAATTGTAGCCGCCCGAATCGCCGTCCACGTCGAGAGCCTCGCCTATTGCATATGCGTTTTTGGCTTTGAGCGACATAAGGTTTTCGTCAAATTCCCTTACGTTCAAACCGCCAGACATCGCTTGCGCAAGCGACGCGTCGCCAAGACCTTCTATGGTGAATTTGTAGTTTTTTATGGCGTTTGCAAGCGCGCCGATTTTGCCTTGCGCAGGGTCAGACGCCTCACATCCGGCAGCCCAAATTATGCGCTCTTGCACGCGGCTGTGGAACGTGCCAAGAAGCAATTCGCCGACGGTATAATTGTTGTTGCGCTTTGTCAAAATGTCCTCGACTTCAGCTTTCGAATATTCGGGCATAAAGTCAACGGTGAGCATATCGCCTATTTTGGCTCTGCCCCTTGCAATCTCTGTCGAGAGATTGAACGCCGCAATTCCGCTCACGCCGAAGTCTTTGAAAAGCACTTCGCCCGTTTCGTAACGATAGCCTATGCGCACGCCTGCCTTGACCCTTACGCCTTGCAAACCTTTGAGCGGTTCCTTGTTTGTTTTTATGGGAACGAGGGAGGGCGTCATCGGGCGCACTGTATGTCCGAGCGTGACAAAAAGCGACGTGCTGTCCTTGCCGAACGTCGCAGGCGAGCCCGTTGCGAGCACTACGTTCGCCGCAGAATAGCAAAAGGATTGGTTGGGTTTGTCGTCATTTTTGACGACGCCGCTTACGTTGAACACGTCGTTGAATTGCTCTATGAAGTTTGCAAAATGCGACGTGAAAATTTGCGTATGGTTGCGCTCTACCGCTCGGCGCAATACGTCGAGTACGGTTGCCGCGCTTTCGCTGTACGGATAAACGCGCTTGTCGACGACTTTGGTGATAAGCCCTGCCTTTTCAAACGTCGCTATGGTGTCGTGCGCGTCGAATCGGTCGAGAAAACTCTCGACAAAACTCGGCTTGTTGTAATGCACGATGTTCATGTCGAGGTTGGTGAGATTGCACTTGCCGTTGCCCGTCGCAAGCAATTTCTTGCCCACGCGGTCGTTGCTTTCCAAAATCGCGACTTTGAGCGTAGGCGAAAGTTGGCTTGCCAAAAACAAACCGCCTGCGCCGCCGCCTATGATTATAACGTCAAACTTCTGTGTGTTCATACCAATACTCTACCATATATACGAGTGAAAATCAATTTCAAAATACTGAGCCGCCCTTCTTTCCGATATGAAAGGCAAGCGGCTTTTTACAAAAACAAGATTCCGTCACGAAAAATACTTCTCGACAATGGCGAATATATCGTCAAGGGTCTTTGCCTTGCCTATTTCCACTCTGACCGCCTTTGCGTCGCGACCGCCTTTTGCGTAGTAGCAAAGTTGAAGTTTCATAACGTTTGCGACGGTGAAATCGCACATATACTTGCCAAGCACGGCGATATGCTCGTATATATCGGCTTTTGTATCGTGCGCGCTGTCGCCGCCGTTAAGCTCAGAAAAAATCCACGGTCTGCCGAGCGCGCCTCTACCTATCATAAATCCGTCCGCGCCCGTAAGGTCGCGCACTTTGGCAAGGCTTTGAAGGTCGGTTATGTCGCCGTTCGCTATGACGGGAATATCGAGCGCATCCTTAACGGCTTTGGTTATCGAGTGGTCGGCTTCGCCGCTGTAAAACTGCTCTCTGTATCGAGGGTGAACGCACACCGCGCTTGCGCCGCCCTTTTGAGCGGCAAGCGCACAATCGACGGCAATGGGCTTGCCCGACTCGACGCCTGCGCGCATTTTGACGGTGACCGGACGTTTTGCCCCCTCTTTGACCGCCTGCACGATTTCCGTTATCAAATCGGGATTTTTCATAAGCGCGCTTCCGTCGCCGTTGTTGAACACTTTCTTTACGGGGCAACCCATATTTATATCCACGATTTCAAACCTTGCAAGGCGTTCGTCCTTTGCGGCTTTGTACATAAATTCGGGGTCGCTTCCGAAAAGTTGCACGGCGCACGGCGAGGAAAAATCCTCTCTTGCAAGCAACTCTTGCGTACCCTTGTTGCCGTAGCAAAGTCCTTTTGCGCTGACGAGTTCGGTGTATGTAAGTCCTGCGC
>CAVKTQ010000004.1:0-18619 GCA_963659105.1 Firmicutes bacterium CAG:238 | reverse complement strand
GCGCACATATGACGAAAACCGACCTCGGAAAAGCCGGCTATCGGCGCAAACACGATGTTGCTTTCAAGTTGTACGTCGCCTATTTTAAGTTGCATAATACGGTGTTTATCGGTGCAAAATCAATGCGTAAACGCTTTGTTTTGCAATTTTGTTTAACCATATGTGTTTGTCGTTTCGTATGTTTTTGAAGTTTTATACGCCTTCCAAATCGCACGATTTGCAATTCGAGGTTTTGAAAAAGCGTTCTTCGCCTTATTGCTTTTTTGCGATTACGACTTTTGGGTTTCTTGCTTTTCGCGCTCTTTGATATTGTTCCAAATAGCGTCGAGTTCGGCGAGCGTGCTGTCTTTCATCTCTCTGCCGCTTGCCTTGACTTCGCTCTCGACTGCGGAAAATCTGCGCATAAATTTCTTGTTTGCCTCGCGCAAAGCAAGTTCGGGTTCGATCTTCAAAAAGCGCAATGCGTTGACGACTGCAAAGAGCAAATCGCCGCCTTCTTCCATTCTGTGCGCTTCGTCTGCATTTTTGAGTTCCTCGGTTTCTTCGGCGATTTTTTGATACGCGCCGCTCACGTCGTCCCAATCGAAGCCGACTTTTTTGGCGTACTTTTGTATCTTCTCGGCATAGAGCAACGCAGGGAAATTTTTGGGCACTCTGTCCATTTGGTCGGAAGCGGATTTATAATGCTTTTCTTTCTTCTTCGCCGCTTCCCAAAACACAAGCGCTTCGTCTGCGTTTGAGGCGTGATTGCTTCCGAATATGTGCGTGTGACGGTCGATGAGTTTTCTGCAAAGACCCGTTATCACGTCCATATAACTAAACTCGCCCTCTTTTTGCGCTATCTCGGCGTGGAACACCGCTTGCATAAGCACGTCGCCGCATTCCTCTTTCATCGCAGCAACGTCCTTTTGGTCGATTGCGTCAACGAGTTCGTAGGCTTCTTCGATGAGGTTTATGCGAATACTCTCGTGCGTTTGCGCTCTGTCCCACTCGCAACCGTCGTCGGCGCGAAGTCTGTGCATAATCTGTTCCAAATCCGAAAAATCGAATCTCTTGCAATCGACGAGCGATACCGGCGGCGCGATTATCACGTCTTCGTCGCCCTTTATTTCGGACACGGTAATCGTTTTGTCCTCGCCGTCCTTTTCTACGGTGAGTTCGACCTCGCCGTATACGTCAAGAAGTTTTGCCTTGATCTTTTCGGCGTTGTCTTTGCCGATACCGTCAATCACGAGCGGTATGCGCTTGTTGAAAAAAACCGTAGACAAAAAATCCGCGGCTATGTAACGCTGATACGAGCCTTTGAGAACGTCATCGAGTTTCATTGTTGTACTCCCAAAATCTGATTGTCCTATGCAACGCCCAAAGCAATTTTTTGAGCGGAAGATGCGGAATGTCGTCCTTTCTTATAATGTTGAAAAGGAACGCGAGCCAGACGTACACCGCCGCGCAGACCGTAAATCCGACCGCGAGAGAGGCGATATCGTTTTTGATAAACGAGTCGACCGCGATTCCGCACAGTGCCATTATAACACCCGAAAGCAGATTTAGACCAACGTTTTTTTCAAGTCGAAGACCGCATATTTTGTAATAGGATACGAGGGTGCAAAAATACGCGACGACGGGGAGCGCGAGCGATGCTATTGCCGCGCCGTTTATTCCGATATATCTCGTGAGAACTACGTCCAGCACGATTTTGACGATTATGCCTGCGATAAGACTTAAAACGGCGTATTTCGTTTTGTCCACCGCTTGCAAAAGGGAAACGTATATCTGCATCACCGACAAAAACACGACGTTTGCCGCCGTTATGCGAAGCACGTTTACCGCAACCACCGTGTTCTGCTCGGAAAGAGCGGGATAGAGCGCGCCGACGACGTTTCTTGCAAACACGGCAAGGAAAAACGCAAATGGTATGCCCAAAAGATAGGCAAGGCGCACGCAAAGACTGCTTTTTAGCATAACGCTGTCAATATCTCTCGTCGCTCTCGACGCCGACACCGACGGAACGACCGCCACCGCAAGCGACATAATCGCAACCACGGGCATATTTATCAGCGAATTTACGGGACCCGATATTATGCCGTACTGCGCCGTCGCATCGCTCTGCGTAAGCCCGAACGCTTTGAGCATATTGACGATGATTACGCTGTCGAAAAAGTTTGCGAGCGGCATAAGCGCGGCAACCGCCGCAATGGGAAGCGCGACTCTAAGCATCCCTTCGAGTTTGATTTTCGACACCCTTTCGAATCTCGCCTTTTTTGCCGAACGGGAACGCTCGGCGGCATTATCGATATTTTTGCCGTCCCGAGCATTCGTTTCGCCTTGCAAAACGTCGTTTTCGCCGCCCGATTGCAAATCGTATCCTTGCAACGAAACCTGCGCTAGCCCCTCTCGCTTTTCCTTTTTCGAGCGGAGAAGATAGGTTGTGCCCATGTACGCCGCCGTGACTATTTCGCTTACGGTCACGCCGAAAAGCGCGCCGCATACCGAGTATATCACGCCTCTTTTTGCAAGCGCATACGACGCGCCTATCCCGACGGCGAGTTTGACGACTTGCTCGACGACGTTTGAAAGCGCGGTGGGAAGCATATACATCTGCCCTTGAAAGTAGCCCCTGAATCCCGATATTACGCACACGAAAGTTATCGCCGGCGCAATAATCAGAAATCCGAAGCGAGTGTCTGCGTTGCCCTGTCTTTTGGCAAGCACGTCGGAAAGCGCGCCCATAAGCAAGCCGAACGCAAGCCCCAAAACCAAAAGCGCGCACATCGCAACGGCAAAATACTTTTTGACGTTTTCGCCGAGCGCGCGTTTTTCGGCGACGGTGCGAGAGAGCGACGTGGGAATACCTGCCGTCGCAAGCACCATAAACAGCGCGTATACGGGAAAGACGAGTTGATACATTCCCATACCCTCTGCGCCGAGAATGTTGGTGAGCGGAATGCGATAGAGTGCGCCGAACATCTTTGCAACGACGCTGCCGACGAGCAAAACCGCCGCGCCCGAAAACATTCGCTTTTTGTTTTTTGCCGTCTTGCTCATTCCGTCAACGCCGCCGAAATAAGGTCGGCGCAAAAACGCAAATAATCCTTGTCGGAGTCTTTGGGAGATTCGTCTTTCATAAGCATAATCGCGCCCACGAGGTCGCCGCCGACAACGACAGGTTGAACAATGGCGCAATCATATGCGCAGTCCACGTTGTCGAACGCGTTTGAAAGCGCCGACTTGTCGAGCGTTTCTTCCTTTCGTCTTCTTATGCTGTTTGAAAGCGCGTCGGATATTTTCGCACCTTGAAATTGCTTTTTGTTTTTGCCTTCGGCAACGACAACCTCGTTTGCGCTCACAGCAACCGCGTCGCAGTCCCTTGCCTCTGCAAGCGCTTTGATAATCGCTTTGCAAGAGGGCAAAACGCTTTGAAAACCGCTGTATCTTTTGAGGGTCAAGCCCTCGTCGCTTGCGGATATTTCCATCTCGTCGCCGACTTGAAGTCGCATTGTCTTTCGCATTTCTTTGGGGATTACGATTCGACCGAGTTCGTCAATTCTTCTTACGATTCCAACTGCCATAGAGCCTCCGTTTCACATAGTATAAGTCAAACTTCCGCTTATATTCTCGTAAAGGAAAAATTTGCAACAAAACGCAAAACGCACGCTTTATGCGTGCGTTTTGATAAAATAAAGTGCCTTTTGTGTCGATTTGTCAACGATTTGCGCTGCTGAAAATCAAACGTAAAATTGCTTCGGCTTGGGTTTTTCAATCACTCTTTCAAGCACGAAAGAGGTGTAGTCAACTTCCTCGATAAAGTCGCGCGGAAGATATTTCACGCGGTTGAATCTTTCAAAATGCTTAAAGTGCGAGGGAAGAGTCACAGGGGTTGCCACGTCTGCTTTGTAGGATATTTCTTGCAACATCTTTTGGAAGTTCGACGGCGTGAGCGAAAGTTCGCTCTCATACATCACGTCGCGCAAAATCTTGTCGCCTTTCATAACTTTTGCCCAAATTTTCATCAGTATTCCTCTACTATCTCGCCAAAATAAAACGTGTGCAAATCCTTTTGCGGATACCATTTTTCAATGTCTTTCAAGTCCATGTCCGCCATAGGCACAACGCCGACGACCTTGCACTCGAAGTACCTTTGACAGCCGCCAACGACGTAGCCGTCAACCCTTTTTGCCTTGACTTTTTCAAGTGAACATTCCGCCCACTTGTCGTATTCGCGACCGCTTTTCGTGCCGCAGAATCTGATTGCGGAAAGCATTTCGCCTTGCTTTGGAACGCTCACCGTAAACGTTGCGAGTTTGTCGATAAACTCTTTTGTGAAACGGCTTTCTCTCACCGGCGCGACAAAGACCTTTTTGCCCCACATAACGCCGACCGTTCCCCAACTTATCGTCATAACGTTGTCGCCAGAGCAGAGAAACGCGCCCGTGTTGAGCGCCGTGTTCAGACAAGATAATTCGTCGAATCTGTGCATAATTTTTCCTCTCGAAGTCTATTATATGCGGATTTTCAAAACAAAGTCAAAACATACGATAAAATGTTTTCGAGCGATGTTTTTCGATTGCGTTTTCTTTTTGGTTATGATAACATACTTTCGATGGTGTCGGCAATACCCATCAATAAAAAAAACCGAGGTGTATTTTGAAAAGATCTCTTGTTTATATGGCAAGAGCGGCTGTCATTGCCGCTTTGTACTTTGCCTTGTCCGTAGCATTCAGCGCAATAGCGTTCGGTCCGGTGCAATTCCGCATATCCGAAATTCTCGTACTGCTTCCTCTCATCTTCCCCGAAGCGATTCCGGGGCTTGCGATAGGTTGTTTTTTCACCAACTTTTTCTTCTCGCCGTTCGGAGTGTTCGATATGGTTTTGGGCACGCTTGCAACGCTCATCGGCGCGGTGGGAACATATCTTTTGCGCCGCCGCCCTCTGCTTGCAACTTTGCCGCCGATAATTGCCAACACGCTTCTAGTTCCCCTCATATTCGTGCTTAACGACGCGTCCACAATTTACTATATCGCGATGTTCGAGATTCTCGCCTCGCAAATCATAACTTGTATGGTTTTGGGATTGCCCTTCACGTTTGCGCTCAAAAAAGCGATGATTGCGGCGCATATCCCCCTTCCTCATTCCTCGAAGTACGACACTGCCCCTTATCGCCGCATATTGCCGAGCGAAAACGAGGACGACGAAGACTGAATATTTTATATTGCATATTGCCAAGCATTATAAAAGAGCCTTGCGTTTGCGAGGCTCTTTTCCTGTTTGTTGCGATTTTTGTTTTATAAACTCGTTTTCAAACGGTTTATTTTATTTTGCAAGAGGAGTGTAGAACACTTTGCCTGCGTAGGGTTTGAGCGTATCGCCGAACTGCTCGTCGTACACCGAGAGAATCTCGGTTGAGCCGCTCGGAATATACTTCTTGACGCGCGAGGCTTTGACGGGCTTTTTGCTGAGGTTGACGACAACGGTGAGTTTGCTCTTGCCGTCCTCTGCAATCTTGTCGTAGACGAAAAGTTGTCTGTCGTTTGGCAAATACATCTTGAACTCGCCGTAAACCGCCGTATCCTTGTACTCTTTGCGAAGAGCCATTGCCTTTTGATAGAAATACCAGATTGAGTTTTCGTCCTGCATAGCCTTTTCGACGTTGACTTCGGGATAATTCGGGTTGACGGTATACCACGGCTCTACGCTCGAGAAGCCTGCGTTCTTATTTCCGTTCCATTGCACAGGCGTGCGAGCGCAGTCGCGAGCGGCGACGTGGGCGACTTTGAGAATGTGCTTGTCGCTGAAACCGAATTTTCGCATAAGGTCGCGCACGCAGAACGTCGAAACGTCCTTGAATTGCGCCCACGGGTCGCTTCCCTTGGGATATTTGTCGAAGTAAAGCGCGGTCATACCGATTTCTTGTCCTTGATAGACGAAGTGCGTGCCCGAAAGAAACGTGTACGCCATACAAAGAGCCTTGCCGCTTTCAACTCTGTATTCCTCGCTGCCGTATCTCGAAATGATGCGCGCGTGGTCGTGGTTTTCGAGGTAGTTTGCGTTCCACGCTCTGTGGTAGAGTTTGGTTTGCCACTCGTTGAACGTCTTTTTGAGTTTGGGAAGGCTGAACGGCGTATGCACCCATTCGATGATTATGCAATCCGCGTTCATATGTTGGAAAGAAATCATCATATCCAGTTCTTTCTTGTTCTCGTTGACGTAGGTGAGCGCGGTTTTGGTGTTCATAAGCGGCGCTTCGCCCACTTGGAACGCGTCGTACTGTTCGATAACCTTGCGGTATTCCTGCAAATATTCGTGGATATGCGGACCGTTGTTGTAGTGTTCCATACCCCTCGAAGCAGGCATAAGCCAGTTGCCGTTTGGCAGACCTTCCACCTTGCTAATTTGAGTAATGACGTCCTCGCGGAATCCGTCTACGCCCATATCCAGCCAGAATCTCATAACGTCTTTGACCGCCTCTCTGACTTTCGGATTGTCGTGGTTGAGGTCGGGCTGTTCTTTGGCGTAGAGGTGAAGATAGAACTCGCCTCTTTGCTCGTTGTATTCCCACGCAGACCCGGGAAAAGTGGACATCCAGTTGTTGGGGACTTTCTTTCCGTCCTTGCCTCTGCCCTTGCGCCAAATGTAGAAGTCGGTGTACGGCTCGACTCTTGCGCAACTCTTTTTGAACCAGTCGTGTTGGTCGGACGTGTGGTTGATAACCAAGTCCATAATCACGCGCATACCGAGCGCGTGCGCCTTTTCAAGCACTTGCTTAAACTCGTCGAGAGTGCCGTACTCGGGGTTGATATTCTCATAATCGGCGATGTCGTAGCCGTAGTCCGCTTGCGGCGAAACATACAAGGGCGAGAACCAAATCGCGTCGCTTCCGAGGCTCTTTATGTATTCGAGTTTTGAAAGCACGCCTTTGAGGTCGCCTATTCCGTCGTTGTTACCGTCGCAAAAAGAGCGCGGCCAAATCTGATAAACGGACATCTCTTTGAACCATTTTCTTTCTTCCATAATTATCACCCATTAAGCAAAAACGAGGGTTTACGCCTCGTTTTTGCAAATATGAACATTAGTTTTCGCTATTTTCCGTTGTTTCGGTCGATTCCGTCGCTTCTGCGGATTCTTGCGCTTGTTCGCCTGCGCCCTCTTCCTTAACGATTACGTTGCCGTCCTCGTCGTATTCGACTTCTTCTTCGTCTTCGTGCGGCGTGAGTGCGATTGCCATAACTTTGAACTTGTCGTCTTTGAGTTTCATAATGCGCACGCCCTGCGTCGCTCTGCCTATCTTGCTGATTTCGTCGGCTTGAACTCTGATGATTACGCCGCTGTCGGTTATCATCATAACGTCGGTGTCGGCGGGGATGACTTTAAGGCTTACGAGAGTGCCCGTCTTGTCGTTGAACGTGCCTGCCTTGACGCCCTTGCCCGCTCTGTTTTGGATGGGATAGTCGTCGATGCTCGAACGCTTGCCGTAGCCGTTGGACGTGACGGTGAGGATTTCGTCGCCGGAATGCACCACGTCGAACGCCACGAGGGTCGTATCGCCCGAAATGTTCATCGCCTTGACGCCCATTGCCGTTCTGCCTACGGGGCGTACGTCGTTCTCGTTGAAGTGGATGCTCATACCTTGACTGGACGCAACCAAAATCTCGTCGTTGCCGGTTGTGATAACCGCGCCGATAAGTTCGTCGTCATCGTTGAACTTGATCGCTATCTTGCCGTTGCGCTTGATTGAATCGTATTCTTCAAGCGGCGTCTTTTTGATAAGACCTTTCTTGGTTGCGAGCATAAGGAACTTGTCCGCTCTCTCTTCGGGCATTTGCAAGAATGCCTGAATCTTCTCGCCTTGTTCGAGTTGCAAGAGGTTTACCGCCGCCCTGCCGCGCGCGTTGCGAGTCGCTTCGGGAATCTCGTACGCTTTGAGCGTGAACACTTTGCCTCTGTTGGTGAAGAACATAATTCTCTCGTGCGTATTCGAGGTGAATATTCTTTCCACAAAGTCCTCGTCCTTCGCCTTGTGCGCCGTGATACCCATGCCGCCTCTGTGTTGAGCCTTGTACTCGGAAACGGGCATACGTTTGATATAGCCGCCGTGAGTCATGGAGATGACCACGTCCTCTTTTTCGATGAGGTCTTCGATGTCGATGTCGCCGTAGTCGTAGGTGAGTTCGCTCATTCTCGGCGTGTTGTATTGCGCCTTGATTTCGCTGATTTCCTTGACGATGATGTTCTTGACTTCCTCGTCGCTGGAAAGCACCATGTTGAAGTAGGCGATTTGCTTGTCGAGGTCTTCGAGTTCTGCGTTGATTTTTTCCACTTCGAGACCCGTCAAGCGTTGCAAACGCATATCGAGGATTGCCGCCGCCTGCTTGTCGCTAAGTCCGTAGTTCTCGATGAGTTTTGCGATAGCGTCTTGTCTGTCGCGCGATTTCTTCAAAAGTTCGACGATTGCGTCGATATTTTCGAGCGCGATGTGCAAACCGAGCAAAATATGTTGTCTTTCTTGCGCTTTTTCGAGGTCGAAACGCGTTCTGCGCACGATTACGTCCTTTTGGTGAGCGACGTAGCATTCCAATATCTCTTTGAGGTTGAGAACGCGAGGTACGCCGTCTACGAGCGCGAGCATAATCATACTGAACGTCGTTTGCATCTGCGTTTGCTTGTAGAGTTGGTTGAGAAGAACTTGCGCGTTGACGTCCTTTTTGAGTTCGATGACGATACGCATGCCGTGTCTGTCCGTTTCCTCTCTCAAATCGCTGATGCCTTCGAGGCGTTTGTCTTTGACTTGGTCTGCGATGTTTTCGATGAGTTTTGCCTTATTGACCTGGTAGGGGATCTCGGTCACGACAATACGGCTCTTACCGTTTGCCATTTCCTCGATTTCCGCCTTTGCGCGAAGCACGCACGCGCCTCTACCCGTGCGATACGCTTGTTTGATGGAATGTCTGCCCAAAACGAGCGCGCCCGTCGGGAAGTCCGGCGCGGGAATGTATTCCATAAGGTCGTCGACGGTGATTTCGGGATTGTTCAAGAGCGCGATAGACGCGTCGATAACCTCGCCGAGATTGTGAGGCGGAATGGATGTTGCCATACCGACCGCGATACCGTCCGAGCCGTTTACGAGCAGGTTGGGGAATCTTGAGGGCAACACGACGGGTTGTTCTCGCGTGTCGTCGAAGTTGGGATAGAAGTCAACCGTCTTTTTGTCGATGTCGCGGATCATTTCGAGCGCGATTTTGGAAAGACGAGCCTCCGTGTAACGATATGCCGCCGGCGGATCTCCGTCAATCGAGCCGAAGTTGCCGTGACCGTCTACAAGCGGACAGCGAATGGAAAAGTCCTGCGCCAAACGCACCAATGCGTCGTACACCGAACTGTCGCCGTGAGGATGGTATTTGCCGAGCACTTCGCCCACGACCATAGCGCACTTACGATAGGGCTTGTCGGGGGTCAGACCGAGTTCGCTCATAGCGTAAAGAATACGTCTGTGAACAGGCTTCAAACCGTCTCTTACGTCGGGGATTGCGCGGGATACGTTGACTGCCATCGCGTATGCGATAAAGGATTTTTTAAGTTCGCCGTTTATTTCCACGTCCTTGACGGTCGAGTTGGCTATATGTTGAATATATTCGTTGTTTTGGTCATCTCTTATGTTCGCCATAACTGCCTCCTTATACGTCGAGATCCGTCACGAGTTTCGCGTTCTGCTCGATGAATTCGCGACGAAGTTCGGGTTGCTCGCCCATGAGTATGGAAAAGAGCCTGTCCGCCTCGATCGCGTCGTCCATCGTAACCTTCAAAAGCGTGCGTTTTTGCGGATCCATTGTGGTTTCCCAAAGTTGTTCGGGGTTCATTTCGCCAAGACCTTTGTAGCGTTGAAGTTCACCGCTCTTTCTGCCGAATTCGTTGTAATACGCTTCGAGGCTCTCGTCGTCGTAGAAGTATTGCTCCTGCTTGCCCTTCGAAATCTTGTAAAGAGGCGGCAATGCGATAAAGACGTGACCGTTCTCGATGAGCGGACGCATAAAGCGGAACAGGAACGTGAGCATCAAAATACGAATGTGGCTGCCGTCCACATCGGCGTCGGTCATGCAAATGATACGATTGTAGCGAAGTTTGCTCTCGTCGTACTCTGCGTTGATGCCGCAACCGAACGCGGTGATCATCGCCTTGATTTCCTCGTTTTCGAGGACTCTGTGCAACGCGGCTTTCTCGACGTTGAGAATCTTGCCTCTCAAAGGAAGAATGGCTTGGAAACGTCTGTCGCGACCTTGTTTTGCGCTTCCGCCTGCCGAGTCGCCCTCGACGAGGTATATTTCGCAGTTTTTGGGGTCTTTGTCGGTGCAGTCGGCAAGTTTGCCGGGAAGAGTGGTGCTTTCGAGCGCGCTCTTTCTTCTCGCGCTCTCGCGAGCCATACGCGCCGCCTCTCTCGCTCTTTGCGCCGTAATGGTTTTAAGCACGAGTTCCTTGGCTTCTCTGGGATGTTCTTCAAGATACGTTCCGAAACCTTCCGTAACGCCCTTTGCCACCGCTTGGCGCATACTGCTGTTGCCGAGTTTGGTTTTGGTTTGTCCTTCGAATTGCGGCTCTGCGAGTTTGACGGAGATAACAGCCGTAAGACCTTCTCTGACGTCCTCACCGCTCAATTTTTCGCTGCCTTTGAGGATGCCCGACTTGGAGCCGTAATCGTTGATAATCTTCGTCAACGAGGCTTTGAAGCCGTCAAGGTGCGTGCCGCCTTCTTCGGTGTTGATGTTGTTTGCAAACGCCAAAATCGTGTCCGAATAACTGTCGTTGTACTGCATTGCGACTTCGATTTCGCTGTCGACGTACTTTTCGTCAAAGTAAATGACTTCGGGGAAGATTGTTTCTTTTGTCTTGTTCATCTCCTCGACAAAAGACACAATGCCGCCGTCGTAGCGGAACACCTCTCTGCGCTCGGGTTGAATGCGCTCGTCTGCAAGTTCGATGGTGAGACCTTTGTTGAGGTAGGCAAGTTCGCGAAGACGAGTTTTCATCGTGTCGTAGTTGAATTCGAGCGTTTCGAATATCTCCGCGTCGGGATAGAAAGTTATCGTCGTGCCGGTGTCCGTCGCGTCGCCCACGACCGCCAAAGGTCTTTCGGCAATACCGCGATTGAAACGAATGCGGTAAAGTTTGCCGTTTTGTCTGACCTCTGCGACAAGCCATTCGCTGAGCGCGTTGACGCAGGATACGCCCACGCCGTGCAGACCGCCCGAAATCTTGTAGCCGCCGCTGCCGAATTTTCCGCCCGCGTGAAGTTTTGTCAAAACAACCTCGACTGCGGATTTGCCTTCTTTTTCAATCATGCCCGTAGGAATGCCTCTGCCGTTGTCCGTAACGCGAATCGCGCCGTCGGAGAGAATTTCCACAACGATGTGCGTGCAGTAGCCTGCGAGCGCTTCGTCGATTGAGTTGTCAACGACTTCCGTCACGAGATGGTGCAAACCTCTCACGTCCGTCGAACCGATATACATACCGGGACGTTTTCTGACAGGGTCGAGTCCTTCGAGAACCTGAATGTCGCCGGCGTCGTAACTGTGTTTGACTTCTTCTGCCATTTTTCCTCCTACATAAAATATATTTTAGTAAGTAATATATTATTATTTCAATAATAATAAGTGAAAATATTATAACAAATTATAAACAAAATATCAAGAGTTTTTGTCAAATTTTTGCGGCAGAGGGTGCAAAACGCGTATATTCCGCCTCTTGCGCGCCTTTTGAGGAAAAGTCGCGCCTTCGCCCCCGTTTGCGATTTAATGCTATTTGGCGACTTCATATCGCTTGCCCTCGCGGCGCTTTTGCTTTACTATATTCGGTATGAACATCAAGGAATCTTTGAAAACGCCGTCAAACACCGACGAACTCAAACAAATCTACAAAGACAACGGGCTTGTGTACTACACTCCCAAAGAGGAACTTTTCAATTCCGCTTCCCACGCGCTCGGCGCGGCGGCGGCTCTCGTCTTTATGATTTTTATGTTACTCAAAGCCACAACGCCTGCGGCATATGCGTCTGCGGCGCTGTCCTGCACTTTGATAGCAATCGAGTTCAGCGTGTCGGCAATATATCACGGCGTATCGGATATGCGCAAAAAACTGATGTGGCGCACTCTCGACTTTCCTGCCGTCAACCTAAACGTCATTGCGTGCGCAACCGCAACCTGCCTTATGTACGACAACGTATACGGCTACGTCGCGTTCGGCTTGTCATTTGCAATCGCAATAACGATCTTTGCGCTGTGCCTATATCGCTTCGACATATTCAGAAAGGTGTCCGTCGCATCCACCTTTATCATCGGGGGATTGATGTTTGCGGCGTTCTTCACGGCGTATTTCTCGCCAAAAGGCATTTCTGCGGCAACAAGTTTTGTCTACCTCTCGGGGCTTGTATCCTGCCTGCTCGGCGCAGCGGTGTTCGGCGTGCATAAACGCTACGTCCATTGCTTGTTCCACGTTTTCGTGCTTGTAGGACCCCTGCTGTTCCTCGTGGCAACATATATGCAAATAATCGCGTAAAACATATGCTTCGCAAATGCGGCAAAACGACGCAAAGCGAAGCATTAATTTTACAAATATGATATACTTGTAAACCTTTTTACAGTGAATTTTTCTATCTAATGAGTTTCACAATCTCGAAACGCGATGTGGATATGTTTATATGTGGAAATTTTGTTCGACGTGAAACGCCACTGAACAGAGGCATTTTCGGGTGTAAAATACCTCACAAACGCACGAAAAGCGTACTTAGTCAAAGCATGTCGCCACACTCGAAAAAAAACGAAACGTTCATATATCGCCAAAACGCACCGCCTCGGTCGCCCGAAATAGAAAAAGAAAACCAAATTCAAAGCCAATAAACAACCGCTTAACGCCCACAAGCAACAAATCGACCTGCGTTATTAGCATTTTTACATATACACGCACAATAAAAACACATAAAAAACATAGAAAACAAAATAGCAAGTATTATAAAACGCAGCAAGGAAAAGTGGAAATTTTCACAGCACATTCGAAAACATAGAATTATTGTGAAACAGCCAAATTTTTATAGAAAAATTGAGAAACAAAACGCTGCGAAAAATTCGGGTGAAAGCGCAAAATTTTTCCTGCAAAATTTACAAGGTGAAAGGTCAAAAATTCCTCGAAACGACCGAAAAGCGAGCAAAAACCCCTCTATTTAGTGGACTTTTTGCAGTTTTCGTTTCACGTGAAACCGACGTCGAAAATCAAATCGTTCCACGTGAAACATATATATTCTTACGCGCATATCAATCAAAACGCATCCGATTTGCTTTTAACGTCTTTGGCTGTCCGGCCGCAGATATATGCGCTTAAAAATCCATGGGGTTCTGTTGTTTTTGTTCTGTTTCTGTCGCGATTTCCCTCTATAACCGATACCCTTGCCCCGACATATAGCCCGAGATAATCCCTTTCAACAGCGCTTTTTATCTCCGTCATCCGAAGCGAAAAAAACACAACGATTGCCACATCGCGTACTCACCCGTTTTCCGACAACATCAAACGCATAATTTGCTTGTTGCAAATAACATATTGCGGTTATCCACATCCTCGAAATTTTCCAAAACCCGAAACCGCTCTTTCGCTACTGTTTAGTGGCATTATAGCAGTATTTTTCTGATTGTTACACGTGAAACAATTATAGAAAGCCTTGTCGTTTTGTTGTTTTATCGCGCAGTTTGGCTTTGCAGTTTCACTTCCAATTATAATCCATGTTGGCTTTTATCATATGGGATGATACAATAATCGCTATTTCGGAATATAGGAATCATTATGAGCAAGCCCTCGAAGGAATACCTAAAAGAATTGATAATCGAAACGCAGAAAAAGTTTAACGATTTCGTATTTGAGTTTTCAAATGCGAAAACCGCCGACGTGACGTACGTCTGCACAAAGAAACGAAATCCAATAGGAATGAAAAGCGGAATCGCAGGTCTTGCCGAAATGAGAACCTACAATGTTAAAGAATTGCAATCAATACGTCCGAATTGCAAATATTATAACAAGTTTTATAAGGAAAACGGAAAAGTAAAGCGGATAGATTGTATTGTCGGCGGACACAATGAAATAGACGTTGTTTATATTGCACATTACGACGGCAACCGCCGCTACATTTTCCCTTATTTCGAAAACCATGAAAAAGCAGTCGGCTATTACGTGATTGTCGCTGAATTTGACAGCGAAAGCGTCATCGAGGAATATATGTCAAACGACAGTCAAATCGTATATGAGCAATACGACTTTTCAAATTCAAACAATATCGGTTATTATTGCATTAACTATGTGCCGAACGGAAATTTCTCGATATTAGGCGAATCGGAAGGGGAATACAATGCCGAATCTCTCGAATACAAACCCATAAGCAATTACGCATGGCGCGACAAATAATACAAACCTTGCAATTACTCTTATTCACAAAAACCTTTCGCCAACAGTCAAAACATCTTGCCGCTTTCAAATTAAAAAATAGAAAAGTGATTTTTTATTTTCTATACGTTTCACATGAAACAATCATAAATATCGGCAACCATAATAATATTCTGCCTCAAATAAATACTCTGCAAATAAGCTTCCTTCAAAAACATACATTGCAGAGCTCCCGTGTGTTTTGCAATGTATTTGCTTTGTCGGCATTCAATAGTTTTATTCACACACTCCAAAATCACTTGCGTTACAGCATGCATCCATACCGATACAAACACATCAAAATAACACTCAACGCAACAATAAACAAACAAGACAGAATAAGGCACAATAATAAAAAGATATAATGGTTTACAAGTAAACTATTATATCTCTCATCGAATCCTGTTATTTTACACGGTTTTTATGGCAAAACCGACTACACAAAATATCTAATTGATTTTATTCTGTCCGTCATATTTTTGCGCCGTTTATTACGGCTTTCGTTATCGTGCTGTCGCTTTTACAATCTTACACTATTACGCTTTTTAGTGCTTGACGGGCGGAAGTGCGGTTGCGCCGTCTTTGACCGCTTTGAGGATTTCGGGAAGAATCTTCTCATATCCCGCAACGCCTTTTTCCACGATAGAGAGGAAACTTATGTTTGCGCTCTCGTCCGCTTTGTCGCTCACAACTTTGACGGAGAAAAGGGGAATATTGTTCCTCTCGCACGCAATCGCAATGCCTGCAAGTTCCATTTCGCAAATATCCGCGCCAAACTCTTTTGCAAGGCGATGTTTATCCTCGCTGCTCGTCACAAACACGTCGCCGCTTGCAACGGTAACGAGTTTCATTTGCTTGCCGATGTTTGCCAGTGCGTTTTGAATCAAGCTTTTGTCGAGATAGAAATAGTTGTCGCGCATACCGCTGTACTGTCCGACGCTTCTGTCCGTATCAACGCCCGTGACGTCGAATTGATAGTGCACGACGCGCCTCGGCACGACCAGTTCGCAAAGTTCGAGATTCTTGTTTATCGCGCCGACGAAACCGAAGTTTAGCACCGCCTCGACATCGAACAAATCGACGAGAAGTTGAACGGCAAGCGCCGCCTTGATTTCGCCCACGCCCGACGTTGCGAGGTATATCGTGTCGCCGTCGTATTCGATTTGACTTATCGCAACGCCCGATATGGTGTTTTGCGCCACGACGTTGCCGAGTTTCTTGAAGATTGGCAGGGTTTCTTCCGCCATAGCCGTTATGATTGCAATTCTCATACTGCGCCTCAAAAAATTTATTTTATATATTTTAGCACGTTTTTTCCGTAAGTTCAATATCTGCAAAAACTATTGAATTTTTATTGTTTTTTTATTGATTTATCGCGCTTTTGAAAAACGGCGTTATATCGTTGAAAATCCGCAGAAAAAATGATATATTGAGAAAAAGAGGTTTTTTATGGACAAGGCATATCTCAGCGAATGCGCAAAGCAAATCGGCGTAGACCTCACCCCGTCGCAACTCGAAAAACTGTGCGGCTATCAAGAGGCGGTCGTCGAGAGCAACAAGGCGTTCAATCTCACCGCAATCACCGAAGACAAGGACTTTGCGGTGAAGCATATACAAGACTCGCTTGCAGGCGCGTCGCTTTTGACGAGCGGCGCAAAACTTCTCGACATCGGCGCAGGCGCAGGCTTTCCGAGTATGCCAATAGCGATTGCAAGAGAGGACGTGTTTGTCACCGCGCTCGATTCCACCGCCAAAAAGATGACCTTTCTTTCGTCGGCGGCAAAAACTCTCGGCGTAAGCAATCTCAAAACGATAAGCGCGAGGGCGGAGGACAAAAAGGAATTGTTCGGCACGTTCGATTACGTCACGGCAAGAGCGGTGTCGTCGTTGCGCATACTTTTGGAACTTGCAATGCCGTTTTTGAAAGTCGGGGGCAAATTTATCGCCTACAAAACCGATGAAAGCGAACTCGAAACCTCCAAAAACGCCGAAAAAACGCTCAACGCAAAGCATATCGAAACCAAATCTCTCACTTTGGCAAACGGTGAAAAACGTGCGCTTTTGGTCTTTGAAAAGACTGCGCCCACCCCGAAACAATATCCTCGACAATACGGCGTAATCAAGAAAAAACCGCTGTAAGGCTAAATTTCAAGCCAACAGAAGCGAATCACAAAAACAACGCATACAAAAATCACATAGAACGATACATCTGTAAATCACACAAAATCGGGCGCAAATTGCGCCTTTTTTTGCATAAAAACCGCAAATTTTTGTCAAAAAATATTTTATGTGAAACTATTTGTGAAACGTCGTTGAAAAATTTTTCATTGTATGCTATATTAATTTTATGGCGCAAGTTGTATCGTTTTCCAATCAGAAAGGGGGCGTGGGCAAGACGACTTCGTGCGTGAATCTCGCCTGCTTCGTTGCCTCTTTGGGATACAAAACTTTGCTCGTTGACTTCGACCCGCAAGCCAACGCGACGAGCGCGATGGGGGTCTTCGACAAAAAAATCGAAAATTCGATATACGACGCTCTGCTCAAAGGCGACGCAACCTCTTGCGTAAGGAAGGGC
Organism: Firmicutes bacterium CAG:238; assembly: GCA_963659105.1. Taxonomy (GTDB): domain Bacteria; phylum Bacillota; class Clostridia; order Christensenellales; family CAG-917; genus CAG-475. The sequence continues at coordinate 1,596 of CAVKTQ010000004.1, read as the reverse complement.
AGATATGCGGATTTCATTCCGTCCTCGCGCGACCTTGCCGGCGCGGAATTGGAAATCGCAAACGCAAAGGATCGGGATTACGTTCTCAAAACGGCTCTCGACCACGTGAAAGACAAATACAACTTCGTGTTCATAGATTGCGCTCCGAGCATAAATTTGACGCTTATAAACGCTCTGAGCGCGTCTGACGGCGTTATCGTACCCCTTCAATGCGAATACTTCGCGCTCGAAGGGCTCAATCAACTGCTCAACACCGTGAGGCTCGTCAAAAAGCACTCGAACGAGAGTTTGCGGCTTTACGGAATCCTTCTCACGATGTTCAGACAGACCAAACTTGCGCGGGAAGTCGAGCAGAACGTGAGGGAAACGTTCAAAGACAAGGTTTTTGAAACGGTTATACCTCAAAACGTGCGCCTTGCAGAATCGCCGAGTTTCGGACAGCCGATAATCGAGTTCGACAGTCGGTGCAGCGGCGCAATCGCATACGAAAAACTTGCAAAAGAATACATATCGAAATTTAAGGAGTGAATTATGCCAAACACAAAAAGCGGCCTCGGAACAAAAGGTTTCAATGCTCTTTTCAACGACAATGAAGAAAACGTCAAAGTCGATATTTCCGATGACATTCAGGCACAGGAAGTCGACATTACGCTCATCGATCGCAACCCGAATCAGCCCAGAAAAACGTTTGACGAGGACAGTTTGAGAGAGATGGCGACGTCCATTGCGACGTACGGCGTTTTGCAGCCCTTGCTTTTGGTGAAGACGGACGGCGGCAGATACCTCATCATCGCGGGCGAGCGTCGTTTCAGAGCGAGTTTGCTTGCAGGGCTCAAAAAAGTGCCTGCCATCATACGCGAATTCACGCCGCAACAAATCCAGGAAATTTCACTCATCGAAAACTTGCATCGCGAGGACCTCAACGCAATCGAAGCGGCAGAGGGCATGCGCGAACTTATGGACAATCACGGACTCACCCAAGAGGAAGTGGCGGTTAGGATCGGCAAATCCCGTCCGTACGTCACCAACACGCTTCGCCTCTTGCAACTTCCCGACGAGGTGACCGCGCTCGTGAGAGAGGGCAAACTTTCACCGGGGCATGCAAGAACTCTCATATCCATAGATGACAAGGACTATCTCGTGACGCTCGCAAATCAAGCGTGCGACAACAAACTTTCCGTGCGCGACCTCGAAAACCGCGTCCGTCTTTACTTCACGCGAAAAGCCATTCCGTCCGGACCGAGAGATACCAAAGCGTTGCCGCTCGAACTCAAAGAGTTTGTTGGCGATATGAAGCGCATTTTCGCAACGAAAGTCAAACTTGTCGGCAACGATCAAAAGGGCAGAATCACGATTGACTATTTCAACAAGGACGATCTTGACAGAATCTACGCTCTCGTGCAAATCTTGAAGTATAACGACAAACTTTGAGGTTAATTAATAATGAATAATGAATAATTAATAATTGTGGGTGGGGTTTCACCCCACACCCGAAAAATAACAAAACACGCACTTTAAGTGCGTGTTTTGTTACTATAAAGGGTGAATTATACTTTCAAGTGCAACACCTGTAAAAATAAAAACAGTTCATACGAA
>CAVKTQ010000003.1:13227-56655 GCA_963659105.1 Firmicutes bacterium CAG:238 | reverse complement strand
CTCAAAGTATGCAGAGGGGGAACGGCGGTAGGGGAAACACGTGAGGAAGGGGGAAATTGTAATTAAAGTACACGCCGTACACTCGTGTAGAGGATTAACAAAAATTTAAATTTTTCTCTTGAAAAAAATCTTGAAAATTTGTGCAGAATATATTGACATTGCAAAATTTGGTGCTATAATTAGCAATCGAAGATAAAGAGTGCTAACAGTCAAGCGAAAAGATTGCCAAAGGTCGCAAGCAAAGCGGCGAGCGGCGTCGATGAAAGTCGTTTGACGGCGGCACGACACGGAACATATTTCAAAGGAGGTATGAACTATGGACACCAACAAATTCACAAAAAAAGCGCTTGACGCTATAAATGCCGCGCAAAACATTGCGCTTGAAAGGCATCATCAACAACTTTGCAAGGAGCATATCGCATACGCTCTGCTCAACGACGAAGAAGGTTTGATACCCAAACTCGTCACAAAATGCGGCGCGGACGCACCGCAACTTTTGAGAGAAATCGATAGGATTCTTTCTCAAATGCCGTCGGTCACGGGTAACGGCGCGGGCGAAGTGTACTTGTCGCAAGACTGTTCGCTTATGCTCTCGCAAGCCGAGAAAGACGCGAAGAAACAAGGCGACGACTTCGTGAGCGTCGAGCATATATTCGCTGCGCTTCTCGACAATCCCACCCCTGCCCTCAAAGCGGTGTTTGCAAAGTGCAAACTCAACAAAAAGGACTTTATGAACGCACTTTCGCAAGTTAAAACCTCGAAAGTGACGAGCGACAGCCCCGAAGACACTTATGACGTACTCAACAAATACGGTCACGATATGGTCGAAAGAGCCGCTCGCGGACAACTCGACCCCGTCATCGGTCGTGATGACGAGATAAGAAACGTAATCCGTATTCTTTCGAGAAAAACCAAGAACAACCCCGTTCTCATCGGTGAAGCGGGCGTTGGTAAGACGGCAATCGCTGAAGGACTTGCGCAACGTATCGTCAGAGGCGACGTTCCCGAAGGACTCAAAGACAAACACATCTTTGCGCTCGATATGGGCGCGCTTATCGCCGGCGCGAAATACAGAGGCGAATTTGAGGAAAGACTCAAAGCCGTCCTCACCGAAATCAAGAAGCAAAACGGCAGAATGCTTCTGTTCATCGACGAACTTCACACCATCGTCGGCGCGGGCAAAACCGAAGGCAGTATGGACGCAGGCAACCTTTTGAAGCCTATGCTTGCAAGAGGCGAATTGCATTGTATCGGTGCGACCACGCTTGACGAATACCGCAAATACATCGAAAAAGACCCCGCGCTCGAAAGACGTTTCCAACCCGTTATGGTCAACGAACCGACGGTTGAGGACACGATTGCAATACTGCGTGGCTTGAAAGAGAGATACGAAATCTTCCACGGCGTGCGTATTCACGACCAAGCGCTCGTTGCGGCGGCAACGCTTTCGGACAGATACATCACCGACAGATTCTTGCCCGACAAGGCAATCGACCTCGTGGACGAGGCGTGCGCGATGATAAGAACGGAAATCGACAGTATGCCCACCGAAATGGACGTCATCAGCCGTAAGATTATGCAACTCGAAATCGAGGAAATGGCTCTTGAAAAGGAAACCGACAAACTGTCCGTTGACCGTCGCGAATCCATAAAGAAAGAACTTGCCGAACTTCACGACCAATTCAACGCAATGAAAGCGCAATGGGACAACGAGAAGAAGGAAATCAACAGCGTGCAAGACACCAAAGCCGAAATCGACCGCATAAATCTTCAAATCGAGGAAGCAAAGCGCAACAGCGACTACGGCAAGGCGGCGCAACTTCAATACGGCGAACTGCCCGCTCTCACCAAGAAACTCGAAGAAGCGGAAAAGAAATCCGCAAAAGGCACTTCCCTTCTTCGTGACGAAGTGACTGCGGACGAAATCGCAAAGATAGTGGCAAAGTGGACGGGTATTCCCGTAACCAAACTTATGGAAAGCGAAAAGGAAAAACTGCTTCACCTTTCCGACGAACTTCACAAGAGAGTCATCGGACAAAACGAAGCGGTGGACGCGGTGAGCGAAGCGGTGCTTCGTTCTCGTGTGGGCATATCCGACGAGAACAGGCCTATCGGCTCGTTCTTGTTCCTCGGTCCGACGGGCGTTGGCAAGACCGAACTTGCAAAGACTCTCGCTTCCTATCTGTTTGACGACGAGCGCAACATCGTGCGTATCGATATGACGGAATATATGGAAAAATTCAGCGTATCTCGTCTTATAGGCGCACCTCCGGGATACGTCGGCTACGACGAGGGCGGACAACTCACCGAAGCCGTGAGAAGAAAACCCTACTCGGTCGTCTTGTTCGACGAAATCGAAAAAGCGCACCCCGACGTGTTCAACATTTTGCTTCAAGTGCTTGACGACGGCAGAATCACCGACAGCCAAGGCAGAACGGTCAACTTCAAGAATACGATAATCATTCTCACCTCGAACCTCGGCAGCGGCATAATCCTCGACAACATCGACAAGGACGGCAACATCACGGACGAGGCGAAAGAGCAAATCGACAAACTGCTCAAACAAACCTTCCGCCCCGAGTTCCTCAACAGACTTGACGACACCGTGTTGTTCACGCCTCTTTCGAGAGAAAGCGTGTACAAGATTATCGACATAATGCTCAAAAAACTCGAATCGAGGCTCGACAAACAAAACCTCAAACTCGAAGTTACGCAAGCGGCAAAAGACCTCATCGTTGACGGCGGCTACGACGTGACCTTCGGCGCAAGACCCTTGAAGCGTTACATCGAAAGCAACGTCGAAACCAAAGTTGCAAGAGCAATCTTGCAAGGCAATATGGACGAGGGCGACACGATTGTCGTGGACGCAAAAGACGGCGAAATCACCGTTTCGTCCAAGCACTAAACCCCTTGCCGCCGACGGTGGCACAAACTAAAACCCCTCATAATTTTCCCTATAAAAAAGAAGCGGCGGATTCAAAGTCCGTCGCCTCTTTTTTTTACTTACGTCAATCTCGATTATCCCCTATCCCCTCTGCAAGCACGGGATTGTTGACCGTTTCCGTAACTTCGTTAACAAAATAATATGCGGTTTTTAGTAAAAATCGATTATAAGAATCTTCATTGTTGTCATTAGTATAATGCGGAACGACAATATGAACCGTATAGATTTTAACTTGATTGTTTTCTTTATAAACAACTGCTACATTAAATCCCCTTACATACCCCGTTCCAAAAGTATCATTAAGTTGTTTACTACTCAAACTTCCGACATAAGTGGCGATAACGTCTTTATCGGGGCAAAGTTTTTTCCCGAACGCCGCTTTGTCAACCGTATCATCTGTGTCGATTTGTATGCCACCTTTACGGAACTTGCTATTATCTAATTTTTCAAAAACATCGATTTCATCATCGAGTTTTGTTTTGAGCGAAGTCATATTTTCTTTTAACGACGTTTCTTCTGTACTTCCGACTTCTATTTTGTTTTGCATATACTTCTCGCAAACGTATTGTTTGAAGTTGCCCGACATTTCTTGATAATCGTTTGCGTATCCGCTGATTTTGTCGTAATCAGAGCCTTTATATGTAGTACTACTAAAACCCGTACAATCCAATTTATCAACAAATTCTGCGTAAAAAACAAACGTTCCGTTGTAGATAGAATAAAAAATTAGTTTTGAACTCAAAACTTTATTATAAATGTTCGGAAGTGCATTTTCTATTAGTTCCGTCGGGGACGGAAGCGAATAATCTTTTCCGAAAATCTCATTGAAAACCGTATCGAAATCGACGTATTCAATAAGTTTTGGCGTTTCGTAGGTTTTGCTTGCGTCAATGGTGCGTGTGGTTGTCGAAAAGCCGTTTCCGCTTGCAACGGTTGCCAAAATCTGCTCGTTTGTCAAATCTTCCTTGCCCTCGACGGACAAAACGTTGTCTTTGAGCGTTCCGTTTGTGAGGGTGATTGCAATCACCGTTCCGTCCTCGCGGACTTTGCCCAAAAACGCAAAATCGCACGCCGATTTCAAGGACTCGGGGATATATTTTTCGTCCGAAAATCCGTCGAGAATCACGTTGGTTTTGTCAAAGTCGGCATTTCCGAGTTGCTCGATTGTTGCCGCAATCTCGTTGACGGCTTGTGTGATTTTGGCGTTTGCTTCGTCTTTTTGGGACTGCTCTATTTTCTGCGTTGCGGTGTAGCCTGCCTTTTGCAACACCAAATCTTTTTTGTCTGCGCCCTCGTATGCCGCAAAGGCGTTGTTTTGGCAATATGCCGTGACGATTTTGCTTCCGCTCACTTTTGCCACGATTGTCAAATTGTTTTTGCGTTGCACATCTAACAATTCGACGTTGCTCGTCGTCACGTCAAAGTGCGAAGCGACTCGTTGCAAAATCGATTCCTCGATTGCGGTTTGCAAATCGAGATTTGCATACGCCGAGTTTTGTTCGAGCACGCTTTCGATTTCAATCTCGTTTATCACGGGCGTATCGCCGCCGTTATTTCCGTTATTTCCGTTGTTCGAGTCGTTTGCGCCGTTATCGCCGCACGCAACGAATTGCGTGAGCGCGACCGCGCACAAAATCAACGCGCAAATGACGTTGACAAATGATTTTTTCAATGACATTTTTCTTTCCTCCGCCAAAAAAACGGGACTTTTGCCCTATTATCTTTATGATATTAAGTCCGTTTTCCTTTGACAAGTGCCTCGTTAAGTCTATTTAGACTTGTTAAGTACAAGAATACTTAATTAGAGTATTCTTTGATTATGTTCAAAGACATAATCAAGGAATTGAGGGAATCGCAAGAAATGAGCCAGTACGAACTTGCAAGGGCTTTGCAAGTGAGTCAGTCTGCCGTTGCAAAGTGGGAACTCGGCAAAACAGAGCCGACTTCTTACGCTTTGATTGCCATTGCGCGATTCTTCAACGTCAGCGCGGATTATCTGCTCGAACTCGAAGACGAGTTCGGCAACAAAAAATGACAATCAAACGACATCTAAAACCGCCCTTTCGGGCAACGAAACGGTGTTGGGTTATAATCCCCTTTCAAAATTAATATATAAACGGATATTCAAAAAATATATATTATTCGATATAAAACGAAGTTTTCAAAACCAACGGTAAATATACCTTTTTCAAAATCGATTTTTCCGGCAATAAAAAACGGTGCGACGATCGCACCGTTTTTTATTTGATCTTTGTTGCTAATTACGCTTCCTTGATTGCGCCGACGGGGCAGCCGTCTTCACACGCGCCGCAATCGATGCATTGCTCGGGATCGACAACGTATTTGCTGTCGCCTTCTGCGATTGCTCCGACGGGGCAAGTATCTGCGCAAGCACCGCATTGGATGCACTCATCGCTGATAACTCTGGGCATAGTTTTATCTCCTTACAAATATATTCGCTTTCGCTTGCAATTATATTAGCACAACGCTTTGATTTTGACAAGTCATAATTTCATTATTCCCGATATAATTTGCTCGTATTCGCTCACAGCGGATACAATTCAAATCGGCAAGAAGCAAGTCGCACTCTGCGCACGGCGTATTTTCTCTTTTCTCTTTCAAGCACGAGGTCAGGCTTGTAGGCGCAATCCTTGCACTCGCACTCGAAAATCGTTTTGTACGGACAATGCGCAAAGGTCATAAGCGGTATATCCTCGTCGACGGCAATGCGCTCTACGTCGTCGCACGCGGGAAAGTCCTTATATTCGCACGAGGGCATATACGCGCTTGCGCCGAGTGCTTTTGTCTCGCGCGCCGCAAAGACGTTGGCAACGTTATGCCCCTCGCCCGCAATCACTTCGTAACCTTGCTTTGCAAAGTACAATCCGTATATATTCTCGCTCGCAAGGCGTTTTATTCCGCTTTCCGCAACGGCTTTTTCAAGCACTTTCAAGTCCTTGCCGTTTGCAAGTATCGGCAAATCGAGAATGACGTTATCAACGCTCAAATCCAACAAATCGAGCGTTCGTTGTATGCTTTGCGCCGAATAAACGTCGGGTTTGAGCAAAAACGTTTCTTTTGCTCTAACAAGCACGCTTTTGATTTTCTCGCTTTTCACCACTCGGATTTGCTTTGCCTCGACCTCTTTTACGTCGTCGAGAACGGAAAGCAATTCGTCCGCTTTATCCTTGTCGAACGTAACCTTTTCGGGTGCGTTCGCAATTATGATTTTTTCTTTCAACTCGGCAAGCACTTCGCGGCGCAGAGCGTTCACAACCGACTTTGCCACGAACACGCCGTCGGTGTTCACTTGGCAAGTAGTTACGCAAAAACCGCTGTCGCCCACTTTCGAGCAAGCCGCCGCCACGTCGTTTGCGCTCATCGGTGCGTTTTTCGCCTTTTCGAGCGCTTGCTCGGTGCGCTTTTGCGCCTCGCATCTGCAATCGCCCTTTTCGTATATCGCCTTAATTGCGAGCGGCTGACCTTCCATAGCCTCGACTTCGAGTTTTATCGGAACGTAACGCTTCGCTCTCAACAGTTCGTCGTCCGCTTTTGCGTCGAGAATGAGATTTACTTGCCAACCGACCTTAACTTTCGTTTTGGTGACGAACGAGTATGCGCCGCTTCCGCACGGCTTCGCTTCGCCTATGCCCAAACTCGCCTTTTCTTTGTCGCCGTCGAAAAATTTGAGACCGTCGCCCTTTTCGAGCGGATATTTCGTCGCAACGGTAATCTCGAAAAGTCCGTCCTTTCCGAAATCCTTTACGCTTCGCACAACGCCTATCTTTATGCCCGTATGGTTGTTGAATCTTTTTTCGATGACTTTCGGCGTGCCGTCGTCGAGATACGCTCTTTCAAGATATTCGCCTCTTGAAAAAGCGATTTTCAGCATAGTTTTCGTCTTGTCGTCGAGAACGGGATTCTTTCCGTTTTCCGCTTCGTCAATCGCCTTTCTGTACGCTTGCACGGCGCACGCGACGTAGCCTTTTCTTCTCAATCTGCCTTCGATTTTGAAAGAGCATACGCCAGCCTCGGCAAGTTGTTTAATCGACGAGTAAAGGCACAAATCCCTTGCGCTCAAAAGGTAGCCGTCGTAGGTTTTTCCGCCCACTTCCGCGCGGTAGGGCAAACGACAAAGTTGCTTGCAAAGCCCTCTGTTTCCGCTTGCGCCTTGTTCCTTTGACGAAAGATAACAGTTGCCCGAAAACGCCACGCACAGCGCACCTTGCACGAAATATTCGATTTCGAGATTCGTGTTTTGCTTTATCGCTTTTACGTCTTCGAGTTTCGTTTCTCTTGACAGCACCACTCTCGAAAATCCCGCTTCTTCGCACATCTTCGCGCCGAGCAGATTGTGTACCCCGAGTTGCGTGCTTGCGTGAAGCACAATCCCCTCGAAACACTCTTTAAGCACCTTGCATACGCCGAGGTCTTGCACCAAAAATGCGTCCACTTTTGCCTCAACCGCCGCTTTAACGAGCGATATTAGGTCGCTAAACTCGTCGTTTTGCAAAATCGTGTTGACGGTGACGTAAACTTTCACGCCGTAAAAATGGGCGCGCGAAACGACGTCGGCAATACCCACGCAATCGAAATTTTGCGCTTTCATACGCGCGTTGAAGTTGTCAAGTCCGAGGTATACCGCGTCCGCGCCGCTCTCTATCGCAACGTCAAACGCTTCCGTATCCCCTGCGGGTGCGAGAAGTTCCAACATACTTCGAGTATAGCACAAAAGCGTATTGCTTTGCAATCGACTTTTGAAATCGTTTGCGCAATTCGGATTTGGTGCTATAATCTTTTTATGACCAACTTTTTATGCCCCGTATGCAAAAAGCCTCTTGCTATGACAGAGCGTTCCGCCGTTTGCCAAAACGGTCATCTTTTCGATTGCGCGAAAGAGGGATATTTTTATCTTCTTCCGCCAAAGTCCAACGCCCCCGGCGACAACGCCGAAATGGTGAGAGCGCGCAGAGATTTTCTCGATTGCGGCTTTTATGCGCCTTTGGCAGAGGCAATCGCAAGCGAGATTAACTCGCATTTTGCAAATCGTCCTATCACCCTCTTGGACGCAGGCGCAGGAACGGGCTACTATTTGTCGCGCATAATCGAAGCAAGGCGCAACGGAAGCGACGTTTACGCCGCAGTCGATATATCGAAAAACGCCGTGAAAATTTGCGCAAAGCGCGCAAAGCAAGCGGACGTTGCGGTTGCAAGCGTATACGATATTCCCGTAAAGGACGAGTTTGCAGACGTCGTGGTTTGCGTGTTTTCGCCCTTTGCTATGGACGAATACGCTCGAGTGCTCAAAAGCGGCGGTATTCTCGTTTTGGTGTACCCTTGCGAAAATCACCTCATAGGACTTCGCCGCGCGCTTTACGACGACGTTAGAAAGGTCGAAACGGATTTGCCGAGCAGCACTCTTTCGCTTTTAGGCAAAAAGGAAGTCACGTATTCTTTCAATCTCGAATCCTCGAAACAGATTTCCGACTTGCTCACGATGACCCCGTACGTCTACCGCGCGCCAAAAGACAAAGTCGAGCGCGTAAAGCAAAAAAACGCCCTCTCGCTGACCGCCGATTTTTGCCTCTGTACACTTGAAAAAACAAGTCGTTGACAAACGTTGTATATTCTTATATAATACACTTTGTTAGACATAAAATCCTAACAAAAGGACGGAAACTTATGGACGAAATCAAAACCGACGTAACAAACGAAAACGTCGAAAATCAAGACGTCGTTGAGAATCAAACGACCGAAACGACCGAAACGACCGAAACGACCGAAACAACCGACGGCAAAGCAAAGAAAAAAGTCAAACTTCCTGCTTGGCTTCAAAAACTCGTTGACAAAATCAAATCCAACGAAGACGTGCGCCAAATGGTGGTATTCACTCTTTTCAGTTTCATCTGCGGCGGCTCGCAAATGATTATCACTTATCTGCTCTCGCTTCTGCGCCTTGCAGGCGGCACGCTTGCCGCTCCGTTTGTCGGCATTCCCGTATCGTCGTTTGCGATTTTCGGCTATGATACGACGGCAGAGTTCATAGGCTTCTTGGTAGGTTCGGTTGTCGGACAAGTGCTCACGTTCGTGCTTAACCGCAAAAAGACCTTCAACTGCACCAACAACATTGTGATTTCCGGCATCATGTACGTCATTCTCGCCGTGTTCATCATCTTTATGCAAACCCTTCTCGGCGGCGCAATCACATCCGCTTGCTGGAATGCAAAACCCGATGCGGACGGATTCCTCGCGCTGCTCTTCAACCTCGCAGGACAAGCGGTCGCAGGCATCGCGGCACTCATCATCAGTTTTCTCGGCAACAAATTCCTCGTCATGCGCAACTGGGGCGAGAAGAAGACAAAATCCGCAAAAGAAACCGCTTGCGACGAAGAACAATGCGCTTGCTGCGAATGTACGGATTGTCAAAACGCAACCGAATCCGCAATGGAAGAAGTCGCCTCCGACAAAGAATAATCTGCATTGTAAAAATCGATTCGGCACAAAAATCCATATCGTTACAACGGAAATACGCTCGGCAATCGAGCGTATTTTTTTGTCGGTTTTTATGGTTTTTATCGTGATTTTTTATTGATTTTTTGCGGTTTCTTTGCGGTTTCTTTGCGGTTTCTTTGCGGTTTCTTTGCGGTTTCTTTGCGGTTTTTTTGCGGTTTCTTTGCGGTTTTTTTGCGGTTTTTTTGCGGTTTCTTCCATAGTTTTTATCTCAAAAACTATGCCCTATTCCGCCTATTTTTCAACTTATGCGTTGCAAGTGAGGCAAGGCGTAGGCAAAAAACTTTTTGTACGCTTCGCATTTGTCGATGTCGATACGCTCGCGTTTGCAACCGTTTTTGCACAGCGCAAAGTACTTGCACGTCTTGCACTTTTCCTCTACGACCATACTTTCTTTGATAAACTCGACGGCTATGGGGTGCTTGGACAGTGCGAAGAAGTCCGTGTCGTTTATGTTGCCCATATCGTAGCAATCGAGGCAATAGAAGTCGCAAGGATACACTTCGCCGTCGCCCTCGATGACGAACTGATGACAACAATGTCCTTCCATTCCGCATTGCTCGCAGTTTTGAAAATGCGCAAGCCGTACGAAATTGTCGAATTGCCTTACCGAAGTATACTTGCCGTCCATACAGTCTTTAAGATAGAGCGAGAAGCATTTTTGCAAAAACTTGTAGTAATCCTCGCCCGACATAACGTAGTTTTCGTCCTCGCTCGGGAACGGCTCGCCGTAGGTTTTTGCGCAAGATGGCTTGCCCGACTCGTCGAGGCGCAAGGGCTTCAACATAGGGATAAACTGCAAGTGCTTGAATTTTTGCTTTTTGAAAAAGTTGTATATCGGCACGATTCTGTTTGCGGCTTGCTTCGTAAGCACGGTGAGAATGTTGAAATTCACTCCGTATTTTTGCATAAGTTTCGCGCTTTCGAGAACGCGAGGAAACGTTTGATTGCCGTTTGCGTCAATGCGCAGAGAGTCGGCAAGTTCGTCGCCGTCGAGGCTCAATCCGACGAGATAGCCGCCGCGTTTGAAAATGGAACACCACTCGTCGTCGATGAGCGTGCCGTTGGTTTGAATGCCTATGCTGACGGGCGCGCGATTGACGTTAAGTTGACGTATAATCTCGTGCAGTTTTCTGAAAAAGTCCTTGCCTGCAAGCAGCGGCTCGCCGCCTTGAAAGGAGAGCATAACTCTGTCGTCTCCTGCAAAATCGAACGCTTTTTTGAGCGTGGCGCGCAAGGTTTGCTCGCTCATAAGCCCGTGCGAAGGCATCTCGCGTTGGCTTGAAAGCGAGTTGTAAAAACAATATTTGCATCGCAAATTACAATTTGACGACGCCGGTTTGAGCATTATGCTGATGTTCATAAATTTTGTTTGTTTTCTGCGAATAATTTATTCGGGTGCGGGTGTTCCGCCCTCGATGTATTTTATTTGAAGATTCGCCATCCTCACATAAATGATATCGCCTATGGCGGTGATATCACGTTGTGATGATATCGTGCATATTGCACGATGATATCCAAACTTCGTTTGGGTTGCGGAATATTTGAATCCTCATCCTGCGCACGAAGTGCGCTTCACCAAGCAGATAATTTGGCGAAATTGTGGCGTGAGGTTTTATTTGTGCTTGAACTGATAGCGCAAATTCTCTGCGCGGTTAGTAGCGCAATAAATAGAGCACGGCTCTCGGCGATACGCAAACTTGCGTGTTGCCGTTGCTAATGCGATGATTTTTGCGCTTGTCATTCAGAGAAGCAACATCGTTGCGACGTAGGAATCAAGGCGACAACCGCATTGCGCTAAGCTTGATTCTCACGGTAACTCCGTTCCCTCAGAATGACATATGGATTATTCAATTTATCCGCTATTGCGCTCTGTGCAATGATATCGCCTGCGGCGATGATATCACGCTGTGATGATATCGTGCATATTGCACGATGATATCCAAACTTCGTTTGGGTTATGGAATATTCAAATCTTCCGCTCAACTGCGCACGAAGTGCGCTTCACCAAGCAGATAATCTTGCGAAACTGCGGCTTGATTGTTTATCCGTCTTATTTTGATAGCAAAGATTCTCTGCGCGGTAGTTGCGCAATAAATCGAGCAAGGCTCTCGGCGATACGCACACTTGCGTGTTGCCGTTGCCTATGCGATGATTTTTGCGCAATTTCACGCACGCTTGCGTGCATTTCATTGTGCCTAAGGCATTGTCCCCGCCCATCGATTAGAGTTGTTGGTTGTCCTGCTCGTCTTGGTCGAAGATTATGTCATAGGTTGCGCTTTCTCGCACGGCGTTGACAATCGCTTGTCTTGTGGCTTCGACTGCGGCGGATTGGATTATGGCAAGATTCATAACGGCACGTTTGCCGCTTGCCATACAAAACATCGTGTCGCCGTCATACATGGTATGCACGGGGCGGATTGCCCTTGCAAGCCCGTTGTGGGATATGCTCGCAATCGAGTTTGCCTCGACTTTTGAAAGTTTCGCGTCGGTGATTATACAACCGATGGTGGTGTTTGTGCCAAGCAAGAGTTTCATTGCGTCGCCGCTTGCAAGGCACTTTTCGGTGTCGATAAACTCGCCGTTGCGCCCCTTTGCGCCTGCGATGATTTTGCCCGTTTCGTCAACCACGTCGCCCATTGCGTTGACTGCGACGATTGCCGTCACATTCACGCCGAGCACTTTGACCGTTGCCGCGCCGACGCCGCTTTTGCAAGCGTTTTTCAAGCCTCTGATTTTGCCGACAGTTGCGCCCTTTCCTGCGCCGATATTGCCGAAATCGAGGGTTTTTGCGGCGTTTTGGCACGCTTTAAGTCCATATTCTGCCGTCGGATAGTGATATTCCTTTTGGTTGAGGTCGTACAAAACCGCACCGCAGACTATGGGTACGATTTTGCCCATCGAGCGATAGCCTTTGCCCTGCTCTTTGAGGTATTCCATAACGCCGACGGTTGAGGCAAGTCCGTATGCCGAGCCGCCCGACAGCACGATTGCATTCACCTTTTGCATCATTTTTTCGTTGTGCAGAAGGTCGGTTTCCCTCGTACCGGGTGCGCCGCCTCTGCAATCCACTCCGCCAACTGCGCCGTTTGGCGCAAGGATGACGCTGACGCCCGTGAAGTCGTCGTTGTAGTGTCCTATCTTAAATCCCGAAGGTATTGTGACTTTCATTTCATTCCTCAAAAACAAAAGTCCTCTCAAAAACGATTTACACCCAAAAGTGATACCTAAATACCTAACTTTTGAGGCGCATCCGAAAAGCAGGACTTTTGCGATATGTTTTTATTTACACAAATCGTCTATGCTGGTTTGCTCGTAGATGATGAATTTGTCGAAAAAGTCGGCGACGTCTTTTTGCATTTGCTCGCCGCACCAATCGTAAAACACCTCGTGTCTTGCGCCGTGGTAGAGATGCAATTCGGTTTTGATACCGTTTTGTCTGTACATCTTGTCGAGTTTTTTGACGCCTTTGCCCATTTGTCCGACGGAGTCCGCGTCGCCCGAAAAGATGCCTATTGCGGTTGCCGGATTGAGTTTTGCCTGCGCTTTTTTGCCGTACAGTTTGGAAGTTTCCTTCATCATATAGAAGTCGAAGCCGACGGACATATTTTGGTGTGCGAGCGGATCTGCAAGCACGTCCTCGCGCCTTGCGCGGACGCTGTTTGCCCACTGCAATTTGCCCTCGTCGCCCTTGAATTTTTGGAAGTTGTCGCTCACAAAGTTGACGACGCGCGGACGCCAGTTTCTCGCTACAAGGAATATCGGAGCGACGACGATTTTGCCGAGATTGAACAAATCTCTCATATGCCCCGAGCCTATGAGCGCGATTGCCTTTACGTCCGTACCCTCTTGCGCAAACGCCTGCGAGAGGAAACTGCCGTAGCTGTGTCCCATAAGGAACACGGGCAGATTGTATTGCGACTTGAGCCACTCGCGGAAGAACAACTCGTCTTTTAACGTCTTTTTGAAAATATTGCCGGGATGCTTGCCTCGATTTTGGTCTGTTTCGGTGAGTCCGTGCGCGCGGTGGTCGTCGCCGAACACTATGTAGCCTCTCGTGTTGAGGTAGCGAGCAAACTCGTCGTAGCGACCTGCGTACTCGCTCATACCGTGCACGAGTTGAATGACGCCTTTTGGATTGTCCGCGTCATCCCAAAGCCTGCAGTAAATCTCGGTGTTGTCAAAACTTTTGAGTTTGAACTCTTTCATATGCGCATCCCTCAAAAACAAGGTTTTATAAGTGTATTATATACAATAAAACATACATTTTCAATAGCAGTTTTGAAAAATACTGCGACAAAAATTGCAAAAATTCTCTCGCCGTGCTACACTGTTTTTATGCAAGTATCCATTGTTCTCAATTGCGGAAGCGAAATAAAGCGCAAAATCAAAGGCGACAAAGTCGTATGTTGCGACGGCGGTTTCAACGTATGCACCGTGACGCCCGACGTCATACTCGGCGATTTCGATTCTCTCGAAAAACCCGAGGGTATCGACATTCCCCTCGTCGAGCACAATCCTCACAAGGACGCAAGCGACGGCGAACTTGCCGTGTACTACGCAAAAGAAACGTATAACGCCGACTCTCTCGTGTTTTACGGCATAACTGGCGGCAGAGTGGACCACGTCCTTTGCAACCTTTCCATTATGCGCCTTGCCCACTCTCTCGGTATGAGTGCAAAAGCCGAGGAAGACGGTTTGGACATCTATTACGTCGAGGGCGAGTTCGATATGCCCACTCAAAAGGGCGAAACCATATCCATCCTTCCCTACGGCGAAAGCGCGCTTGTGAGCGATTCGAAGAATCTCGAATACCCTCTTGACGAACTTGTTCTCGCCTCTTGCTCATCGCGCGGACTAAGCAACGTATCGCTCGGCGGAAAGATTCACATCAACGTCAAACGAGGCGGCGTATTCGTGTTCAGATACATAAAACGATGAATTTTCAAAAAAATTGAATTTTTTCTTGTTTTTGTCCAATAAAACGAGCGTTTCGATTGTATATATACCGAAAACAAAAAAATTCATCGTTTTCCAAAACCTTTCTAACGGAAAAGCACGGCGCTGCCGTGCTTTTTGATTTGATTCGGGTGAATTTGTTTTATTCGGTGCGGGTGTTTTATTCGGGCGCGGGTGTCCCGCCCTCGATGCATTTTATTTGAAGCTTCCCCAGCCTCACCTAAATGATATCGCCTATGGCGATGATATCACGTTGTGATGATATCGTGCATATCGCACGATGATATCCAAACTTCGTTTGGGTTGAGGAATATTTGAATATCTGTTCGAGTGTGGGTGTCCCCCCCTATCGTCATTGCGTCAATGTCGAGTGAGGAAACTTGCTTGCAAGGGTTTGCGAACGACGATATTTTTGGAGTGATTGTATTTGCACAAGTGCAAATTAAAGCCGTAGGCTTGCGCTAAATGCGCACAATCACTGTGGAGGAGCAATATCGTTGTAACGTGGCAATCAAGGCGACAGCCGCATTTCGCTTCGCTTGATTCTCGCCGTCACTTCATTCCCTCAGAATGACATATGGAAAATTTGAATCTTCCGCAACTGCGGCAACGCCGCAATATCACTCTCGCAGAGCGAGAATCTTACTGTGTCGCAGACACAATATAACTGCACGAAGTGCAATATCATTGTGCCGCAGGCACTCTTTCCCGTCTGCTATTATTGATTGCTGTTTTTGTTCTCTTGATTTTCAATAATTTGCTTGTCTATCTCGTCCAAATCTTCTTCGTCGTCTGTCGGTTGCTCGGTTTTAACTTCCGCCGCATTGTTCACGTCGCTCGACTTTTGCATGAGAGCGGAAAACGATTTCGAAGCAAACAACGTGCTTCCTGCGACGAGCGCAATGAGCATATCCACAAACGCAAACGAGTTGTACGCCATGCTGTACGCGATTGCCGTGTCGTACTTGTCAAGGTCTGCGTAGTCTGCAAACGCAAATACGCCCGAGCAAACGTGGCAAGCATATCTCAACACAACGGCAAGCACGCCGCCGAGCAAGAACGCAACCACTTTTTTGTCCTTGAACACACCCTTTTCCATAAATATTCCGCTGACGCCGATAAGCCCGAAAGCGAGAGGATAGTCGAGCAAAAATTGCATCGGGTGAATGATGTACGGATCTTGCAACGCTTGCAAAACGCCGTAAATCGCGCATACGATAAGTCCCCTTCTCGTGCCGAACATACAGCAGTAAATCATGAGCGGAAGGAGGCTTGCAAACGTCACGGAACCACCCTGCGGAAGTTTGAAAAGTTTCGCATAGGAAAGGGCAAACGAGAGCGCAATCGAGATTGCGCCGTACACGATAGAGCGAGTGTCGCTCATCTTGCGTTTGTCGCCCACAAACCACATCGCAACCATAATCGCCATAAACACGACGGCGGACACGATCATTCCGACGAGATTCGCTTTGGGATAATACTCTGCGATGTCGCCGTAGTATTGCGCCATAAGCACCATTGTGGCTATAAAGCAACCAAGCGTCAAAACGGCGGTGACGATAAAGGAAATCTTGACCGCCTTGTCGCTGAAAAGCGAACTTACGAGCATCGCAATCGCCCCTGCGACTACGGTTATGAGCGTTGCGAGTATGGGGTAAAAGAGTTTTGCCTGCATATCGTCGATGTTGCACTGGAATTTGACGTAGGCAAACACCACGACCATAGTCACGGCAAAGCCCGTCGTTATGCCCACGGCATACTTTTTGAAGTCGTTGAATTTTTCCTTTTTGAAAAACCGAACGAGCAAACCAACGACGATAAACGCCGCTGTGAGCGCGACGGCAAGATAAAGCGCGACGAATTGCAGTTTGTCGGATAAGGTTTCGATATCCATAAAAAAAGTCCTCCTGCTATGGGGAACTTGAAAAGAAAAGGCAATGTCTTAAACTTTCGTTTTGTTGCTTCCTTACGCGAGGATTATCTCACAAGTTTGAGGGTATCATCTCAGCTTTACAGCACCCCTAGCGACCTTTATTGTATGCGCAAGCACGATTCAAGTCAATTATTTTGCGAAAATAGCCGAAAAATGCCTCGGATTTTGTCAAATCGTCCATTTTCTTGACTTGAAATACGAAATGTACTATATTGTTTATTATCAACGTAAGGAGAGATAACTTTATGAAAAAACTTAAAAAGCCTGAGTTCAAACTCTGGAACGAATTTAAGGCGTTTATCAACAGAGGCAGCGTTCTCGATCTCGCCGTTGGTATGATTATCGGCAGTGCTTTCACCGCAATCGTGACGGCACTTGTAAAAGGTATTCTCCAACCGCTCATCAATATGATTCCTCTCGGCGACGGCAAGAGTTTGCAAGTCGTTTTGAGAAACCCCGTTGTAGACGAAGCGGGCACCGTTATAAAAGAAGCGGTTATCATGGATTTTGGCGCGGTAATCAGCGCAATCGTCACGTTCTTGCTCACCGCACTTGTTTTGTTTGCGGTGATCAAACTCATCAACTCCGTCAAAGGCGGATTTACGGGACTTAAACGCGATACGAAATTCCTCGAATCCCTCACTCCCGAGGAAAAAGCAACCATCAAAGGCAAGGTCGCAACCAAGAAGGAACTCGTTGCAATCAAGGCTGCTCGCGACGAAGCGCAAGCAAAAGCGGACGCAGAAGCGGCTGCGGCGGCAGAAGCAAACAAACCCGAATCGAGCGAAGATTTGCTCCGCGAAATCCGCGACCTTCTCAAAGCGCAACAAGTCGAAAAAGCAACCGCGCTTCTTGACGAGAAAGCAGACAAGGAATAATCTATCCAAATATTCGAAATTATGTATAAAACCGCCCGTTTCGGGCGGTTTTTTGCACCCGTTTGGAATAGACAAGTGTCTTAATATACAAAAACATAAAAAAGTGTATTCATATATTTGACAAGAACTATGCGTGTGAATATAATAAACCCGTTTTTTTGAATACAATTTAGCGTTACATACGCAAAAAGGAGATACAACAATGACTATCGGACAACTCTTTCCTGAACTTCAAGGTCAACCGGCGGCTGTCGTATTCACGAGTTTGGCTATCATTTTCGGTTTGTACATTTTGATCTGCGCGGCAGATTGGAAGGTTTTCACAAAGATGGGCGAAAAAGGCTGGAAATCGCTTATCCCCGTTTACAACCTCTATTTGATCTTGAAAAACTGCAGCAAAATGAAATACTTTACGGTGACAATCGTGTTTGCAGTGCTTGCACTTGTGCTTGAAAGCACGGCGGTTGCAGTCGGCGAAGCCTACGGCGACGCAAACCCCTGGTATCTTGTGTTGAGCCTCTTGAATCTCGCCGCACAAATCGTACTTTTGGTTGTTGAAATCAAAATTCACTATCACGTTTCCAAATCCTTCGGACACGGCGCAGGTTTCACAATCGGTTTGGTACTCTTGCCGTTCATATTCAACCTCATTCTCGGTTTCGGCAAATCGGAATATATCGGCAACACCACCCTCGAAACTGTTATGCCGCAATCCGACAACGAGTAACGACGCTTCAAATCCAAAAAAAGTCTCGACTTCTGTCGGGACTTTTTTTTACACTTTGGCGAGTTATACTTTCAAGCGCAACGCCTCCAAAAATAAAGAACAGTTCATACAAATCTAAGACATACTTAAAGCCGCCAAACACCGAGGGATTTGTCCGAACAAGAGCCAAACAAAGCGTTGCGCTTGTTTTTTTATATAACCGCGCCGCCTCTCAAACGGAAAACCAAAAATCCGAGTTGGCAAGCAAATTATGCCCAATGGCAATACAATCAAATGCGCTTTTCGCCATTTAGGCACTATGATTTCCGCACACAAAATGCCACTTAGGCAATTATTATTCAAAATTTTATGTCTATATGGCAATATTTTTCTTGCATTTATATGCCAGCGTGTTATAATAGAGCAGAGGTGATAACTATGACATTGAAACAATTACGAATCGAAAAAGAATTGACGCAAAAAGCATGCGCCGAGTATTTGGGCATTCCGCTGCGCACCTACTGCCGATATGAAAGCGATGAGCCGAAGATAAACAACATCAAACGGCAATATGTGTTCGACCGTTTGAACGCATACGGCGCGATAAGCGAGAATCAAGGCATTCTGACAATAGACAAGATAAAGACGATATGCACAGGCATATTAAACTTATATAGAGTTGATTGTTGCTACCTTTTCGGTTCTTATGCAAAAGGCAACGCAACCGAAACGAGCGACGTCGATTTGTTGATATCTACGGCAAATGCCGACTTGCCCACCGCCGAACTTGCGCAAGTGTTGAGAGAAACACTGAAAAAGAAAGTCGATCTGCTCGATACGTCGCAGTTGTGTTCCGCCCCCGCACTTCTCAACGACATTCTCAAGTACGGAATCAAAATCTACGGATAACCTAAATAATTCATAAAAGATAAAAACAAGTCGAACAGGGGTTCACACGGCGGAGCCGTGGCGTGATTTTTTAGAAAAAATCACAGAAATCCCCACACGACAGACAAAAAAAAACAAGTCGAACAGGGGTTCAACTTGTCTTTTTTGTGGTGGAAGTGCGGGGATTTGAACCCCGGTCCACCCGACCGTACTCGGCACTTTCTACACGTTTAGTCGGTGATTAAAATTTTTCTAAGTTCGGTTCACCTACAAACCTTGCCTCGATGATCTCGTATTGACAACAACCCTACCGAGAAATCAGATTGCGTTGTCTGTTTTTCTGACGCCGATTGACGAGGGAACAGAAAACCTCGCGTCGACGTGCCGACTTAAATTATGCAGCAAGAGCGAACTCCATATTGGAGCTCTTTTGATTGTTTTTTGCGTTTAATTTTAACGTTCCGTTTTTACGTAGCCGAGCCTACGACGTGCTTATCCCGCATCAGACCGAATGTCGAATCCAGAACACCCCCGAAAGCGGGCAATCAAAACCGCCTTGGTGCAATGATTATATCACATATTATGAAAAAATCAACTTCGTTTTGAAAAATATCTCATTCGATTTTGTCCGATTCGTTTTGTCTAAAAGTTGCGAGCGATACGGCTCACAACTTGACAAATCCACTGTTTGGACGGATAATGTTGTACAGTAAACAAATAGATACATCGAGCGGTGCGGCGGACGGTATACGCTGCGTTGCGCGATTCTATAAAGGAGATGTGATTATGTTTGAAAAACTCGATAAAATCAAGCCTGCAATCAAGCATTTGGTGCAAGAACTTCTAAAAGAGTACGCCTATGCTTCCGTGCTTGCGGTCGAGGACGAAAATCGCGGATGGCGAATAAGCCGCACGGGCAAAAGAATAAACAGTCAAGGCTTGGGCGGAGGCTCGGGCTTTGTGGTGAGAGTGTTTGACAAAACGGGTTGCGCCGAGTACTCTTTCAACGAATTTTCCGAAGAAAAAATACCGCAAATTCTCAAAGAAATGCGCGAGCGCATTGCGCTTGAAACGAAGAATATTCCCGACGGTATCGCACCTCTTCCCACCCCTATTCCCGAAGACGAACCCGCAACCTTGAAAAAGGTGAGCGCGTTTGAGATTCACCCCAAAGAAATGGGCGACGAGGCGATTTTGGCTAGACTTGAACAAATACGCAACAAGGCGTTGACCGTCGATGGCGTTTTGGACGCAATCGCGACGGTTTCGTACAGAGCGTTCAGAAAGGTATTTATTTCCGCTCATCGCGACCTCGACCAAACGGTTATGTGGACAAACGGCGCAATTATGGCAATGGCGGCAAGAGGCGAGGAAGTCAAGGACGCATACAAGGGCTTCTCCACCCTCGGCGGCGCGGAACTTCTCGACAAGATGGAGGGCTATGCGGTGCAAGTTGCAAACGAGGCGGTCGAACTTCTAAAAAGCGAGCCGATGATCCCGGGCGAATACGAGTGCATTTGCGATCCCGACACGACAGGTATGATCGTTCACGAGGCGTTCGGACACGGCGTGGAAATGGATATGTTCGTCAAAGACAGAGCGCTTGCTTCGAGTTTTATCGATCAAAGAGTTGCAAGCGACCTCGTGACAATGCACGACGGCAACGCGGTTGACGACACTGCCACTTGCTGGTTCGACGACGAAGGCACGCTCACGGGCGACACCGTCGTCATCTCGAACGGATTTTTGAAACGCGGTATGTGCGACGCGCTGTCTGCAAGCAGACTCGGCGTAAAACCGACGGGCAACGGCAGGCGCGAAAGTTACGAGCGCAAAGTGTACACGCGTATGACAAACACCTATTTCGAGGGCGCAAAAGAAGGCGTTACGCCCGAAGATATGATCGCTTCCGTCAAATACGGATTCTTGCTCGAATCGCCGTCGAGCGGTATGGAAGACCCGAAAAACTGGGGTATTCAATGTATGGTTACAAGAGCAAGAGAGATAAAAGACGGCAAACTCACGGGCAAAGTGTTCTCGCCCATCGTGCTTACAGGCTACGTTCCCGACCTTCTCAAATCGGTGAGTATGATGAGTTCGAGCCTCGTGACCTGCGGAAGCGGATTCTGCGGCAAGGGTTACAAGGAATGGGTCAAAGTGTCCGACGGCGGTCCGTATATGAAAGCCCGCATTAGACTTGGTTGAGAGGTGGCGTTATGATAGACAACATCAAAAAGGCATTGTCCGAACTTAATATAACTCGTTGGCGTATCAACGAGGTCAAAGAGGAATCGGCGGAACTGTTTTTCGTCAAGCATACTCTTGACACAAGACGTATCAAAGACACCCATAAATGCACCGTCACGGTGTACAGAGAGGGCGAAAAGGACGGCAAGAAGCTGGTGGGCAACACCAACGCGAACATAATCGCTTCCATGACCTACGACGAGGTTAAAGGCGCAATCGAGGGCGCGTACTACGCCGCGCAATTTGCGATGAATCCTTATTTCGCGCCGCCCGCGAAAGTCGTGTCCGACACGATTTACAAGCACAACGAACTCGCAACCGCACCGCTTGCCGAAAGCGCGGGTAAAATGGCGGCGGCAGTGTTCTCGCAAGACACCAACAAACACGCATATATCAATTCGACGGAAGTGTTCTGCCACAAGACCTTCACTCGCATTATGACGTCGGAAGGCACGGACGTTTCCTTCACCGACGCGGTTTGCAAAGGCGATTACGTCGTGCAATGCAAGAGTCCCGAGGACGTTGAACTCATCAATCAATTCGAATACGACGACGTAAACACCGACGCTCTCAAAAAAGGCGTGAAAGAATATCTCGACTTCGTGTACGACAGGGCTTTGGCGCAAAGAGCGCTCAAGAGCGGCAAATACGACGTGATTTTGAGCGGCAAGAACCTTGCGGAAGTGCTGTCCTACTACGAAGAAAAATCGGCGGCGGATATGATTTACCCCGGTTATTCCTCATGGAAAACGGGCGACGGCGTGCAAGGCGACGTCAAGGGCGACGCTCTCGACCTCACTATGGTTGCCACAAGACCTTTCAGCGGCGACGGCATAAAAATGCAAGACCTCACGGTCGTGAAAGACGGCAAACTTTCGGCAATACACGGAAGCACTCCCTTCTGCCGCTATCTCGGAATCGAACCCACCGGCGCGTACGAAAAAGCAAAATGCGACAATCTCGGCAGCGTATCCTTCGAGGATATGAAGAAAAAGCCCTGCCTTTGGGCGGTTGCGTTTTCCGACTTCCAAATGGACGCGTTCTCGGGTCACTTCGGAGGCGAAATCCGTCTTGCCTACCTCATCGAGGACGGCAAAGTCACCCCCGTTACGGGCGGCTCGATAAACGGCAATCTCATCGAAGCGCAACAGAATATGACGTTCTCGACAGAGAGATTCTCGTCTGCAAACTACGAAGGACCTTATGCGGTCAAGTTTACGGATATAGCGGTCGCAGGCACGGCTGACTAAATCGTTACGTCAATATTTCAAAAGCGACGTTTTGATGTGCGGCGAAGTTCTGTCTTGCACAAAAGAGCAACGTCGAAAACGCACTATTGCCTTAAAAACTTGGCTGAAAACACAAAAAATCCTCGCAAGATTTAGCGAGGATTTTTTTGTGCATTTTGCGTTAATCCTATGTTTATATTACGATTTCGTTTGCAAAAACCTCTGACACCCTCTCGCTGCTGTTTCCCGTCACGCCCATTGCGTGGAAAAACAACACGGCGGGATTTTGATTGTCACCCATTGTTTCAACATATTTCGCCTCGATTTTTCGTTGCGCTAATATTCTATATTTGTACGCGCGCGTTGTCAAAAAATATGAAACATATTTCATATTTTGTTTTCGCAAACGGTACGGCGCAAAATTTGTCGAAAAAATATATCAAAATAATTGACACGGACTTTTATAATCTATATAATCGTTTTTGACAGACAAGTTTAGTTTTGCTAAACTTTTTGTTAAAAAATGCAAAACTTGCTAAACTCGCGGTCGATTTTGCCTAAACTAAGCCGAAAGTTTAGTCAGCCTAAACGGAACGCACGCTTCGTGTACCGTTTTCGCTTTTGAGGGAACTTATGGAACTTGGCACTAAAATCAAAAGACTGAGGCTTCAAAACAACCTCACGCAAGAGGAACTCGCCGACAGATGCGAATTGACAAAAGGCTACATTTCGCAACTCGAAAACGAACTCACTTCCCCCTCTATCACAACTTTGGAGGATATCCTCAACGCGCTCGGAACGACGTTTGCGGACTTCTTCAAGGACGAAAAGGAGGAAAAGGTCGTTTTCACCGAAGCGGAGTTTATCGAAAAGGTTGCGGACACGCACAAAATCGAATGGCTTGTCCCCAACGCGCAGAAGAACGAGATGGAACCCATACGAGTGACCATAGAGCCGCACACCAATCTCGAAGAGGACGTGCCTCACGAGGGCGAGGAATTCGGATACGTCATATCGGGCAGAATATGGCTTCACATCGGGCAGGCGGCTTACTGCGTGAAAAAGGGCGAAGTGTTTTACTTCACATCCTCGAAGCCGCACCGTCTTGAAAATCGCACGAACGAAAAGGCGGTCGTATTGTGGGTTGCTTCCCCACCGACATTTTAATAAAATGATATCGCCTTTGGCGATGATATCACTTCGTGATGAAATCGTACTGCGCAAAAATCGTCGCTGAGGCAACGGCAACACGCAGATTTGCGTATCGCCGAGAACCTTACTCGATTTATTGCGCTTCTACCGCACAGAGAATCTTTGCTATCAAAACAAGACGGACAAATAATCAAGCCGCAGTTTCGCAAGATTATCTGTTTGGTGAGAGCGTGCTTCGCACGCAGTTGAGCGGAAGATTTAAATCTTCCATGTGTCATTCTGAGGGAACAAAGTGACCGTGAGAATCCAGCGTAGCGAAATGCGGCTTCGCCTTGATTCCTACGTCGCAACTCTGTTGCTCCTCTGAATGACAAGCGGAAAACAGATTTGAATAATCCGCAATCCTCGCACTGCGAGGATATCGCCCGAGCATAGCGAGGATATCGCCCGAACATAGCGAGGATATCGCCCGAGCATAGCGAGGATATCGCCCGAACATAGCGAGGATATCGCCCGAGCATAGCGAGGATATCGCCCGAACATAGCGAGGATATCGCCCGAGCATAGCGAGGATATCGCCCGAACATAGCGAGGATATCGCCCGAGCATAGCGAGGATATCGCCCGAACATAGCGAGGATATCGCCCGAGCATTGCGAGGATATCACCGTTGCACGGCAACGATATCACTGCGGCATTGCCGCAATATAACTGCACCGTAGGTGCAATTACAAGGGGTCTACCTATGACAAACAAAACACCTGTTGACAACATCATCGAACTTCGCAACGTCTACAAAGAGTACGACGGCAAACAAGTGGTCAAAAACGCCAGCCTTACGATTAAGCGCGGCGAATTTGTCACTTTGCTCGGTCCGAGCGGCTGCGGCAAAACTACGACCCTTCGTATGATTGCCGGTTTTGAAATGCCCACGAGCGGAAAAATCATTTTCAACGGCAAGGACATCACGGACACTCCGCCCCACCTTCGCCCCGTAAATACCGTATTCCAAAAATACGCGCTTTTCCCGCATTTGAACGTCTTTAACAACATCGCGTTCGGGCTTAAACTCAAAGTTATTCCCAACGGCACAAAAGTCAACAAGAAAGGCGAAACCATCCAACTTTTCAGAAAGTACACCAAAGCGGAAATCAAAGAGAAAGTGAACAACGCTCTCAAAATGGTTGACCTCGAAGACTACGGACACAGAAACGTATCCTCGCTCAGCGGCGGACAACAACAACGCGTCGCAATCGCACGCGCGCTCGTCAACGAACCCGAAGTGCTGCTCCTCGACGAGCCTTTGGGCGCACTCGACCTCAAAATGCGCAAGGATATGCAACTCGAACTTATGGATATGCACAAAAGACTGGGCATAACCTTCATTTACGTCACGCACGATCAGGAAGAAGCGCTCACGATGTCCGACAAAATCGTGGTTATGCGTCTTGGCGAAATTCAGCAAATCGCTTCCCCCGAAAAGGTGTACGACGAGCCTGCAAACGCGTTCGTCGCGGACTTCATCGGCGAAAGCACCATTCTTTCGGGAACTATGCTCGAAGACTGCAAAGTCGAGTTTTGCGACACCGTTTTCGAGTGCGTGGACAAGGGATTCAAGCACAACGAACCCATCGACGTTATCATTCGTCCCGAGGACGTGAAAATCAAAAAGGTAGACGACAAGCGCACCATCCTCACGGCGGAGGTCATCTCGTCCGTGTTCAAGGGCGACCACTATCAAATCACCCTGCTTGCCAACGGCAACGAAATCGTGGCGCACGACACCGACACTTACGACGTGGGCGAAACGGTGGGAATCTACATCAAGCCGTTTGACCTTCACATCATGCACAAGACTCGCATCATCAACGAAATCGACACCTACATCACGGGCGAAAACCTCGTCGAGATTTGCGGAACGGACTTCGAGTGCAAAACCGACCTTCCCGTCGAAACGCCCGTCAAGGTGTTCGTCGACTTCGACGACGTGGAAATCACCGACGACGAAGAGGACGGACAGATCGGCGCAACCGTGCTTTCGTCCATATACAAGGGCAGTTACTATCAAGCCATACTCTCGACGGACGACCACTACATCTTCTTTGCCGACACCGACGACGATTGGCTCAAAGGCGACCGCGTAGGCATCAAGATCGCGCCCGAAAAGATCGTTATCGAACAACGCGACGAGGAAGAACAGGTCGTTGAAACCGTCGTCAAGGACGAAACCCTCACAAAAGAGGAGCAGGAAGCAATCGAAGAGGCGCGCCTCACAGAACCCGAAAAATTCGACGCGGTGGAGGAAATCATAATCGAAGCCGAACAGCAAGAGGCCGAGCAATCGAGCGACGAAAAGGAGGATGAAGAGTGAAAAACACCTCTCGCAAAAAATTCAGATTGACGAAAAAGGTGTTTTCGATCCCCTACATCCTTTTCTTGTTGCTGTTCGTGGTGACGCCGCTCGTGCTTATCCTCGTAAACGCGTTTCTCGACAGCGACAACAATCTGACTCTTGAAAACTTCAAGACATTCTTTACGTCGAAATCAAGCCTCGTGGTGCTTGGCAATTCACTGCTCGTGGGCGTGATAACGACGGTATTGTGCCTCGTTATAGGCTATCCCGTCGCCTACTTCCTCTCGAAGATGTCGAGCGGACGCATACTCGTGCTTTTGTACGTCATTCCCATGGGCGTAAACTTCCTTATCCGCACGCTCGCGACGAAGGCTATCTTCATTGCGCTCGGCGTGGAACTGGGTATGGGTACGGTGCTTTTCGGTATGGTGTACAATTATCTGCCGTTTATGATTCTTCCCTTGCACACCACCATTTCTGGCATTGACAAGAGTTATATCGAAGCGGCGCAGGACTTGGGCGCGGACAAAGCGACCGTCTTTTTGAAAACCACGCTTCCCCTCTCTATGAGCGGCATATTCAGCGGAATCACGATGGTGTTTATCCCCACGATTTCGACGTATGCGATCTCGCAACTGCTCTCGAACGGAAAGATATTCCTTTTCGGCGATTCGATACAACTGAGTTTCGAGCAAGGCATGTACGGCGTGGGCTCGATAATGAGCCTCGTTATGCTCGTGTTCGTGCTTATATCCAACTTCGTTATGAACAAATTCAATCGCAACAGCAACGCTGTGAGGAGGTCGCTATGGTAAAAGAAAAGATTATAGGCTTTTTTGAAAAGTTCTATCTTTTGATTATCCTCGCGATACTGTACGCGCCGATAGTCCTTCTCATCGTGTACTCGTTTTCCAACAGTTCCAACTTCAATTTCGACAACGGATTCAGTTTCGAGGCGTACGTTTCGATATTCAAATCGGACAAATCGCCCGACCTTTGGAGCGCGATCGCAAACACGTTTATCATCGCGAGCATATCTTCCGTCGTGGCGACGATTATGGGTACGTTCGCCTCTATCGGCATCTTCAACCTCGGCAAGCGAGCAAGACGTATCGTGGAAAACGTCAACCAATTCCCCATCATCAACAGCGAAATCGTTATGGCGGTTTCTATGATGGTGTTCTTCATCACGTTCGCTTTTCCCGAAGGATACTTGCGCCTCATCATCGCGCACATAGCGTTCTGCACCCCCTACGTCGTTTTGAGCGTGCTTCCCAAACTCGAATCTATGGACCCCAACATTTACGAAGCGGCTCTCGACCTCGGCGCAAATCCGTTCAAGGCTCTGGTCAAGGTGATGATTCCCATCATAACGCCGGGCATCGTCAGCGGATTCGTCATGGCGTTCATAATGTCTATGGACGACTTCATCATCACTCAAATCAACAAGGGCGCGGCAACGGGCATCAACACCCTGTCCACCTACATTTATTCGGACGCGCGCGTGCAAGGTCTCGAACCGTTCTGGTATGCGATATTCTCGATTATATTCGTAATCGTTCTTGCCGGCGTGCTTTCGATAAACCTCGTCAAAATCTCGCGCGAGAAGAAAAAGAACAAGGAGGCGAACGTATGAAAAAACGCATTGCAACCTTGATTGTACTCGTCCTCGTTTTGAGTGCGACTTTGCTTCCCGTCCTCACCGCCTGCAACAACGGCGCAAAGGGCGAAAGCGGCGGCGACAAACTTGTCATCTACAACTGGGAAGACTATATCGACGCAGAAATCGACGAGGAAACGGGCAAGACTTTGCTCGACGAATTTGCCGACTACTACAAAGAAAAAACGGGGCGCGCGCTTTCTATTACCTACACCACTTTCGACACCAACGAAACGATGATGACAAAGGTGCTCAAAGGCGACGCAAACGTCGATTTGATTTGCCCGAGCGAATACGCAATCGAAAAATTGCTCACGGCAAACTGCCTTCTCAACCACAACGACATAAAAGCCGAAATTCAGGATGATTTGACCAAATACGGTATTTCACTTGACAATATGAGCAGTTTAAGGTCGGGTTGGGGCAACATCGACCCCGATATTATGGACGTGATATCGAGCATGTTCAACGACGTAAAGTCGCAAGACGGCGCAAGCCATGACATGACAGAATATATGGTTCCTTATATGTGCGGCACGCTCGGCATACTCTACAACACGTCCGTCGTCAGCCTCGAAGAACTCGAACAATACGGCTGGGGCGTGCTTTGGAACGTTCAGAAAAACGAGAAACTCGAAAACAAAATCCTTATGAAAGACAGCGTGCGCGACACCTACGCCGCCGCAATCTTTTATATGTACGAATACAACCTCCTCCCCGAAAAATATAAGTCCTATTCCGTGCAAGAACTCATCAACTGCACCGACGACGAAATGGTTGCGGCAGCGGAAAAAGTGCTTACAGAGCAACGCGAGCATATCTCGGGATACGAGGTTGATTTCGGCAAGGACGATATGATAAACGAAATCGTCTACGCCGACTTTGCGTGGAGCGGCGACGCGCTTTGGGCAATCGAGGAAGGCGGCTACGACGAGGAAACGGGCGCCTATCAACTCGGCTACTACGTCCCCGACGTGGCGAGCAACATTTGGTACGACGGCTGGTGCATACCGACGTCCGTCAACAACAAACTCGCCGCAATGATGTTTATCGACTATATGTGCAATCCGTTAAGTTCCGTGCGCAACTCGGTTGCAATCGGCTACACTTCGGCAACCAACAAGGCGTTGCTTCAAGCCGACGAGGACGTTTGCGCATACCTTGAAGATTGCGAATACGACGTCGAAGAATACTTTGCCGACGAGGGGCGCTACCCCGTCATCAACGACACTTTGGGCGTTATGCGCGACTTCGGAAAGCGCAACGACGTCGTGGTCAATATGTGGCAAAGAGCGAAATCGGGCGACGGCGTGGACGTAAATCTTTGGTACGTCCTTTTGGCGATAGTCGGCGCAATCGCTGTTGTCGTCGGCGTGTACTTCATAGTGCAAGCAATTAAAGTACGACCTAGAAAGACAAAGAAACTTAATAATCAATAATTTCGGGCGGGGTTTCACCCCACACCCCAAAATATCTTAATTAATATAAAAACACATACTTCCCCGAAAATCTTGACATCGAGATTTTCGGGGAATATTTTAGTAATAACAACCGAGAGAGAATATAACATATGAAATTCATTCGCAAACTGCTTATAAAAGATTATCAAAACACCAAAGACCCGAAAGTGCGCTTCCGCTACGGGCTTGTCGCCGGCGTGTTCGGCATAATATCCAACGCCTTGCTTTGCGTGTTCAAACTTATCGTCGGTATCATCGGCAACAGCATAACAATCGTTGCGGACGCAATCAACAACTTGTCGGACGCAGGAAGCAGCGTCGTCACGCTCGTGGGATTCAAACTTTCCGCCACGCCGCCCGACAAGGATCACCCGTTCGGTCACGCAAGGTACGAATACATAACTTCTCTGCTCGTGTCGGTCACGGTGCTTTTTATCGGAATACTGCTTTTGAAATCGTCCATCGAAAAGTGTATTACGCCCGAAGCGGTGAGCGTAAGCGTATACACCTACGTCGTTTTGGGCGCGGCAATCGCAATGAAACTCGTGCAAATGCTCATATATCTCGACTTCTCGAAAGCGATAAACAGCGGTGCGCTCAAAGCCTCTGCGGCGGACAGCAGAAACGACGTGCTCGCCACCGTCGCCGTCTTAATATCAACGATAGTCATCGACGTTGCGGGCGACAAAATCAGCCCCAAAGTGAGCGTGGACGGCATAATGGGTATCGCGGTGTCGGCGTTTATCATCGTGTCGAGCATACTTCTCGTGAAGGAATCCATATCCCCTATTCTCGGCGAAAAGCCGCCCAAGGAACTCGTTGACAAAATCACGGCGAAAATACTTTCCTACGACGGCGTTATAGGCGTTCACGATCTTGTCGTGCACAGTTACGGCGAGAATCATTGCTTTGTCGTTGCGCACGTCGAAGTGCCGCAGGACGTTGAAATAACCAAGAGCCACGACGTCATAGACAACATCGAACACGACTTTTGGAACGAAATGCATGTGAGAATCACCATACATATGGACCCTGTGGATACCAAAAACGAGAAACTTGCCGAACTCAAACTTCGCGCTCAAAACGCGCTTGCCAACCTCGACGAGGGGCTTTCGTTGCACGATTTTCGCATCGTCAGCGGACAAACGCACACAAATATGATTTTCGACGTCGTAATCCCCTACGACAGCAAAATTTGCCTCAACGACGTGAAAAACGCTATGAAACAAGAGTTTGCAAACGACCCCGTAAAATACTTTTTCGTCATCGACGTGGACAGAAAAATGTCGTGACGCTTGCATACTGCCGCCAAAAATGCTAATATATCGGTGACAAAATACAGTTTCTGCAGATTGCACGGCGCAATCGAACAATCGAGGTAATCAATGATAACAAGCACGCAACGCGCAAAACTTCGCAGTATGGCGCAAACGATAAATCCAATCTTCCAAATCGGCAAAAACGGCGTGGGCGACAACCAAGTCAAGGACATTTGTCTTGCGCTCGAACTTCACGAACTTGTCAAAATATCCGTCCTTCGCAACGCAGAGGCAAACGCCAAAGACGTTTTGGACGAGGTATGCCAAAAGACCGGCGCAGAACCCGTAACCGCAATCGGCAACAAAATCGTGATATACAAGCGCAGCACCCGCGACGACGTGGAACATATACAGATTTAATTAATAATTAATAATGAATAATTTTGGGTGGGCTCTGCCCACACCCGAAACGAAAACTAATTCGAAGCCTACTTATAAACGGTATCTGCTCATTCGCAGACGGAACACGAGCCGCAAAGCGGCGAGCCATTGCTCAAACTACGTTGTGGCAACGTCAATCGCCCACTTTGTCATTCAGAGCGAAGCGTGGGAATCCCCTAAATAGAAACGTAAACTTTTGGGGCGATTGTCAAAAGCCGCACTTGTTCTCGCAATCACTAACCGCGCAGAGAATTTGCGCTATCAGTTCAGGCACGGATAAAGATTCAAGCCACAGTTTCGCCAAATTATCTGCTTTGTGAAGCGCACTTCGTGCGCAAGCGGAAAATTTGAATATTCCGCAACTGCGACAAAGTCGCAATATCACCGTTGCGAAGCAACAATATCGCTGTCGTAAGACAATATCACTGCACCATAAGTGCAATATCACTTACAAATTAATATGGATTATTTGAAATACAATCTCACCCCTATTGACGAAGTAAAGGGTGCAGAACCGAAAAACGAAGCCGAAAAGGCGGCGAGAGAGGAACTCAAACGCCACCGCAACGAAACTCAGAGATACAAACAAAAGTACTTTGAGTATTACGACGATGTCAAAATCAATCACCGTGAGGACTGGTAATCCCCTCTCGTGAGAATCGATCAA
This sequence comes from Firmicutes bacterium CAG:238, assembly GCA_963659105.1. GTDB lineage: Bacteria > Bacillota > Clostridia > Christensenellales > CAG-917 > CAG-475. Next base: position 25,370 of record CAVKTQ010000003.1, on the reverse strand, counting down.
AAAACGCACCCGACGGTGCGTTTTTCAATTAGACAATCCAGTCTACAATTATTTAGATTGATAAAACCGACTTCTAATCTCTTTTTTTTACATTAATCGCCGATGCTATCATTGAAGTATTTATCTACAGTACCATTTGTGCATATAACGGTCTTGGCTTTTGTACTACCGAAAGCACTTGCACCGATGGAAATCTTATTGAATTCTTCCACTGTACCATTAAAATATATTGTTTCTAATTCGAAGCACCTCTCAAAAGCATCATCACCGATGCTCGTAACGCTCTCGGGAATTGTGACGCTCGTTAAACCCTCACAACCGGAAAATACATTTTTGCCAATGCTCGTCACACCGTTGCCGATTGTGACGTTTGAAAGCCCGAGACACCAACAAAAAGCATCATCGCCGATGTTTGTAACACTATCGGGAATTACGATGCTGGCAATTCCGTCATTATATATGAAGGCGTATTGATTAATTGTAGTGATTCCGCTTGGCAAAACAATGTCCGTATCTGTTCCGTGATATGCAACAAGGCTCTTCGTCCCTTCGTCTGTGTATATCACATAGCCATCTTTATCAACAGATAGTTTACTTCCGCCTTCTTCCGTATAGACGTTCAATATATAATCTAAGCCGTAGTTCCTCAAACTGTTTTCTTCCATATCTAGTGATGATTTGTTGTACACTTCAATAAGCCGCCGACAACCAACAAAGGCGTCATTTCCTATACTCGTCACACTGTTCGGAATTGTTAAACTTGTCAGTCCATCACAACCACGAAAGGCATAAGCAGGGATTGTTGTTACATTATCGCCTATATTCAACTCGGTTAGGTTCAAACAATCGTAAAAGACAGATTGCGTCGTTGTACATGCGGTTGCATACCAGTTTACAGTTGTCAGTTTTGCACAATCAGAAACGGCGCCTGCGCCTATACTCGTCACACCGGTTGGTACCGTAACACTTGCCAATTGATCGCATTTACAAAAGGCATAGTCTCCGATTTTTGTAACACTCTCGGGAATCGTCACGCCGGACAATCCCTCGCAACGTTCAAAAGCATGCTCGCCTATACTCGTCACACTGTTCGGAATATCAATATACACTAATCCATTGCAATGATAAAAGGCATAATTTCCAATGCTAGTCACACTATTTGGAATCGTAATATCTGTAAATGCGATACACCCACTAAAAGCATCATCACCGATGCTCGTAACGCTCTCGGGAATTGTGACGCTCGTTAAACCCTCACAACCGGAAAATACATTTTTGCCAATGCTCGTCACACCGTTGCCGATTGTTACGCTCGTCAAACTTCTGCAACCAGAGAAAGCATAATTGCCGATGTTCGTCACGCTGTTTGGGATTGTTATGCTCGTCAAACCGCTGCAATTCTCGAAAGCAGATTCGCCGATGTTCGTCACACTGTTGCTGATTGTGACGTTTGAAAGCCCGAGACACCAACAAAAAGCATCATCACCGATGTTTGTAACACTATCGGGAATTATCACATTGACATTAGTACGTGAATAACTGCCCCATCCAAACACATTTTCACCGATTTCAGTGATGGTTTTTCCATCAATGGTTTTTGGAATAACGATATCGATTGATTTCAAAAGCTCATAATTGTCGTTGCAATTAATTTTTGTTATTTTACATTTTGTATCGTCGTTTTCAAAAGGCGTTGTCTCATATTCAAGCATAGGACGTGTTTCGGCTTCTTCTTTACAATTTGCAAACTCTTTCGGAAGTGCAAATTCTGTACTATTTAAGTTCGAATAAACAATAGTAGGGATATAAGTGTACCCTAATATAAAAACAGATGTAAAAACAATTGTGTTATTTTCTATTGTACTGTTGCCGCCGGTGATGCATTCCAAAATGCTTTCGGCACAAGATATGGCGAAAAAACCATAATCATAACCATCATAATCGACGACAGCCATTTTTGTATCATCGCCATCTTTGTAAAATTGATAGAGTAATGATCCGTCCAATATCCACCCCTGAGTGTCGTGCATATCGAGCGACGAATACAAATCTTTATCTTCATAAAAATAACATATACAGGCATTTTCGCTGTAATATTTTTCATATATCAGTTGATTGCTTTCGTCGTATGCCTTTACTGTTGCACTTTTGACATCACTTGCCATTTCTATCAGTTCGCCCAACGTCATATCTTCCCTTAAAACAATTCCGTTTGGGGTTTTGCCGTCATCGATGTCGCAAGCGACAAGTGTTGCCGCAAGCAATGCGACAAGCAAAAATGCAATCGTAATCGCAAATTTTCTTTTCATTTTTATTCTCCTCCAAAAAAAGTATCGGGAACGAAACACACCCGATACAAAGAAAGCAATATATAACAAGTGCATCTCGCTGATTTTGCGACAAACCACATGCTCAAATTGGAAAAAGCGATGCTTTGCGAAAAATGCACCTGTTACCAAGGTAATAGGTCTTTTTCCAATTTAATTAAGTTTGTCGCACTCTCATGATACGCTAAAAAATACAAAATGTCAATAATGTATATTCATACGTTGAAAACGCGCAATACATTTATCAACAACTGACAAATCTATTGCGCGTTTTCCATATTGTTTGATGTTTCTGTTTGCTATTTAATGCGAATTTTTCCGTTTGCGGTGCAATCACTCGGTGACGTTTTCGCTGTCCGTTTCAACGGCGGCAAGAGCGTCGTCAGTTGCTTCCTGCTCGGCTTCGAGAACTTCCGTAGCGTGTTCCTCATCGCAATCTACGAGCGACTGAGGCAGATTCGGCTCGCGGATATACACTTCTTCGGGAAGGTGCTTGCGCCACTTTATCGTGAAGAAGAACGCCGCCGAAAGGACTGTTCCGACCGCCCAGCCGATCGGCCAAGACCACCATATACCCGTCGGGCCCATCGGCTTGTACAAGAATGCGGATATAACAACGCGAAGAATGAGATCGGTAAATGTGGTTATCATAAATCTTCCCATCTTTCCGCCGCCGCGAAGCACGCCGTCCGAAATGATTTTGACCGCGACCATAAAATAGAACGGCGACACGATACGCAAGAACTGCAAGCCGACTTGTATGGACTCGCTTCCGCCGTCTTCGAGGAATATGAGAAGAAGCGGTTTGCCTGCGAGCATGTAAAGAAGCACGATAGGCACGCACAATATCCACACGAAAATCAAACCCGACATAAACCCGGGGCGAATACGCTCGGGCTTGTTTGCGCCGAGATTTTGGCTCGTGTAGTTTGAAATACCGTTGCCGAGCGTGGTGAACGACGTTACGACGAGGTTGTTGAGTTTTATGCTTGCCGAATAGCCTGCCATAACCACCGTGCCGAAGGAGTTGACCATACTTTGAATGATGATGTTGCCCACCGAAATGAAACTTTGTTGGAAGATACTCGGAACGGCAATCACCGCCGTATCGCGCAAAATACGCCAAGAAAAGACTTTGATTTTGCCTTCGGTTTTGACCTTTCTGAGTTGAATCAAAACGAACACGACGGCAAGAACGCAACTTACGCCTTGACAAAGGAACGTCGCCCACGCAACGCCCGCAACGCCCATTTTGAAAGTTGCGACGAACAGTATGTCCATACCGATATTCGCAAGCGAGGAACAGGCGAGGAATATAAACGGCGTGCGGCTGTCCCCCATTGCCGAGAAAATACCCGTTGCGATGTTGTAGAAGAACACGAACGGCAAGCCCCAAACGTAGATGTCGAGATATAGTTTGGAATCCGCCATAATCTCGCTCGGCGTGTTGATAAGCCCCAAAAGAGCCTCGCTGAGCGTAAGACCGAGCACCATAAGAATCGCGCACAAAACGCCGCCCGCAATCCAAGTGGTAAACACGGCGGTTTTCATATCGTTGAACTTTCTTGCGCCGAAATACTTTGAAACGATAACCGAGCAACCGATGTTGCAGCCGAAAGCGAAAGCAATGAAAATGAGTGTTATCTCATAACTGTTGCCGACGGCGGCGAGGGCGTTGTCGCCGATAAATTTTCCCGCTACGAAACTGTCGGCGAGATTGTAAAGTTGCTGAAAAATGATGCTGCCGAAAAGGGGCAAGCAAAACTTCCAAATCACGCTCATAGGTTTGCCGACGGTCAAATCTCTTTCCATACGATGCCTTCTTTTACATTCTTTTTATTGCGCCACATATTTTAGAATTTGTTTATCACAATGTCAAACAAATATAATATAAAAAATAATGTCGATACAATATGCCGAATTTGCATAGTTTTCTTCGTTTCGCCTTTGCATAACTCGCGTTGTTTTATGCGCTTTCGCACTTTCTTGTTATGCGCCTCGTCGCCGCCTGAAGCCGCTTGAATCCGCAACGATTTCTGTTTAGGCTTTTCGATTCCGTCTTTTCAACCTTGCGACAAAATCCGCCGACAAATCGCTTCATCGACGGATTTTGAATTTTATCCTTTACAAACGGTATTGTAAACTGCCTTTTCTACAACAAGATACAAATTACGCCGCCCTTGCCCTCGTTGACGATACGTCCCAAAGTTTTGCGAAGTTTCTGTTCTGCGTCGGTGGGTACGGTTTGCAATTTGTTGTTGATTCCGTCCGCGACGAGCGTCGAGAGCGACCTTCCGAAAATGTTGGTGTTCATAATCGCTTGCTTGTCGCTTTCAAAGTCTTGAAGCATACCCTCGACCATATCTTTGCTTTGTTGCTCGCTTCCGATGATGGGGCTGACTTCGGTTTCGACGTCCACTTTCATTATGTGTAGCGACGGCGCTTTTGCCGAGAGTTTCACGCCGTATTGTTGACCTTGCCGCAAAATCTCGGGTTCTTTGAGTTCGATTTCGTCGAGAGTGGGCGCAACGATTCCGTAGCCGAGCGTTTCCACTTGTTCCATTGCGGATTGAATTTTTTGTATCTTTTCTCTGTCTTTGCAAAGCGTTTTGAGTTCGCAAAGCAAGTCGAAATCGTCCTTTACGTCTATGCCGCATTGCTCGCTTGCGACCTTAAAGAACACATCCTCGCCCGTCGACATCTTCACTTGCACTCTGCCCTTTCCTGCGTCGAGGCTGATTGCGGACGGTTGTTTCCAAAACTCTGCATTCTCGAAGTACGCGTCGATTTTGTCGTAGTCGCGCATCTTGTCGATGTCGTCGAGCATATTTTTCACTCTGTCCACGATTTCGCGCACGACGTCGCAATCCATAGGCAAAGCCTGCACCCAGCGCGGCAAATCGAAGTCTATGGTTTTGACGGAAAATTCGAGCAATATCGTTTCAAGAATCTCGCTGATGTCGTTCTCGTCGAGGGTCAACGCATTCTTGACGATGACGGGCGCGTCGTACTTCTTTTCGAGTTCGTCTTTGAGAGCCGCGCTTTGAGCGTTGACGTCGGCGACGTTGAGGACGATGACGAACGGCTTTTTGCACTCTTTGAGTTCGGATATGACTCTTTCCTCCGCCTTGACGTAGTCCTGTCTCGATATCGAGCCGAAACTACCGTCCGTGGTGACGGCAAGCGCGATTGTGCTATGCTCTTTTATAACCTTCTGCGTGCCGATTTCGGCGGCTTTGGAAAAAGGCATATCTTCGCTCGACCACGGCGTCGAAACCATACGTTCTTTGCCGTCCTCTTGTGCGCCGAGCGCGCCGTCCACAAGATAGCCCACGCAATCTATAAGGCGCATATTGACGGCGATATTCTCCCCCACGGACACTCTGACCGCCTCGTTCGGAACAAATCTCGGTTGCGTTGTCATAATGGTTTTTCCGTCAGCGGACTGCGGAATTTCGTCGATTGCGCGCGAGCGTTCGTCGGGATTTGCGATGCCGTCGATGACGAATTGTTGCATCACTTGTTTGATAAGCGTAGACTTGCCGGTACGCACGGGGCCTACGACACCGACGTAAATATCGCCGCCGGTTCGTGAGGCAATATCGCGATAAAGGTCAAATTTATCCATAAACTCCTCCGATTCTGTTTGCTAAACTCTATGACGGCGGTATGGGTAATATGCAAAAAAATATGCAAATTTTTATGTTTTCAAAAATAGGAAAAATAGAATTTTAATATTCCAAAACTGCACCGACGGTGCAATTTCATTTGCACGAAGTGCAAATTTCACTGTCCGAAAGGACAATTTCACGCACGCACAGCGTGCATTTCACTGTCGCAAGATAATATCACTGTGCCGCAGGCACAATCGGGTGTGCGTGTCCCACCCTCAATTATTAATTATTAATTGTTAATTATTAATTGAAAAATCGCATCCCTAGATGCGATTTTTCAAACTCTTTTCGATAAGCGCAATCTTTATCGAACTTATCAGCACGTCGATTGCAAAATCCATTTCTTCAAGCGAGGGTACGCTGGGCGCGATACGGATGTTCGAGTCGTTGTCGTCTATTCTGTAGGGGAAAGTCGAGCCTGCCGCCGTAAACTTCACGCCTGCCTCGTTTGCAAGTTCCACAACGCGTTTTGCCGCGCCTTGAACGTCGAGGGAAATGAAATACCCTCCTCTCGGCTTTGACCACGTCACGCTCTGATTGTCCGAAAACGCTTCGTCCATTCTCACTCTGAAAAGGTCGAATTTGGGACGAAGAATCGCCGCGTGTTGCGACATAATATTCTTTATGTTTTCAACGTCTTTCAAAAACTCGACGTGCATAACCTGATTGACTTTGTTCGGGTTGATTCTCTTGAAAAAGAGGCGTTTGAGGATGTCCTGCACGTTGTTTTGAGAGGACGCAAACACCGCTACGCCGCTGCCTGCAAACGTAATTTTTGCGGTTGAAGCGAAGCAGTAAATCATATCGATCGTACCTGCCTTTCTTGCCACGTCGAAGATGTTTTTGAGTTTGTCGTCGGTGTCGTAGAGGGAGTGGACGCAGTAGGCGTTGTCCCAGAAAACGCGGAAATCTTTGGCTTTCGGTTTGAGGTTTGCCATACGCTCGACAACTTTGTCCGAGAACACGATTCCCGTCGGATTGGAATATTTCGGCACGCACCAAATGCCTTTGACGCTGTCGTCGTCGCGCACGAGTTGCTCCACAAGGTCCATATCCGGACCGTCCGAAAGCATAGGCACGGTTATCATATCTATGCCGAAGTTCTCGCAAATGGAGAAATGTCTGTCATAGCCCGGTGCCGGACAAATGAATTTGACTTTTTTGAGTTTGTTCCAAGGCGTAGACCCCAAAACGCCGAATTGCATTGCAAACTGCACCACGTTGTACATGATGTCGAGCGACGAGCCGTCAAGTGCGATAACCTCGTCCGCTTTTACTCCCAAAAGTTCGGCAAAGAGTTCTCTTGCTTGCTTTACGCCTGCGGGTTCGCCGTAGTTTCTTGCGTCAAATCCACTCATCGAAAAGTTGCACTTTGCGGCGTTTTCGAGCATCGGCATGGCGATTTCGAGTTGCTCTTTTGAGGGCTTGCCTCTCGTCATATCCACGCTTCTGTCCGCTTTTTGCAGTTTTTTGTAGGCTTTCTGCTCTTGTTTGAGGAGTTTTTCAAGTTCGTCTGTCGGCAATGAATTGTAGTCCATAATATACCTCTAATTTTTACACTATACGTCGCGTGCGAGCCAAGAGTGCCGCAACGCAAAACGCTTTGCAAATTTATCACTGAAAAAATATATCACCGAATCGCAATTTCGGCAATCGTTTTCAAGCAGATTTTCGGCTTAATTTTCAATGCCGAAACGCTCGAAAAAAAGTTCCCGTCGCCGTCAGTCGTCGCGCTCGCCGTTGCCTCTCACGAGCAAGCGGACGGGCGTTCCCGAAAAGTCGAAACTTTTGCGCAATGCGTTTTCGAGATAGCGTTTGTAACTGAAATGCATAATCGTCGGATCGTTGACTTTAAGCACAAAAGTCGGCGGCGCGACGGACACTTGCGTGACGTAGAATATTTTGAGCTTTTTGCCGAGGTAGGACGGCGGCTCGCTTATGCGGATAGCGTCGCCCACAACCTCGTTGAGAAGTCCGGTCGAAATGCGTTTTCTCGAATTTGCCACGACCTCTTTGCAAAGCGGCAGCAAATTGTCGAGACGCTTGCCGCTGAGCGCAGAAATATACACGGATTTGAAATAATCCATATACTTCAAATCCTCTTTGAGTTTCTTTTCGTATTCGTAAACGGTGTGCGTGTTTTTGTCCACCAAATCCCACTTGTTCATAACGATGACGGATGGTTTGCCTTCCTCGTGAACGAAGCCTGCGATTTTGACGTCCTGTTCGGTGAGTCCTTCGGTTGCGTCGCACACGACAAGCACCACGTCCGCCCTGCGCACGGCGAGCAAACTTCTCATCACCGAGTATCTTTCGAGGTCCTCGTTGACCACTTTTTTCTTGCGCATACCCGCCGTGTCGATGATGAGGTACTTGTCCTCGCCCACGTCGAGTTCGGTGTCGATTGCGTCGCGCGTCGTGCCTGCGATGTCGCTGACGATGCATCTGTCGTATCCCAAAAGCCTGTTGGTGATGGAACTCTTGCCTGCGTTCGGCTTTCCGACGATTGCGATTTTGATACGTTCGGGGTCTTCGTCCGCCATATGCTCGGGGATGACTTCGAGGATTGCGTCGAGCAAATCGCCAAGCCCTTTACCTTGCTCTGCGCTGACCGCGTGAGGCTCGCCAAACCCCAGCGCGTAAAAATCGTACACGTTGCTCAAATCGTTGTTGTCGATTTTGTTTACCGCAAGGATTACGGGAAGTTTTGACTTTCTCAAAAACGAGCACACGAGGTTGTCGTCCGTCGTAAGTCCGGTTTTTCCGTCAACGACGTACAAAATCGCGTTTGCCGTATCCACTGCGATTTCCACTTGCGTGCGGATATGCCCCCACATTTCGTCGTCGCTTTTAAGTTCGAGACCGCCCGTATCGATGAGCGTAAACGCTCTGCCGCACCACTCGCAATCCGCATAAATTCTGTCGCGAGTCACGCCGGGCGTATTTTCGACGATAGCGATTCTGCTGCCGGCAAGTCTGTTGAAAAGCGTCGATTTTCCGACGTTCGGTCTTCCTACGATAGCCACCAAAGGTTTCATATATTTCACCGTTTCCGTATTTTATCTGTGATTTTCGACGTGATAAACGTCGTTTTGTAGATTTTGCGAACTTTTGCCGCAAAATCGAATTTATTGTTTTTCGTTATTTGTTTTCAAAGTGTTCTATGATTTTTTGCGCCGTATCGCTGCCGCTGTGCGATATTATGACAAGGGGCGCGCCGAGTGCTGCTTCCACTTCTTCGACAGTCTTGTTGTCGAGAAAAGTGTCCGTAAATTCACGCAACATATTGTCGGGGATGACAAATGCGTCAGACTTCACTCCGGCAAGTTGGTCGATTATATCCACTGCCGTCAAAAGCCCGGCGACAGTCACGCTCGTGCCGAAAAAGTTGTTTACGATTGCATGCACTTCCGCTTTCAGTCCGAGTTTCGCTTCGAGTTTCTTTGCGTACTCTTTGAGTATTGGCGCAAACGACACGCCCGTTATGAGGTCTATTTTTTTGCCGAGATTCATCGTCGGCACTTCCGAGAGGCTGTATTCGAAATTGTCTTTCCAGTCGGCGATAAGTCCCACGCCGTTTTCGATTTGGTCAAACGCTCCGTAGTACGAACTGCTCGGAACGTCTACGTTTGCCTTGACGTAATACTCGTCGCTGCACCAGCAGAAATTGCCGCCGTATTCCTCGTTCAATCCCTCGACGAGTTTTATCGTATCTCTTGCGTTCTGCTCGTCTACGGCTTTGAGTTTGTCGAGAGTATCTCTATGCCCCGTCATGCCAACAGGCACGACCGCAACCGTTTCCACGCCCTCGACCGAGTGCAGTCCGCGTATGCTGTCTTCAAGCACTTTGCCGTCGTTCACGTCGGGAACGACAACGAGTTGCGTGTGCATTTTTATGCCGTTTGCGCCAAGTCTGCGCATTTGCTCGGGCAACTTTCTCGTGTTCGGATTTTTGAGGATGTACGTTCTGATGTCGTCGTCCCACGCGTGTACGGAAATGTAAAGCGGACTGAGTTTCAAGCGAATCACCCTTTCGATTTCCTCTTCCGTGACGTTTGTCATAGTGACGTACGAGCCGCACATAAAACTGTAACGGTAGTCGTCGTCCTTGACGTAGAGGCTGGGGCGCATATTTTTGGGGAGTTGGTCTACAAAACAGAAAATGCACTTATTTTTGCACACGACGGGTTTCATATCGATTGCAAATTCGAGTCCGAGCGATTGCCCGTCTTTTTTGTGGACTTTTATCGTATGCTCTTTTCCGTCGCGCAAAATATCCACCGAAAATTTCTTTTCGTTGTCGTAGAAGAGGTAGTCGAGTTCGTCGACCATTTTGAAGCCGCCGATACGCAGCACGTCGTCGCCGAGCCTGAATCCTTGTTTTTTTGCAATATCGTTAAGTTTGGTTATCTTTGGCATATCGAATCCTATTTTTCCGTTTATATCTATGCTGCGTTCTTCCTCTACGAGCGAGAACTATAACTTCAATTTAAGCTTTCCCCCTTCCTCACGCAGTGAATGATATCGCTTATGGCGATGATATCACTTTGTGATGATATCGTGCAATTCTGCACGATGATATCCAAACGTCGTTTGGGTTATGGAATATTAAAATATTCCGCAACTGCGTGCAAAGCACGCACCCACCAAGCAGATAATTTTGCGAAATTGCGGCAGGATTTTTGTCCTTGCTTGAACGGATAGCACAAATTCTTTGCGCTCGTCATTCTGAGGGAACACAGTGACCGTGAGAATCAAGCGGAGCGAAATGCGCTTACGGCTGGATTCCTACGCTACGCTCTGAATGACATATGGATAATTCAAATTCACCATATGTGTGCAAAGCACGCTTCACCAAGCAAGCACTCGTGCGGAATTGTGGCTGGATTCTTTGTCCGTCTTGTTCGGGAGAGCAAAGAGGGCTTGCGCGGTTAGCAGAGCAATAAATCAAGCAAGGCTCTCGGCAATGCGCACACTTGTGTGTTGTCGTTGCCTTAGCGACGATTTTTGCTCACACTGCTATATACGCAGTCAGGAAGTTTGCAATATTTTCGAGCGAACTCATTTCCACCCACTTCTTGCCGTTGGACGCGATTTTCTCGCCGACGTCCGACTGCAAGAGCCTGTACAACAGACCTACGATATCGAGATCACGGTAGGCAACGAGGCAAAGTTCGTGCGAGGCGAGATAGGATATATCCGCCTGCTCGTGTTCGCCGCTCTTTGCAACTATGCTCGGCACTCCGAGTTTGAAGCACTTGTACAGCGTTGCCGGGTCGTACTGCGTGATTGCCACGTCGCAGACAGGCAGACAATCGTCCGCTTGTTCGCCGTTTTGCAAAAACAAAACCTTGGTTTCGGGGGCTTTGACCGCCATTGCCGACAATGTTTGAAGCATACGCTCGTCCTTGACGTACACGGCAAGATTTGCGATTTCGCCTTGATCGAGGAGAAGAGAAAATATGTTTTCCAGTTGCTTTTTTTCCTGCACGTTGACGTAGACGGTTTTGGCTTTTGGAAGTCCTGCCTCTTGCTTTTTGAGTGCGATTTCCTCCCTTGTTTTAGGCACTGCCTCGTAGGGAAGCCCCATCACCATAACGTTTTTGGATTTTATGCCTTGTCGCACCAAATCGGCTTTTACGTCCGCATTTTCGACGATAAACACATTGGTTGCGTCATCATGCACTCGTTTGGGAAGCGTAAAGGATTGGAGCATATATATGATTTGAGTGTTGAAGCGCGCTCTGCGTTTTGCCTCGACTGCGCAATGGTGAGCGTACGGCGTAACGCACAAAATATACTCGGGATGAAAACGCTTGATTAGGTTGTTTATGCGGTTGACGCGCTTTGACAAACTTTTGAGTTTGAACATATCGCGTATGACGCCTTTGTCCTTTTTTTCGAGCAGATACTGATACTCGCTTCCGCTGTCCATAAGCCTGTCGAGAGCGGAAAGTTTGGTTGCCGAGCCGTACTTGTCGTCGCTTACGACGACGACGTTGTGCGTGCCGATTTTGCGTATTGCCTCCGCGATTTTTTGCGATATTTCGTCGCTTTCGTCGCGTGAAGTGAGTATCAAAATAATGCGTTTTCTATACATTTTTGCACCTTCTTTTTTCAAAAAACAACGCCGTTCTTGCAC
>CAVKTQ010000003.1:7708-13217 GCA_963659105.1 Firmicutes bacterium CAG:238 | reverse complement strand
CGTTTTTTTGAAAATCCGATTGCCGTTTATCTCTTTTTTTTCGTTACGATTTTATGTCAGTCCTTGACGATTACGGGGATGATTATCGGGAATTGTCTGTCCTTGTAGAACAACTTTCTCACCGCTTTTTTGACCATTCTCGCAATCTCGTTGACGTCCGCTTTGTCGAAGTCCGCGCCGTTTATCGTGTCCACGGTTACGTTCTTTATGGAATTTACCGCGTCGTCTGTGAGGTTGAATCCTCTCGCCACGATATCCACACCGCCAACGACCTTGCCCTGATCGGTATCGACGGCGCAAAGCACCACGAGCATACCGTATTCGGCAAGCGATTTTCTGTCGTTTACGACGGATTTGCCGTCTTCGAGAACGACGCCGTCAACGTAGGCGTTGCCTGCCGTGACGTTGGAGTGCTGTCTTATTCCCTTGTGGTTTACGCCGTAGCACTCGCCGATGTTCGGAATGACGATATTTTTTGACGGTACGCCAAGCATTTTTGCGATTTCGGCGTGCTTGAACTGATGACGATATTCGCCGTGTACGGGCATAAAGTATTCGGGATGCACGAGGGTAAGCATAAGTTTGAGTTCCTCCTCGTATGCGTGACCCGAAACGTGAATGTCGTTCATTGCGTCGTAGATGACGTTTGCGCCCTTTCTGAAAAGGTCGTTTATGACGTCGTACACGGATTTTTCATTGCCCGGTATAGGCGACGATGACAACACGACGAGGTCTTGCGGTCCGATATTAATCTTGTTGAACTCGCCCTTGGAGAGTTTGTTGAGAGCAGAAAGCGGCTCGCCTTGCGAACCCGTTGCCAAAATGACCGTTTCGCTCGGGAGCAGTTTGCCCACGCTGTCGGCGATTACGCCCTTTGGCACTTGCAACTCGCCGCAAGCGGAGGCAACGTCAACCATACCTTTCATACTTCTGCCTGCAAGCACGACTTTTCTGTGGTACTTGTGAGCGAGGGTAAGCACTTGTTGCACGCGGTAGTTGGACGAGGCGAAACACGCGATGACGATTCTCTTGTCGAGATTCGAAGCGAAGATGTTTTCAAGGGTTTGTCCCACGACTTTTTCGGACGTGGAACTGCCCTTTCTTTCCACGTTCGTTGACTCGCCGAGCATGAGAAGCACGCCCTTTGCGCCGATTTCGGCAATGCGACCGATGTCTGTTTTCTTGCCGTCGATGGGCGTATTGTCAATCTTGAAGTCGCCCGTGACGAACACCGTGCCGACCTGCGTTTGGATTGCGAGAGCGCACGCCCCCGCCATAGAGTGACAAACTTTGATAAACTCGATTTTGAATCCTCCGAGCGTTATCGTATCGCCTGCCGACACCACGACAAGATTGCATTTTTTGCCGTTTTTGTCGAGTTTTCTTTTCAAAAGACCGATTGTGAGCGCAGTGCCGTAGACGGGAACGCTCTTTAAGTCGTCCGCATAGTACGGAATCGCGCCGATGTGATCCTCGTGACCGTGAGTAAGCACGATGCCGCGAAGTTTGGATATATTCTCTTTGACGTAGGTTATGTCGGGTATGATTGCGTCGATGCCGGGGGCTTCCTCGCTTGTTGCGAAAGAAACTCCGCAATCGACGATAATCATATCGTCGCCGCACTCTATTGCGGTCATATTTTTGCCCACCTCGCCTACGCCGCCGAGGAAGGTCACTTTGACTGTTTTTATGTTTTTTGCCATTATATCTCTCCGATTAATTCGTATTTTTCTATGCGGTAATTTGCTTTTCAAGCGATCTCTCGCCGTCACCCAAAGTTATTTACGAGTAACAACGAGTTTCGATTTTACACGCATATTTTTCTAATTTACTATATTACACTAAAACGCGCGCTTACGCAAGAGTTTCGCCAAAAAGTGCCGAAAACCATACGCCCTCTCGAAAAAAAATCTTTACAAACCTCGCTTTTGCCTTTACGATTATAGTATAGAAAGTCGCGTTTGCGGATGCGATTATGACTATAAAAAAGGAGAATTTTATGAGAGTTTACAATTTCTCGGCAGGTCCGAGTATGCTTCCGCTCGAAGTCATAGAGGAAGCGGGCAAAAACATCGCCGATTACAACGGCTCGGGTATGAGCGTTATGGAAATGAGCCACCGCTCGAAATGGTATGACGCAATCAACACCGAAGCCCTCGACCTCGTGCGCGAACTTATGAATCTTCCCGACGACTATCACGTCATTATGGTTCAAGGCGGCGCGTCCACGCAGTTCGAGGCGATTCCCCTCAACCTTTTGAAAACGGGAAAAGCGGACTATATCGTCACCGGCAACTTTGCCAAAAAAGCGTACAAGGAAGCGCAAAAATACGGCGATATTCGCCTCGTCGCTTCAAGTGAAGACAAAAAATTCACCTACATTCCCAAAACCACGCGCGAAGATTTCAGACAAGACGCAAGTTACGTCCATATCACCGAAAACAACACCATTTTCGGCTTGAAATACAACACGTTGCCCGACACCGGCGACGTACCCCTCGTTGCGGACTTGTCCTCGTGCATTATGAGCGAGGTCATCGACCCGAAAAAGTATTCGCTCATTTATGCGGGCGCGCAAAAGAATCTCGCACCTGCCGGCGTAACCCTCGTCATCGTCAAAGAGGATATGCTCGGCGGCGAACTTCCCATCTGCCCCACAATGCTCAAATATCGCACCCAAATCGACGCAAACAGTTTGTACAACACACCGCCTTGCTGGACGATTTATATGATGATGCTCAACCTTCGTCACCTCAAAAAACTCGGCGGCGTAAAGGTTATGGAACAAATCAACCGCGAAAAAGCAAAAATGCTCTACGACTTCATCGACGAGAGCGACTTCTACAACAACTTCGTAGAAAAAGAAAGCCGTTCGCTTATGAACGTACCTTTCGTATCGCCCAGCGACGAACTCAACGCCAAATTTGTCAAAGAAGCCGAGCAAGCGGGGCTTGTCAGCCTCAAAGGTCACAAACTCGTGGGCGGTATGAGAGCGTCGATTTACAACGCAATGCCCGTCGAAGGCGTGAAAGCACTCATCGAGTTTATGAAGAAATTCGAACTCGAAAACAAATAATCACAGGCGAGGCAAACTATGGACATACTCAAACTCAATTCTATATCCAAACTCGCAAATCCCGTGCTTGAGGGCTACAATCTCACAGATTCGAGCGAAAACCCCGTCGGCATACTCGTGCGCTCTTTCAAAATGGAAGAATACGCCGTTCCGTCCTCCCTTTTGGCAGTCGCAAGAGCGGGCGCGGGCGTAAACAATATACCGCACGCCGACTACGCCAAAAAAGGCATTTGCGTGTTCAACACACCGGGCGCAAACGCAAACGCCGTCAAGGAACTCGTCATTGCCGCCCTTATCTTAGGCGCGCGCAACGTTCCCGAAGCAATCGAGTGGGCAAGCACGCTCAAAGGCGACGACGTCGCAAAGCAAGTGGAAAAAGGCAAAGGTCAGTTTGCAGGCAGCGAAATCGCAGGCAAAACACTATGTGTTTTGGGTCTCGGCGCGATTGGCAGAAAAGTCGCGATATCCGCACACGCACTCGGAATGAATATCGTGGGTTACGACCCGTTCATATCCGAAGCGGCAAAAGCGGAAATCCCGTTTGTTACGATTTTCGATACGATGCAATCCGCTTGGGCGGACGCGGACTTTGTGACCCTTCATATGCCGATGAACGAGCAAACAAAAGGGCTTGTCAACGCAGAAAGTCTTGCGACGATGAAGAACGGCGTGATTATAATCAACGCCGCACGCGGTGAACTTTGCGACGTAAACGCAATAAAAGCCGCTCTCGAAAGCAAAAAACTCCGCAAATACGTCGTGGATTTCCCCGACGAAAATTGCATAGGCGTACAAGGCATTGTGGCAATACCGCACCTCGGTGCGTCCACCGAAGAAGCCGAAGACAACTGCGCCGTTATGGCGGCGAGCGAACTTAAAGACTATCTCGAAAACGGAAACGTCACAAACTCCGTCAATTTGCCAAACGTAAAAGCGCCGAAAACCGCCGCTCATCGCTACACCGTCATTTCGACGGATACTGGCGAAAACAGATTCGGCGGAATCAGTGCGACAAGAAACGGACTTCGCTATACGATTATCGACGCCGAAACCGATTTGACAATCGACGGCGACGACGTGATAAGGGCAAGAAGAGTCTATTTACAAAAAAGTTTACCGACAACTCAAAATTTTGCAAGGGCAGGCGCAACGCCTGCCTTTTTAATTGTTATTTTTGACGGTAAATTGTTTTTTTGATGTGGATTTTTTATTTTTGAAAAAATGATTTACATTGAATACGAATCGTGTTTGTATTCGACAGAATACAACACGATTCGTGTATTTTAGTATAATAAATATTCTCGTTTTGGGCGATTTTTGCTTGTTTTGGCGAAAAATAGCGGATTTTGCAACACAAATCGTGTTTTATGGTTTTTCTATCACTTTTGCGATTTTTCGCAAAGTGTTGCTGAGTCCGTCCGAAAAGCCGCTCCTTTCGACGTATATTTCGCAAGGTTTTTCCTTGATTATCGCGTCGAGCAAATTGTATTCTTCCTCGTCGAACAATCTCACGATTTCCACTCTGCGCCTTTCGGTCAGATTCTCTACGACCTTGCCGTCGGTTGCGATTATGTTCTTTTTGCCGTCGCTTCCGGATATGAACGTCGCTATGTCAAAAACGTCTTTGTCACCCTCGCTTCCTTCGAGCAATCTCGAAGCGACGTCGGCAATTTCCGCCCAAGCGTCTTTGAGCGAGCGCATACGAAAATTGAAAAGTCCGTCTATGTTGTAGTCCATCGAATCGGACAGCACCTTTGCCACGACGTTTTCTTCAAATTCCTTGTCAAAATGAAGCATCGAGCAAAGCAACGCGCACTTTGCGTACGACATACGGCGAACGGGCAATCTTTCCCAAAAGAATCTGAGTTTCAAATATGACAAAAACACGACTGCGAGCGTGCGATACATTTCGTCTTCGATTTTTTGCGAAACGTCGCAGGAGGATGCAAGGTATATCCATATTCTCTCGTCGTTTTCTTCCGTTGCGTAGGACACGTCTTTTGTACATTGCAATTTGCCGATGATATAGTCGATTTCCTTTGCGTACTCTTTGCCGATGCTAATCACGTTTGACCACATACAACTATTGTATGCAAACGCTATGCAAAAATTAGTGGAATATTTTGTGCAAAACAAAAAGAAAGGAACGCCTTGTAAAAACGTTCCTCTATACTATTTTGCCATATTGCGCTCAATCGATTTTTATCACTTTGCAACCGCCGTTTCTTGTGTCCACTTCGATTGTAATTTCAAAATCGCTGAATTTTTCTTCAAGTTCGACGATATATGTGTAATAACTGTTTTTCAGGTTTTTCCCGTTATAGTTGAAGTCCGCTTCGATCTCGTCAACCTTGAAGTCTTCCTTGCTTTTCGCGTTGACGTATGTGAGGTTTGGCGAATCGGCGACAAATTCCAACGCTTTTGTTTTTGCGA
>CAVKTQ010000003.1:0-7698 GCA_963659105.1 Firmicutes bacterium CAG:238 | reverse complement strand
TACACCGCCGACTTTTTGGCATAGGACGCAGCCGAGCCGAACACGCCGCCCAATATCGCGCCCACGACAAGCAACGCGCAAACAAGCGAGCAGACAGGGATGACGATATATCTCCATTTGAATTTCTTTTTGGCTTTTTTCACGTCCTCAGCGTCCGCTTCCTTGACGGGCGATTCCTCGCGCACGGACTCGTTTTTCAAAAACTCGTTGGCTTTTGCAAGTTGTTCTTTTACGAACTGCTTTTCTCCCTCGGTGGCAACGCCGTCCCGATAGTGTTTGAACGCTTCGTCGAAATTCATATTTTTTCCTCCAAAATTTCTTTGAGTTTGAGCCTCGCTCTATACAGTTGAATCTTCACGTTGTCCGTAGATTCGCCGACTATCGAGGCGATTTCCTTGACGGACATCGAGTCGAAATAATAGAGCCGCACGACCTCGCGGTAGCCGTCTTTCAAAAGAGATATCGCCTTGTAGAGCGCGCGGTATTCGTCCTTTTGAATCACATCGTCCACAAGCGAATCGTCCGACTGCACGTCGCCCTCTATGCCTTCGATTCTCTTGTTTTTTCTGAGCGTATCGAAGTAGAGATTGCGGCACACCTTGAACAGCCAAAACTTGAAGCCGTCCTTTTCCTCGTCGATAGAGCGGATTGCTCGCATATACGCCTCTTGCACGATATCCTCGGCAAGCGCGCGATTATGGCAGAACGAAAACACATACAAGAGAGCCTCGTTGTAGTATTTTTTGAACAGGTTTTCCAAAGCGGTGTTTTTCATTCGCCCCTCACAAAAGAAACGTATGGACTGCGTTTCGGTTACTGAATTTCGATATATATTTTCAAAAAATGCGATATTTTCTCACTTTTTCGATCTTTTAGGCACTATCAAACGGTTGCGTTTGTTGTCAAATACTCTTTCGGCGTCATTCCGTACTCTTTTTTGAAGCACTGTATGTAGTGCGTTTGCGAGCAGAACCCCAAATAGTATCCGATTTCGCCGTACTCGACGCCGCTTGCAAGCAACGCTTTCGACGCTTCGAGTTTTTGCGAAACGATGTACTTGTGCAAACTTACGCCGACATACTTTTTGAATTTTTGCGACAGATACCCCGCGCTCACGCCGCACTCGCTCGCAACGTCGTCGCAAGTAAGTCTTTCGTGAAGCCTTGCGCTCACAATCTTTATCGCCTTGCGGATATACGGCGGATATTCCAATCTTTGGCGGTGACTTCTCACAAGCATAGTGAGTTCGGTTGCCTTGTCGATGAGAAAATTCATTATTTCTTCGGGCGAATCCGTCTTGTCCACCGTCTGGATGTACGCGTCCGAGAGGTTGTACGCCTCGCTTTCCATAAGTCCGCCTTCGACGGCATAGCGCGTGGCGAGCGTGATGCAACTGACCGCAAGATACTTCATTTGCCTAAGGTTATCGTCGCTCATTCTTCCCACAACCAACGCCTCGCTCATAAAACTCGCCATATTGGTTTTAAGCCCTTCGATATCGCCGTTTTTAATGCAAGTGTAGAACGCCACTTCACGGCTGTACGGCGTATGCGCCACGCCGCTTTCCCGCTGCTCGAACTGCGGATTCCGCACGCCTTTTGGCAGAAATTTTACATTAAGTTTTGCATTGACGTCATTGCTCATACAGAAATAATATCATACTTTTTGTATTTTACAACGGTTTTTTGATATTTTGTAATAAAATTTGATATAAATCTATCCTTTTATAAAATAAAATGTATGTAAACAGATATCGAAGGGGGCAATTTTGATATGAGCAGTGAAAAGAAAGACTGGACTCGTATGGTTGAGGGCAAACTCTACAACTCGTCGAGCAAAGACATTTTTTGGCAACACGCAAAAGGCATGTGGCTGACGCAAAGATTCAACAAATGCCCCGTTTGGAACGTGCCCAAACAAAAACGACTTCTCAACAAACTCATTCCGTCCTCAAAGGGCAAATCCGTGTGGATTTTCGCGCCGTTTTATTGCGAATACGGCGTAAACATTCACGTCGGAAACGATATATTTTTCAACTATCACTGCACTCTTTTGGACATCTCGCCCATAACGCTCGAAGACGGCGTATGGCTCGGCGCAAACGTCACTATCGCAACGCCTTGTCATCCGTTTTTGTCGAGCGAACGCTTAAATCAACAATATCCCGACGGCTTCCACGACCTCGAATATTCAAAACCCGTAACAATCAAAAAAGGGTGCTGGATTGCATCCAACGTGACCATATGCGGCGGCGTTACGATCGGCGAAAACACGGTCGTAGGCGCAGGAAGCGTGGTGACTCGCTCCTTGCCTGCCAACTGCATTGCCGTCGGCGCGCCCGCAAGAGTGCTTCGCTATCTCGACGACAAGGACAGAATCGACGTTTGGAACACCTATATAAACGACGAAATGCCTCTCTCTATCCGCGAGAAAGAAAAACTCGCCGCTCAAAAATAATCGTATGCTCGATTGAAAAATTAATATTGAACGTTGGCGGCAAAAATGATATAATGAAATATGGTCTTTCAAAAACATATTCGATTATATGAATAATCGCGCATGCGTAAAAAAAGCGCGACAAGACGAAAAACACAAAATCGGCGCTTTATCGCCGAAAAACCAAAATATAAACACCATGTTGGAGGAAATTATGAACGACAAGGACTATTTGGAAATACTGGGCAAGTTGACGCTCGATGAAAAAGTGTCAATGCTTTCCGGTTCCACAAACTGGCTCACTCAACCCATAAAACGCGACGGAATCGACATTCCCGCCGTGCGTATGAGCGACGGACCGAGCGGACTCAGACGTGAAAAAATCGGCAAAGGCGTAAACATTATGCAAACGCCCGAGCCGGCAACTTGCTTCCCCGGCGCAGTCACCACCGCTTCGAGTTGGGACGTCGACCTCGTCGAAGAAGTCGGCGAGGCTATCGCAATCGAGGCTCAATCTCTCGGCGTTTCGACCGTTCTCGGACCCGGCGTAAACATCAAAAGAGGTCCGTTGTGCGGAAGAAACTTCGAGTACTTCTCTGAAGACCCCTTCCTTGCAGGTCGTATGGGCGGCGCATGGGTTCACGGCGTACAAAAGAAAAACGTCGGCACTTCCCTCAAACACTATCTTGCAAACAACCAAGAATACATAAGAATGACAATCGATTCCATCGTTGACGAGCGCACTTTGCGCGAAATCTATATGCCCGCCTTCGAGCATATCGTCAAAGAGGAAAAGCCCACGACCGTGATGTGCTCCTACAACCTCCTCAACGGAACGTACCTTAGCGACAACAAACGCTTCCTCACCGACGTTCTTCGCGACGAATGGGGCTACAAAGGCATCGTCGTGAGCGACTGGGGCGCAGTCAACGACCGCGCGGAAGGCGTCAAAGCAGGTATGGACCTCGAAATGCCCGGCAGCAAAGGGCTCAACGACGACACCGTTTACAAAGCGCTCGAAGCAGGCACTCTCACCGAAGAAGACATCGACAAAGTGGTGCTTCGCCTCATAAGATTCGCATACGAAAACACCGTGCGTGAAGTTAAAGGCGTGACCTTCGACATCGAAAAGCACAACGCCATCGCTCGCAAAGCGGCGGAAGGCGGCGCGGTTCTTCTCAAAAACGACGGCATACTTCCCTTGAACAAGAAGCAAAACATCGCCGTCATCGGCAAACTCGCAAAGAAAATCCGCTATCAAGGCGGCGGTTCGAGCCACATTCTTCCCACAAAACTCACGTCGTTCACCGACGCACTCGACAAAGTCGGTCAACCCTACGAGTACGCCGACGGCTACGTTCTCAAAGGCGAAGGCTACAAAAAGAGCCTCATAAACAAAGCCGTAAAAGCCGCAAAAGGCAAAGACGTCGTGCTGTTGTTTATCGGTCTTACCGACGCTTTCGAATCTGAAGGCTACGATCGTCACCACATCAAAATGCCGTCCTCGCACGTCACGCTCATCAACGAGATTTTGAAAGTCAACAAAAACGTCGTCGTCGTGCTTTCCTGCGGTTCGCCCGTCGAAATCGGCGACTGGGACAAGAGCGTCAGAGGCATTCTCAATCTCTATCTCGGCGGTCAGGCAGGCGGAGAAGCGGCATACAACCTTCTCTACGGCAAGGTCAATCCGTCGGGCAAACTCGCAGAAACCTTCCCCGTCCACGAGGACGATTATCTCGGCTCGAAATACTTCCGTATGGGACCGAGAACGGTTGAATATCGCGAAGGCGTTTACGTCGGCTACCGCTATTATGACAGTGCGAAAAAGAGAGTCAAATATCCCTTCGGCTACGGACTTTCCTACACGCAATTCGAATATTCCGACCTTCGCATAAGCGCAGACAAAATCAACGAGGGCGATCCTCTCACCGTCACCTTCACCGTCAAGAACGTCGGCAAAGTCGCAGGTGCCGAAATCGCGCAACTCTACGTTTCGGACGTCGAAAGCACCCTCTATCGCCCCGAAAAAGAACTCAAAGGCTTCAAGAAAGTATTCTTGCAACCGGGTGAAGAAAAGGACGTCGAAATCACTCTCGATTCAAGAGCGTTCGCATACTACAACGTCGCAATCAAAGACTGGCACGTCGAAAGCGGCGACTTCAAAATCTTGGTAGGCGCGTCCTCTCGCGACATCAAACTCGAAGGCGTCGTGAACGTAGCGTCAAAAAATCCCGACGCATCTATCCCCGACTACAAGGCAGTTGCGCCCTGCTACTACGACATCGCAAACGCAACCGAAATCCCCGTCGCGCAATTCGAGGCACTCTACGGCGCAAAGATGATCGAAAACAAACCTTTTGAAAAAGGCGAATTGCTTGCAAACAACACCATAGGTCAATGCAAGGTTTCTCGCTTCGGCAAGTTTATGTACAACTTCTGCGTGGGCGTCATCAACCTCGTCGCACTCACGTCCGAGAACCCCGAAATGCTCACCAATTCCGTCAAAGATATGCCCTACCGCACGATAGCGGCGTGGTCGATGGGCATCATATCCAAGCGTTCGCTCGACGGACTTGTGGATATGCTCAACGGCAGGAAAGGCGGCTTCCGCAGATTCCTCAAAGGCTTCGGCAAGGAAAAGAAAGCCACAAACAAGAAATAATCATTGAACGCATTGGAAAAGGCACTCGCGAGAGTGCCTTTTTCGTGAAAGTTCTTGAATATATATTTGCTTCGAAAACATATTTATATCGCCATCCGCAAAATCACGTTCCGTGCAAATCCGATTTCTAAGCGACTTATTTGTCGTTTCTGTGCAGAACTTCGTATGCCATTTTCGGATTGTCCGTCATTATGCAGTCTGCGCCGTTGGCTTGAAGTTTGGCAACGTCGTCGGGGTCGTTTATCGTCCAGTACTGCACCGCAATGCCCATACTATGCGCGAAGTCGATAAACTCTTTTGTGGACAAATCGAAAAATCCGTTAAGTCCCATCGGAATTTGCAAAACCTTGAAGTTGAATTTTGCGTTCGTATTGCCGTAAAGGAAGGCATAATAGAAATCGAGCACTTCCGTGATGCCTGCCGAGCGCACGACGTTTTGCTCAAAAGTGCCAAGCGCATTGCACTCGTCAACGTACTTGCTGATTTCGCCTTGAAAAGTGCCGAACACCGTGCGATTGACAATCCCGTATTTTACCATCATACGATAGAGTTTGTTCATAGCGCGTCTGCCAACGTCGTCGCCGTCCTTGATTTCTATGACGTAATTCATAGATTTGTCGGGGCGCGCAACCTCTTCGACATATTTCAAAACCTCTTCGAGCGTGACGATACGCACGTCTTTAAGTTCATCGCCCGACTTGTCGCGGTACTTGTATACGCCGTCTTCCGTTTGGAAGTTGTAGCCGAAATTGTAGGTTTTGAGTTCTGCAAGGGTCATATCGCAAATCTTGCCCGTGCCGTTTGACGTGCGGTCGATTTCGTGGTCGTGCATAAGCACAAGTTCGTCATCCTTTGTGAGGTGCAAGTCAAATTCGAGAATGTCGACTTTGTAATGCTCGGCAACCGCTTCTTCCATACATTGCTTGAACGCCGCCATCGTTTCTTCGGGTTCGAGAACGCCGCCCGCGCGGTGAGCGGAAAGCATCAAGCCTTCGGGCTTGTGGAAAGCGATGTATTGATTGTCGCCGACGTAATCGGCGACGTGTTCGACGCGCGCGCACTTGCCCGTCAGCGGCAAAATCACGACGTTTAGCACTAGCACAAACAAAAGCGTACCCACAATCGACCATACAATTGCGTTTTTCACTGCTTTTTTGTGCTTTTTCACTTGCGCTTTGACTTCGGGAGAATCCGTAAGCAAAACGTCGACGCCGTTTACGTCGCGCCTGAAAAACTCATTAAATTTGATTTTCATTTTTCACCTTATCACAATATAAAATTTATAACATTGACATTATATCACACGAATCTCGGCTCGTAAATACCTGTTTGCAACTTTTTTAGACATATGTATGTTTGCGCATACACGAATACGAGAATTCCGATATGCAAATATGCGCAACGGTCGATATCAGAAGTCACTTATTCGCCCTCTCTGCGCTTGATTTTCAATGTAAATAATCACTCGGCATGGTTTGAAAATGCGATTTCATTTTCCAAATTAAAGATATGAAAAATCCGTGCACTAATTTCGCTCACGGATTTTAAATTGATGACTACTAGCAAAAGATACCCGACTTGCTTTTATAATCTGTCGCCAAGACTGGACGGCGCATATCTGAATGCGAGAACAAATATCGTTTTTTCGTCCTCGTTGATTGAATAAACGCCGACGTAATTGTTTATAAGAAACTTGCGGTATTTTCCGCTCAATTCATTCCAAGACACTTTCGGTTTTGAGAGAGGATATTCGCCGATTATCGTCAGTTCATCGCGGATCTTGTCAA
Organism: Firmicutes bacterium CAG:238; assembly: GCA_963659105.1. Classification (GTDB taxonomy): domain Bacteria; phylum Bacillota; class Clostridia; order Christensenellales; family CAG-917; genus CAG-475. The sequence goes on along the minus strand of CAVKTQ010000003.1, from coordinate 813 downwards.
GCAGGTTGCTTGCCGCCTGTGGCGATTGCAACTTTTCGGCGATATATGACAACGTTTCAGAGATTTGTTCGAGTGCGTGCGGCGTGATTTTAACTGCGAACCTCATATTTCGCCCCCAAATCTTTGAATGCATCCTCAAAAGATACCGCGTTGCCGTTCTCGATTTCTGCTTCGGATTGCTTTATGTCTGCCATTATCAACGATTTGAAACGTTCTTCGGCTTTTTGCGACATTGTTGCCGCAATCGGGAACGGAATCGCTTGTTCTTTTACAGCCGTGCGAAGAAAGAGATTGATTGCAGTTGTCATATCGAGTCCGAGTTCCGAAAAAAGTGCTTTTGCAGAATCCCTGACTTCTGTTTCCATTTTGATATTTACACTTGTTTTCATAGTAACACCTCGCTTTTATAAAATACCATAATATATGTCCATTGTCAATACATTGGATATATTATGCACTTTTCATGGAAAAGAATGTAAAATGAATCTACGGCGATTTTATCCCGATTTTTGACACCCTTTTGACACACGATTCTGCAAAAAACGTGCAAAAAGCGGTCATTGCAAGTGTCATTTTGGGTAAAAAAGGTAAAGAAAAACGCCATTTTCGAACTACCAAACCACGAAAAATGGCGTTTTTGGAGCTGATGACGGCGAGCAAAGGCGATGAGAGCACAAAGTATTCTCAATCGCCGCACGATGACGACGAGCGCTCCGCGCGGTTGAAAGCCACGCATTCATTTCATTGCAAGCAATGAAGGTGATTTGTCAAACCAAGTGCAACACTTTGTTTAATTCTTGTTCAAACAAATCT
>CAVKTQ010000002.1:37461-62451 GCA_963659105.1 Firmicutes bacterium CAG:238 | reverse complement strand
GAGAAGTGTAGCTGTTCTCGTTGTCGTACCAAGAAACGACTTGAACTTGAGTGTTGCCGTCTTCCATGGGTGCAACCATTGTTTGAGTTGCGTCGAAGATTGAACCGAAGCGGCTGCCGATGATGTCTGAAGACACGATTTGGTCGGTGTTGTAGCCGAAGGATTCGGTTGCGGCGGCTTTCATTGCTGCGTTGATGCCTTCAACGGTTGCTTGTCCTTTGACGACTGCCACGAGAATGGTTGTGGAACCGGTCGGAGTGGGAACGCGTTGTGCAGAACCGATGAGTTTGCCGTTGAGTTCGGGGATAACGAGACCGATTGCTTTTGCAGCGCCGGTGCTGTTGGGAACGATATTGATTGCAGCAGCGCGGCTTCTTCTCAAATCGCCCTTTCTTTGAGGTCCGTCAAGAGGCATTTGATCGCCGGTGTATGCGTGAACCGTCGTCATGATACCGCTCATGATGGGAGCATAATCGTTGAGAGCCTTTGCCATAGGAGCGAGGCAGTTGGTTGTGCAACTTGCAGCGGAAATGATGTTGTCTGTTGCCTTCAAAGTGGTGTGGTTGACGTTGTAGACGATTGTGGGAAGATCGTTGCCTGCGGGAGCGGAGATGACGACCTTGCGTGCGCCTGCGTCGATGTGCGCTTGCGCTTTTGCTTTGGATGTATAGAAACCGGTGCATTCCAAAACGACGTCAACGCCGAGTTCGCCCCAGGGAAGTTCCGCCGCTTTTGCTTTTGCGTAGATGGTGATCTTCTTTCCGTCCACTACGATGTAGCCGTCTTCTTTGATCGAGCCGTCTTCGTTGAGGACTGCTTCGCAACTTTCTACCGTGTGAGAATTTGCATAGTTGCCTTGTGTCGAGTCGTATTTGAGAAGATGAGCGAGCATCTTGGGGCTTGTGAGGTCGTTGATAGCGACAATTTCATAACCCTCTGCACCGAACATTTGTCTGAAAGCAAGACGTCCGATACGACCAAAACCGTTGATAGCGACTTTTACGTTTGCCATTATAAATTCCTCCATAAAGGTGTATTTCCAATATCGGTCGGATTTTCCAACCGCAACTATTTTACAATTATTACAAGAAATATGCAACTATAATTTGCGTATTTTTTTATCGACAATTTCGCGCGTTTTCAAACATCGGCGCGTTTTTGTACGCTTGTTGGCAAAATCAGTCGGCAAGGAAGGTAGGCTTGCCGTAAACTGCGACGCTTATAAAGTCGATGGGCCACACGAACACGAACAGCGCAAAGGACAAAATCCCGGCAACGAGCGTATGAAGTTGCCTTGTTTGCGAGAATTTCGCAAAGCGGTATATATACGTCATCGCCCACCCCAAAACCGTTTCCGCAACGAGTTTCACAATGAGCGGCATTTGGTCGAATTTATCCGTAAGAGGCAAGTTCGAATCGTCGTACTCGATAGGCAGTGCCATCGCAAACGCGCTTCCCTTGCCCTTTTTGCTCTTTACGCTCACTCTGCCGCCGTGTTCTTTCACAATCTCGCGCACGACGTAAAGCCCCACGCCCTGACTGTTTCCGTCGGAGCGCGACTTGTCTTCGGTGTAGAACTGGTCGAAAACGAAAGGCAAACTCTCTTTGGATATGCCTATGCCCTTGTCCTTTACCGACAGAATAAACTCTCTGCCTCTCTTGCGCGCGGTGATTTTGACGACGCTGTTTTCGGGCGAATACTTGACGGCGTTGGACACGAGGTTCTGCACCGCTCTTTCCATTTGCCCCTCGTCCGCCCTTACGTTGACGTCGGGGATTTTGCCGACTTTGAGTTTTATGTTCTTCGCCGTTGCGAGCGGACGAAGTTTCTCGATGATTTTGCCGAACATATTTCTTGTCGCGCGCAACGTTTTATGCTCGGATTGCTTTTTGATTTCGGCGTTCGAGGACTCCACCATACCGATGACCATCTCGTTCATCTGTTGCGCTTTTTGAATGATGAGCGAGGGATAGTCCTTGTCGTCCATACCGTCGGACATACACTCTGCGTATCCCGAAATTATGGCGAGCGGCGTTTTCATATCGTGCGCCACCGAAGCGATTGACTTGTTGGTTTTCGTGGATGTTTCCGCTATTCCGTCCTTCAGTTTGAGCATGGAAAGTCTAAGCGATTCAAGCCTCGTGCAGATTGCGTGGTATTCGCCGAATCCCCACGACCTGACTGGCGAATATAGATCGCCCTCTTGAAAACGCGCGAGCGTCTTTTCTATTTCTACGATTTCCTTTTTGTTCAACATAGAGCGTTTAACCTTGCTTTTTGCGCATATAAAACGTCTTTTTTGCGCATTGACGGCAATTTGGCGTCAATCTTGCCACTTGTAGCCGAGTCCCCAAACGGTGACGACGTTGTTTATGCCTGCCTTTGAAAGTTTTTCGCGAAGACGCGCGATAGTCACTGCAACCGTGTTTTCGTCGATGTACTCGTCAACGCCCCATACGTCGTCGATAAGTTTTTGCTTTGGCATAATCTGATTCTCGTGTATAGTGAGATAGTCGAGAATTTTGAACTCTTTTGCAGTGAGATTGAGCGGTTCGCCGTCCGCTTTCGCCTCGAATCTCGCAGACGAAATCATAAGTTTCCCGTAGTGTCTGTCCCCCGACGGAACGGCGTTGAACTCGTAATAACGTCTAAGTTGCGCGCCCACTCTCATAACCATTTCTTTGAACGAAAACGGCTTGGTTATGTAGTCGTCCGCCCCGAGGTCGAACATACGCACTTTGTCCTCTTCGGCAACCTTTGCCGACACGACGATAATTGGCATCGTCATTGTTTGGCGCAGCGTTTCGCACACGGTAAAACCGTCGATTTTGGGCATCATAATATCCAACAGCGCAAGGTCTGGTTTTATCTCGTTTGCGATTTGCAACGCTTGCGCGCCGTCAAAAGCCTGATACACTTCGTGTCCCGCTTTTTCGAGATAACTTTTCATCATATCGGATATTTCGACGTTGTCCTCTGCAATAAGTATCTTTCTCATAAACACCTCTGTATTCCTAACCTATTGTACAATATATTTTCGCTTATTTCCACACTTTTTTATATGCCGTACTCGTTTGCGACGATTTTCTTGCCCGCTTCGGCAAAATATCTCGCATACGCTTTTTTGCAATACCGCGCGTGTTTGTCATTTTGCGGCGTTTCGGGCGCTTTGAAAGAGTACTTTCCGTTCACTCGCCAGCCGTTGAGTATGCCTATGTCGAAAGCGTCTCGAGGGCAGTTGAAGGAACATCTCGTACACATAATGCAGTCGTTTCCGAACGTGAATTTTCCGTTTTGGTCGATTTTTATGTTCCCGACGGGGCAGTTTTTCACGCACGCGCCGCAGTTGATGCACTTGTTTGAATCCACCTTGAAAAAGCGTCCGTTGACTTTCATCGCAGGCTGTTCTATGCGCACTACCCACGCAACGAAACGTCCGAACGGCACTTTTGCAAGTTTGTGTTCTACACCGCAAATCACCTCCCTCGCCTCTATTGGCGCGAGTTTGTCGAGCGTGTCTTTCATCTTTGCCGCCATATCGTCGGTGTGACGGAAAATCATATTGTACGGCATAACGTAGTGATATTCGCTTCCGGCAACGTAGCCCTTTTTCTTCATTATATCGTTGAATTTAATTGACGAAACGTTGTTGATTTTAAGCGGTTCGCCCGACGTTTTGACGACGAAATATCCCTTCTTATCGCTTGCTTTCGGCAACGCTTTTGCGAGGTCGAGCATAATGTACGGCGCATTGAATCCGTGTATCGGATAGGCAAATCCAACAAGGTCGAAATCGTTGGGATTCGGCAAATTTTCAAAGCCCTTTCTCACGTTGTACAGCGTGGTTTCGATTCCGAATTTTTCAAACTCGTCCTTATATATATCGCACGCCTTTTTTGTGTTTCCCGTTCCCGAAAAAACATAAATTATCGCATTTTTCATATTCGCACCTCTTTTGGCTCAATATTGCGTGTATCTCGCAACGTGGTTTTGGTCGTAATAATAGGTCGTATTCTCGCCTTTTGCGTGGGTATCGTACCAGATTTGAGCGTAAAACGGCATAAATTTTGACAGTCTGTCGTAATCCCACGGACTCGGTTGACAACATTCCGGACACCAATGCCCCGCTTTGAGAATCGCGTACGGCGACGCCCAAAAACGATGTCCGTCGTGACACTCCCATTCGAGTTTCGTGTACAAATCGCCCTTCGTCATACTCGCCGAAACGCACCTGCCACCTCTGAAAGCCGCCGCCGAACGCATATCTTCTATGTCGAGTTCCTCGTCTGGTTTGCTTTCGTCGTAGCCGTGGCCGAGAGTGTAGCCGTGTTCTTTCAACTTGGTTATGTCGCGAATATCGTCGTAATCGATGTCGCCGTCGGCAAGTTGTCCGTGCGCGAGGATGGGAAATTTGTCCCAGTCGCTCGGCAAGCACTTCAAGTTTTCCTTGCTTCCGAAAAACGCTTTGACCTTGCCTGCCTGATTTGTTTTAACCCAATATCTCGGCGCATTGTCGTCTTTTAACAGTCTTTCGATTGCGAATTTCGACACAAGTTTTGCAGGCACGAGTTTGCCGAGCCTGTAATATCCGTGTTTTTTGAGTATCTCTTGCCAGTATGTTTTCACGTCCTCGTGCTGAAAATCGAAATAATCGTTTAGGATATGGCTGTCCTCGAACCACATACAATGGAAATTGCGGATCGAATTCCATTCGGGCTTCATATACTTTTTCGTCGAACCGCCGATAATCTTGAATCCCTCGTCAAACGTATCGTAGCCCGTAACTCTGTTGCACGCGCCGCCGCCGATGTTGTAGCACTTCTTCCAGAACTTTTCTTCGAGTTCGCCCTTTGCGTCCTTTTCCACGAGCCTGCGCATCAAAAGTCCGCTGTCGCGCGCCGTAACCCACTCTATCGGAGCGTTGAAGCAAGTGTGGAACATCAATCCGTCCTTCATATTGTTGGTGAGCATTCTGTTGTGAAGCATGCCCGTCTGACGAAGCACAGCCCACTGCTTTACGTCGCTGTCGAGAACGTATCTCTCCCCCTTGATTTTGCTTGCGGAATACTCGTCGTAGGTACTGGAGATGAGCGGATCGCCCACTCTCCCCCATGGGTGCTTGTAGTTGCGATTGCCGTATATCGCAACGGTGGAAATATGCACGAGTTTGGGCTGATTGTCCTTTATCTTGGACACCGCATTCACGATATTCATTGCGCCTATGCGGTTACATCTGTCCGTAAGCACGGGATAATGGTCGGCTGTGGGCGGAATGACCGCGGCGAGATTGAGAACGTAATCGCTGTTTGCCACGAGTTTTCTGCAATCTTCGATTTCCGCTATATCGCCGAAAATGACTTCGATTTTATTTCCGTATTTGCGCTTCCATTCCTTTGCGCACTTGCGCTCTCGCCTCTCGTTCAAAAGCAAAACTTTGATTTTTCCCACGACGTCGCTTTCCATAAGCTGAGCGAGCGTTTCAAGTCCCATATTTCCGCTTGCGCCGGTGATTGCAACGATTTTTTTCATATATGCGCCTCCTTCTGTTTACGCATATATTATCGCACCTATGCCCAACCGAAGTCTTGACAAAAACCTTACACTTTCGCCGTTATCCGCCCGACTTTTCCGCATTTTGTAAGAATTGTGTAAGAAATGAAAAATTCGGCGCAAGCACCGAATTCTTCGTGAGGATTTTTTATATTGACTTTACGCAATATACTCTTTGGGTTTCGTCGCAATGGCGATAATGTCAACGAGCCAACCTATACACCACAACCCTAACGTAAACATATACAAAACGCCCATTCCCGTTTTGCCCTCGTAAAACTTATGCAAGCCGAACCAACCGCCAAAAATCGCCATTGGCAATGCCACGCTTTTCTTGCACTTCTTCCCTCTTTCGACAACGTCAACGCCTTGATTGCTTTGTTGCACCACGTTGTTTATAACAATACTCGGTTGTTGCTTCGACTCAACGCTTTGATTTGCACCGCACGAAGCGCATTTGAATGCTTCATCCGGCATTTCAGCACCGCAATACGAACACTTTTTACTCATTTGTTTCCTCCAAAATTCACAACATATGTGTTTTATTAACAACATTATACATAATATATGTTGTATTGTCAAGTTATGAAATCATTTGGTGAAAATCTAAAATACGAAAGAAAAATTGCAGGCTTAACTCAGCAGCAACTTGCAGACAAAATGGGCATAAAGCAACAGCAATTAAGTCGGTGGGAACGTGATGAAATCGAACCTGCCGTCAGCAGTATCGTTGCCATAGCAAAGGCGTTGGACGTAAGTTACGACGACCTTTTCGACGGCATCGAATAATTAATATAACTAATCTTTTTTCTAAACGGCACACGTTATGCCGTTTTTTATTTTCAAGCAAAAGAAAATCCACCGAATAATTCGGTGGATTCTTTCGTTTTTTTCAAAGACTCAATTAGATGAGTTTGAGGATGCAGGTTTCCGCTGCGTCGCCGCGACGATTGCCGGTTTTAAGGATACGGGTGTAACCGCCGCCTTGTCCGAGTTCGTTCTTGCGTGCGTCGTATTTGGGCGCATACTCTTTGAACATCTTTTCGATGAGGGGGTGTTTGGTGTCCTTAATGCGCGCTTTGAATGCGGATTTGGATTCCTTCTCGCCCTTGATTTCTTGAAGGTCAACGAGTTCAGCCATAAGTCTGCGGCGTGCTGCAAGTTTCTTGGGACCGTCGTTTGTGAAGACGACTTCTTGCTTCGCGCCCTTTGCGCCGTCAACGGTCTTTGTGACTTTGACGTCGTCTTGATAGGCTCTCATTGCGATTGTGATGTATTTTTCAGCGAGGCTTCTGACTGCTTTTGCACGGTCAACGGTTGTTTCGATTTGACCATACCAAAGAAGTTCGGAAACCTGATTTTTAAGCATAGCCATTCTTTGGTCTGTGCGTTTTCCTAATTTAGACATAGTGTTCCTCCTGTACTCTTAGTCCTCTTGAGCCTTCAAGCCGAGGCCGAGATCTTCGAGTTTCTTGACAACTTCTTCGAGTGATTTTCTGCCGAGGTTTCTCACTTTGAGCATATCGTCTTCGCTGCGTTTGGTGAGGTCTTCGACGGTGTGAATGTTTGCGCGTTTCAAGCAATTATACGAACGCACCGAGAGATCGAGATCTTCAACTGACATTTCGAGGACTTTCTTTGTGTCGTCTGTCTTGTCCTCTTTGAGAATATCGTTCTCGTCCATATTGTCGACGAGATTGATAAACAGTTTGAGATGGTCGTTCATAATCTTTGCTGCAAGAGAAGTGATTTCCTTTGCAGAAGTCGTACCGTCGGTGGTCACTTCGAGCGTAAGTTTATCGAAGTCGATGCTTTGCTCGACGCGAGTGCTTTCGACGGCATAATTGACTTTGACGACGGGTGTATAGATAGAATCGATCGGAATATAACCGATGGATTGACGGCTGTCCTTGTTGCGAGAAGCAGGAACATAGCCTCTGCCGCAATCGACAAAAATGGTCATATCGATGGAAGCGCCCTCGTCCAAAGTGCAGATGACTTGGTCGGTGTTGACAACTTCGACGCCTGCGGCGCATTGGATGTCGCCTGCGGTGACCGTGCCGACGGTGTTGGCAAAGAGTTTGCATTCTTGCTTACCGGCTTTTTCAAGGCTGTTGACTGCTTTGAAACGAACAGTTTTGAGGTTGAGGATGATTTCGGTAACTTCCTCTTTTACGCCCTTGATTGTGGAGAATTCGTGATCGACGCCCGCGATTTTGATGCCGACTGCGGCGGCACCGGGAAGCGCGGAAAGAAGGATACGGCGCAAGCAGTTGCCGATCGTTGTGCCGAAGCCTCTTTCAAGCGGCTCGACGACGAACTTGCAATAGTTCTTGCTTTCGTTCTCCATTTTTATTTTGGGACTTCTCATTTCCATCATAACTGTATCCTCCGATCAAATTATTTAGAGTACAACTCGACGATAAGGTGTTCTTGGATGTCGAGGTCGATGTCGCTTCTTTCGGGAAGAGCAACAACCTTACCTGTGAGCGTTGCGTTGTCAAATTCGAGCCATTTGACGAGGTTGAGATTCTTTGTTTCCTTTACGGCGTTCCACAAAGCGGAATCTTTCTTGTTCTCCTTGACGGCAACGACGTCGCCTGCTTTGACGAGGTAGGACGGGATGTCCACCGTTTTGCCGTTGACGGTGATGTGACCGTGGTTGACGATTTGACGAGCCATTGCTCTTGAAGTGCCGAGACCGAGACGATACACAACGTTGTCGAGACGTCTTTCGATAAGCACGAGCATATTGTCACCGGTGACGCCGCGCATTTCGGACGCTCTGTCGTAGTACATCTTGAATTGTTTTTCGGTCACGCCGTAGTAGCGTTTGGTTTTTTGTTTCTCGCGAAGTTGAACGCTGTAACCGCTCGCCTTCTTTCTGCCCTTGCCGTGATCACCGGGAGGTGCGTATTTTGTGAGAAGGGGGCATTTTGTAGAACCGCACTTCTCGCCTTTGAGATAGAGTTTGCATCCTTCGCGTCTGCAAAGACGGCAATCTGCTCCTGTATATTTAGCCATAGTTTAAGTCCTCCTAATTACAGTCTTCTCGCCTTGGGCGGACGGCATCCGTTGTGAGGAATCGGGGATACGTCTTGGATGAGCGTAACTTCGATACCGACGTTTGCGAGCGCGCGGATTGCGCTCTCTCTGCCTTGACCGGGACCTTTGACGTAGACTTCAACGCTTCTCATACCTTGATCGTAAGCGACTTTGGCTGCGTCTTCGCTGACCATTTGCGCTGCGAACGGGGTGGATTTACGGCTGCCGCGGAGTTTGAGTTTGCCTGCGGAAGACCAAGAGACAGCGTTTCCGTTCATATCTGTGATTGTAACGATTGTGTTGTTGAAAGAAGCGTGAATATGCACTTGACCTTTTTCAACGCGTTTGATATCTTTTCTTTTCTTAATAGCTTTTCTTGCGATACCTGCCATAGTCGCGCCTCCTTATTTCTTGCTGCGGCTGACTGCGCGCTTAGGACCTTTTCTCGTACGAGCGTTTTGTTTTGTGTTTTGACCGCGTACGGGAAGGCCTTTTCTGTGACGTACGCCGCGATAGCAACCGATTTCCATCAATCTCTTAATGTTGAGACCGACTTCTCTTTTGAGGTCGCCTTCGACGTGCAAATGTTGTTCGATGTAATCACGAATGAGACTGACTTGATCTTCGCTCAAATCCTTGACGCGAATATCGGGATTGATGCCGGTCTCTTTCAAAATCTTTTGAGAAGTTGCAAGTCCGATACCATAGATGTAGGTAAGTCCGTATTCAACTCTCTTGTCGCGCGGAAGATCCACGCCGGCGATTCTTGCCATTTTCTACCTCCGAAATAGTGAAAAAAGTGTTTTTTATATATGCCACGCATAGGTAGTTGCCGTAAGATGTGGAATGAAGCAACCAGCCGCCCTACGCTTTTTGCCGAATTTTACTTTTGATGCCGAGGCGGAGCATTGCCTCAAAACGTCAAAAACCCGACGCTACAATCAACCTTGACGTTGTTTGTGGTTGGGATACTTTGAGCAGATAACCATAACTCTGCCGTTTCTTTTGATAACTTTGCATTTGTCGCACATAGGCTTGACGCTGGGTCTGACTTTCATAGTTAACCTCCTGAATGAGTCCTTTGTTTTCGATGTTTCGATGACCTTATTTGTTGCGGTAGATTATTCTGCCTTTTGTCAGGTCGTACGGCGACATTTCGATTTTGACTTTGTCGCCTTCGAGAATTCTAATGTTGTTGATACGCAACTTTCCGCCGAGATACGCAAGAATCTCGTGTCCGTTTGTGAGCATAACTCTGAATTGAGTTTTGGGCAAAACTTCGATGACTTTGCCTTCGGTTTCGATAACGTCTTCTTTTGACATAGAGTCCTCTTAATTGTTGTTGTCGTTGTAAAAACGGAGTGCGCTGAACAGTTCCTGATCGAACACTTGCGCGCCGTTTTTGATTTTTTCCGCAATCTTTTCGAGCACGTCGCCCGTAGGTTGCAGATGTTTTACGTTTTTGAGTTTCGCGTTTTTGATATGGCGCAGATTTCCGTCCGCGATTCTCACCGTGTTTTCGTCCACGATCTCGACGACTGCGTAATACGCGCCTTGGTCGCGACCTGCTTTTGAATAAACGATAGAACCGATTTCCATATCAAAGCGTAAGTATTTCAGCCCCGTTTTCTGTCAGGGCAACAGTGTTTTCGTAGTGAGCGGAAGGTTTGCCGTCGAGAGTGACGCATTTCCAACCGTCTTCGAGCGTTTGCCACGTTCCCATATTGACCATCGGTTCGATTGCAAGCACCATACCCACTTCGAGTTTCGGACCGTGTCCCGCCTTTCCGTAGTTCGGCACTGCGGGGTCTTCGTGCATTTCTCTGCCGATACCGTGACCGACCATCGATCTTACGACGCCGTAGCCGCGAGATTCGTTGTAAACTTGCACCGCGTGCGATATGTCGCCGAGTCTGCCGCCTGCCTTGAATTGCTTTACGCCCTCGAAGAAGCTCTCTCTCGTGGTGTCCACGAGGCGTTTCTTTTCTTCGCCGACTTCGCCTACGAGGAAGGTTCTTGCGGCGTCCGCTTGCCAACCCTTGAATACGAGTCCGCAATCCACGCCGATTATTTCGCCCTCTTTAAGACGTCTGTCGGACGGGAATCCGTGAACGACGACTTCGTCTATCGAAGCGCATATGGTTCCCGGGAATCCGCCGTATCCGAGGAAGGACGGGGTCGAATCGTGCCTTTTGATGTAATCGTAGGCAAATTCGTCAAGACGCTTTGTAGATACGCCCGGTTTCACTCTGTCGCCGAGGAAAAGCAAGCAATCTCTGAGGATTGCGCCCGATTTCCTCATACATTCGATTTCGTGAGGGCTTTTGATGTTGATCATTCAAGCACCTTCTTTATATCCGCAAAAATTTCTTCTTTCGTGCCGTTGGCTTTGATGTCCACGACTTTGTTTTGCGAACGATAGTAATCGATGAGCGGTTGAGTTTGATCGCCGTACACTCTGAGTCTGTTCTTCACGGTTTCGGGCTTGTCGTCGTCGCGAATGAAAAGTTCCTTTCCGCAACGCTTGCAAGTCGTTTCGCCGTTGAGCATGGAAACGTGATAAGTTTCGCCGCACACGCAAACCCTTCTGCCGCCGAGCCTGTCGATAATGGTTTCAAACGGAACGTCGATGTTGATTGCAAGGTCGATTCTGGCAACCTTGTCGAGAGCCTCTGCTTGAGCGATCGTTCTGGGGAATCCGTCGAGGATATATCCGTTTTTGCAATCGTCTTGCGAAAGTCTGTCTTCAACGAGACCGATGACCACTTCGTCTGGAACGAGTCCGCCCGATTCGACGAAAGCCTTTGCTTTCAAGCCGAGAGGCGTGCCTTCCTTCATATTGCGACGGAGTATATCGCCCGTTGAGATGTGAGGAACTTTGAATTCCTCTGCGATCATTGCCGCTTGCGTACCTTTTCCTGCGCCCGGAGCGCCTAATAATATAATATTTTTCATAATTACTTATTATAGCACTTTTTCGCTCCGATGGCAAACAAATCGTCAAGCGATTTGCGCCATCGAACAAAAAATATGGGTTTGTTTGTCGTTTTCTCTCTTATTTGAGGAAACCTTTGTAGTGCTTCATCATAATTTGAGATTCGAGTTGCTTGTTGAGTTCGAGCGCGACGGACACGACGATGAGCAAACCTGTTGCCGAGAACGAGTTTGCAAACGGAAGTGCCGGTGCCGCCCAAGAGCCGTTGCCCATAGCAAGCGCTCTGAACAAGAAGGTCGGGATGAGAGACAAGCACATAAGGAACACAGCACCGAAGAAGGTGATTCTGTTGTTGATCTTCTTGAGGAAGTCGCTTGTCGGTTTGCCCGCTCTTATGCCGGGGATAAATCCGCCGTATTGTTGAATGTTTTTGGATACGTCTTCGGGATTGAACTGGATTTGAGCGTAGAAATAACTAAATCCGAGGATGAACAATGCCAAGAGGACGTAATAGACTGCGGTGCCGCTTCCCATATAAGTCGCATACCAAGTCGCAGCGGAAGTATCGCTGAAAAAGAGTTGGATGATCATTTGCGGGAACATAAGCAAGGACGACGCGAAAATGATAGGCATAACGCCGCTACCGTTGACGCGAATGGGGATATACGTCGTTTGACCGCCGTACATCTTGTTGCCCTTGATTTGTTTGGAGTACTGCACCGTGATTCTTCTCTCTGCGCCGTCCATAAAGACGATGAACACGAATATGAGGACAACCAAAGCGATGAAGCCGAGGATGTTCCAGATATAAGTCCATTCGTTGCCGACGAGTTTGAAGGATTCCGCCATAGTAGTGCCTGCGGTCGAAAGGATACCGATGAAGATGATGATTGACGTACCGTTGCCGATGCCGTATTCGGTGATTCTTTCGCTGAGCCACATAACCATAACGCTGCCCGCCACCAAGATGACGATAGTCAGAGCCATTGTCAGAATGGGATTATCCGCACCCTCCTCAAACGAGAACACGTCGAGGAAGTAACTCTTGAAAGCCACGACGATACCGATTGCCTGCACGACGGCAAGCACGACGGCAACGATTCTCGTGATTTGCGTGAGTTTCTTTCTGCCTTCTTCACCCTCTTTGGACATCTTCTCGAGCGCAGGAATGACCAGCGCGAGAAGTTGCATGATAATCGACGAGTTGATGAACGGCAACACGCCGAGCGCAAACAAGGTGGCGTTCTGCATAGAACCGCCCGTTATGACGTTGAGGACGCTGAGGAAGTCGGAAGAATCAAACGCCGTCGAGCCTTGCATCGCAGCCATGTCGAACGTCGGGATGGGGATGTAGCATCCGATTCTGTAAACGAGGATAAGAGCGAGAGTAATCCAAATCTTCACTCTTATTTCCTTCGTTTTGAATGCGTTTTTGAGTGTCTCAAACATTATAGCACCTCTGCTGTGCCGCCTGCCTTTTCGATTTTTTGAATTGCAGACGCGGTGAATTTGTTGGCTTTGATCGTAAGTTTCTTTTCAAGTTCGCCGTTACCGAGGACTTTGAGTCCGTATGCTTCGACTTTCTTGATGATACCGCTTGCGACAAGCTCATCGATACCGACAACTGCTCCGTCTTCAAATCTGTTGAAAACGTCGATGTTGACCGTGTTGTAGACGTGTGCGAATCTCTTGTTGTTGAAACCGATCTTCGGAAGTCTTCTGGTCATCGGCATTTGGCCGCCTTCGAAGTTGGGACGAACGCCGCCGCCGCTTCTTGCCCATTGACCTTTATGTCCACGAGTAGATGTTTTACCCATACCGGAGCCTACGCCGCGACCGATTCTCTTGGTAGCGGTTTTTGCACCCTCTGCGGGTTTAAGATCTTGAATATTCATATGTTCCTCCTCACGCTTCCTCAACCTTGACAAGGTGAGAAACTTTTGCGATCTTTCCTCTCACGCAAGCGTCGTCTGCGAAAGTTCTGGAATTGCCGATTTTGTGCAAGCCCATTGCTTCGAGGTTGGCTTTTTGGTTTTTGAGGATGCCGTTTGCGCTCTTAACGAGAGTGACTTTTATAGTTTTGACTTCTGCTTTCGCTTCTGCTTTCTTTGCCATAGTGCACCTCCCGATTAGTCAGCCACGACGTCTACGCCGCGAAGTTGCGCGATTTGCTCTGCGTTGCGAAGACTCATAAGACCTTCGAGCGTCGCTTTTGCGCTGTTGATGGGGTTGTTAGAGCCGAGTGATTTGGTTCTGATGTCCTTTACGCCTGCGGTTTCGAGCACCATACGGACTGCGCCGCCCGCGATGACGCCGGTACCTTCTTCGGCAGGAAGAAGAAGAACTTGACCACGACCGAATTTACCCGTCGTTGCGTGAGGAATTGTGTTGCCTTTCAAAGAAACAGTCACGAGGTTGCGTTTTGCAAATTGCGTTGCTTTCTCGATTGCTTCGGGAACTTCCGCCGCTTTGCCCATACCGAGACCCACTTTGCCGTTGCCGTCGCCGACTACCACGAGTGCGGAAAAGCGCATATTCTTGCCGCCCTTGGTGGTTTTGGTGACGCGGTTGACAGCAATGAGTTTCTTGTTCAAACCGTCGTTTTCTTCTCTGTTTCTATCGTTTCTTCTATCACGATTTTCTGCCATAATTCCTCCGATTAAAACTCAAGACCGGCTTCTCTTGCGCCGTCGGCGAGAGATTGAACTCTGCCGGTGTAAAGATAGCCGCCTCTGTCGAACACGACTTCTTTGATGCCGATTGCCTGAGCCTTTTCAGCAATTGCCTTGCCGACGACTTTTGCAACTTCGCTCTTGGAAAGGTCTGCGGTTTGAGCCGCAATCGCTTTTTCGAGGTCGGATGCCGCGCAAAGAGTGTTGCCCTTCACGTCGTCGATAACTTGAGCATAGATATGGTTTGTGCTTCTGTACACGCAAAGACGAGGTCTTTCGGCAGTGCCGCTGACTTTCTTTCTGACTCTTGCGTGACGAATGATTCTATCTGCGTTTTTATCTTTTTTGCTTATCATACTTCACCTCAATTACTTCGTGGCTCTCTTGCCGACTTTGTGGATGACGGTTTCATCCTTGTAGTGAATGCCGTAGTTGTGATACGGTTCAACCGGTTTGATAGCCTTGATGGTTGCAGCGGTTTGACCGACGAGTTGGCGGTCAATACCCTTCACGACGATTTCGAGGGGTTGGGGTTGCGCAAAAGTGATTCCTTCGGGTGCGGTGAACTCAACAGGATGAGAGAATCCGATGTTGAGGGTCATCTTGTTGTTGCCCGAAAGGGTGACTTTGTAACCGACGCCGTTGACGACGAGGCTCTTTTCAAAGCCTTTCGTCACGCCAACCACCATATTGTGGATGAGCGCGCGGTAAAGTCCGTGCAATGCGCGATGGTCTTTGTCGTCGGAATGACGAGTGCAAACCACGTGTCCGTCCTCGACTTTGACGTCGATGGATTTGTCAACCGTTTGAGAAAGTGCGCCGAGCGGACCTTTCACGGAAACGAGGTTGTTGTTGATTTCAACTGTAACACCTTGCGGAATGGCAATAGGTGCTCTACCGATTCTTGACATATCGCGCCTCCTTACCAAACGTATGCAAGCACTTCGCCGCCGACGTGCTGTGCTTTCGCTTCCTTGTCGGTGAGGATACCCTTGGAAGTGGAAAGGATTGCAATGCCCATTCCGTTGAGAACCTTGGGGAGATTGTCCACACCTGCGTAGACGCGAAGACCGGGTGTTGAAACTCTCTTAAGACCGGTGACGACCTTTTGACCTTTGACGGGTGCGTATTTGAGAGTGATGACGATGTTGTTTTGAACAGCGCCGTCAACGATTTCAAATCCTTTGACGTAACCTTCTTTTACGAGTATTTCTGCGATTGCGACCTTGATTTTGCTCGCCGGAACTTCAACCGTTTCGTGCTTTGCGGTCAAGGCATTTCTAATTCTTGTAAGCATATCTGCAATGGGATCAGTCATTTTTAGTGCCTCCTCTTACCAACTTGCCTTCTTCACTCCGGGAATCTCGCCCTTGTAAGCGAGGTTTCTGAAGCAAACTCTGCAAATACCGTACTTTTTGAGCACGGCGTGGGGACGTCCGCAAATACGGCAACGTGTATATTCACGCGTCGAGAACTTTTGTGGTCTTTGTTGCTTAATTTTCATTGATGTTTTGGCCATAGTTCACTCCTTACTTCGCAAAAGGCATTCCGAGCAGTTTGAGAAGTTCTCTTGCCTCTTCGTCGGTTTTTGCCGTCGTAACGATACAAATATCGAAACCGCGAACCTTTTCAACTTTGTCGAATTCGATTTCGGGGAAGATGAGTTGTTCTTTCACGCCGACTGCGTAGTTGCCTCTGCCGTCAAACGACTTAGAGGAAATGCCGCGGAAGTCGCGGACGCGAGGAAGCGCGATGGAAATGAACTTATCGAGGAAGTCGTACATTCTGTTGCCGCGAAGCGTAACTTTTGCGCCGACGTTCATACCTTCTCTCACCTTGAAGTTTGCAACGGATTTCTTTGCTGTTGTGATAACCGGTTTTTGACCTGCAATCATTTTGAGTTCCTCAACTGCCAGTTGCAGTGATTTGCTGTTGTCTTTGCAGTCGCCCAAGCCCATATTAAGCACAATTTTTTCAAGACGAGGGACCTCGTTGATGTTCTTGTAGCCAAAGCGTTTGATGAGAGCCGGCACGACCTCTTCGGCGTACTGTTTTCTCATACGGTATCTTTCAGCATTACCAGCATTCGTCTTATCGGTTGCAGGTTCCTTAGCAACCTGATTTTTCTTTTCTGCCACGATATTACCTCCGATTTATCAGTCCTTTTTATCTGCGGACTTTTCTGCTTTCTTTTTTGCGGCTTTCTTTGCCACTTTCTTTGCAGATGGTTTCTTCTCGTCCAAAGACGCACCGCACTTGGGGCATACGCGGACGGATTTTTGTTTGCCGTTCACGTCTTTCACTTCGTGCTTAACTCTGACGACGTCGCCGCAACTCGAGCAAACGTGCATCACGTTGGATGCGTCGATTGTGCCTTCTTGTTTGACGATACCGCCCTTTTCTTGTGCGTTTCTGGGCTTTTTGCTCTTTGAAACGATGTTTACGCCTTCAACGTAGATTCTTCCGGTTTCGGGAACGACTTTGAGGACTTTGCCCACTTTGCCTTGATCCTTGCCGGTGATAACCATAACGTTGTCGCCTTTCTTAACACTCAATTTTGCCATAATAGTTGTCCTCCTTACAGCACTTCGGGTGCGAGAGAAATGATTTTGGTGTAATCCTTGTCACGAAGTTCTCTTGCGATAGGCCCAAAAATACGAGTGCCTTGTGGTTGTTTTTGGTTGTCGATGATGACTGCCGCATTGTCGTCGAACTTGATGTGGCTGCCGTCCTCGCGTTGAAGACCGAAGGTCGTGCGGACGATGACCGCCTTTACGACGTCGCCCTTCTTAACCTTGCCGCCCGGGATAGCCGATTTGACGGACGCGACGATAACGTCGCCGATGTTTCCGCTTCTTCTGAAAGAACCGCCCAGGACTCTGATGCACATAATTTCTTTGGCTCCGCTGTTGTCAGCGACTTTGAGCCAACTCAATGGTTGAATCATAGCGTTCCTCCTATTATTTGGCTTTCTCGACTATTTCGACGAGTCTCCAGCACTTGTCCTTGGAAAGAGGACGAGTTTCTTGGATGAGCACCTTGTCGCCAATGCCGCAAGCGTTGTTTTCGTCGTGCGCTTTGAACTTCTTGGTGCGGTTTACGATTTTCTTGTAGAGGGGATGTTTTACACGTTCGCTGACTGCGACGACGATGGTTTTGTCCATCTTATCGCTCACGACGATACCCACTCTTTCTTTTCTCAAATTTCTTTCTTCCATACGTTCCTCCGATTAGCCCTTTGCCTCGTCTTTTGCGCGAGCAATTTCTCTTTGACGGATGACAGTCTTGATACGGGCAATGTCGCGACGCGTTTCAACGATAACCATAGGGTTGGTCAGTTGATTCGTGGCGTTTTTGAAGCGAAGGAAAAACAATTCCGACTTCAATTCGTTGAGTTTGGTTTGCAACTCTTTATCTGTCATTTCCAAAACTTGTTTCGATTTCATTGTTCACCGCCTTCGGCACCGTTCACGTCCTCTGCTCTGACAAACTTGCACTTGACGGGAAGTTTGTTTGCTGCAAGACGGAGTGCCTCTTTTGCTACTGCTTCGTCGATGCCTGCGATTTCAAACATCACACGGCCCGGCTTGACGACCGCTACCCAGTATTCGGGAGAACCTTTACCTGAACCCATACGAGTTTCGGCAGGTTTCTTTGTCACGGGTTTGTGAGGGAAAATATCCACCCAGACTTGTCCGCCACGACGGATATATCTCGTCATAGCGACACGCGCTGCTTCGATTTGGTTGGAGGTAATCCAGCCCGGCTCTGTCGAAACAAGACCGTATTCGCCGTATGCGACGATGTTGCCCTTGTTTGCTTTGCCTTTCATTCTGCCACGCATTTGGCGACGTCTTTTGACGCGTTTAGGCATTAACATTATTGATTTCCTCCTTCAAGTGGATTTTTGCCAAGGATTTCGCCCTTGTAGATCCAGCATTTGACGCCGATTGCGCCGAATGTGGTGTTTGCGGTTGCTACGCCGTAATCGATGTCTGCACGAAGGGTTTGAAGCGGAATAGAACCTTCACGGTATTGTTCGCTTCTTGCGATTTCAGCGCCGTCGAGTCTGCCGCTGACCATCGTCTTGACGCCCTTTGCGCCCGCTTTCATAGCCTTGGACATTGCTTGTTTCATTGCGCGACGGAAGGAAGCGCGTCCTTCGAGTTGTTTTGCAATGCCTTCTGCAACGAGTTGAGCGTCTGCGTCGGGATGTTTGACTTCCATGATGTTGATGCTCACTTTCTTGTCGCCGGAAACGAGTTTTTCAACTTCTTTCTTGATTTCTTCAACGCCTGCGCCTGCTTTGCCGATGAGGACTGCGGGGCGTGCGGTGTAGATTGCGACTACAAGTTTATCTGCCGCTCTTTCGAGCACGATTTTTGAAATTGCCGTATCGTAGTATTTCTTTTTGATGAACTTGCGGACTTTATTGTCTTCGACGATGTTGTCTGCAAAGTGCGCCTTGTCGGCATACCATTTAGAACTCCACGATTTGATGACGCCTGTACGAAGACCGTTCGGATCGACTTTTTGTCCCATTGTGTATACCTCCTATTACGCTTTCACCGTGTCAAGAATGACCGTGATATGACTTGTTCTCTTGTTGATACGATACGCTCTGCCCTTGGACACCGCTTGGATACGCTTGAGGGTCGGACCTTCGTTTGCGTAGCACTCTGCGATATACATATCGTTTCTTGCGAGATTCTGATTGTTTTCGCCGTTTGCCGCCGCGCTGTTGACCAACTTGATGAGAGGTTCGCTTGCAGCCTTGGGCGTGTTTTCCAAAATAGCGATTGCTTCCGTTACCGATTTGCCTCTGATGATGTCGAGAACGATGCGGACCTTGAAGGGAGAGATTCTGACGAATTTAGCCGTTGCACAAGGTCTTGTATCCGCTTTTGCTTGACGATCCAAGGCTTTTTGTTTACTTCTTGTTGCCATATCTTCCTCCTATTACTTCGTGGTCTTTGCGCCCGCGTGACCTCTGAATGTACGCGTGGGAGCAAATTCTCCGAGTTTGCAACCGACCATATCTTCCGTGATATATACGGGGACGTGTTGCTTACCGTTGTGAACTGCGATCGTGTGACCGACCATTTCGGGGAAAATCGTGGAACTTCTGGACCAAGTTTTGACGGATTGACGTTCACCGGATGCGTTCATCGCATTGATTCTGTTCATAAGGCGTTCTTCTACATAAGGGCCTTTTTTAACACTTCTACTCATTTTGTCCTCCGATTAGTTCACACGCTTAATAATGAACTTATTAGATTTGTTCTTCTTCTTTCTGGTCTTATAACCGAGAGCAGGTTTACCCCAAGGAGTAACAGGTGAAGGCATACCGACGGGAGATTTGCCTTCGCCGCCGCCGTGCGGGTGGTCGTTCGGGTTCATAACGACGCCGCGAACGGTCGGACGCACGCCCATGTGGCGGGTCTTACCGGCTTTGCCGACGCGCACGATTTCGTGATCGATGTTGCCGACTTGACCGACTGTCGCTCTGCAGTTGATGAGAACGTATCTCATTTCGCCGCTGGGCATACGCACGATTGCGTATTTGCCTTCTTTTGCCATAAGTTGCGCCGCATTGCCTGCCGCTCTTGCGATGATTCCGCCGTTGCCCGGTTGGAGCTCGATGTTGTGAATCATAGTACCGACGGGGATTGCGGAAAGAGGAAGCGCGTTGCCGACTTTGATGTCTGCGTGCTCGCCGCTTTCGAGAACGTCGCCGACGTTGAGTCCCAAAGGTGCGAGGATGTATTTCTTTTCGCCGTCAGCATAGTGCAAAAGCGCGATGTTTGCGGAACGGTTGGGGTCGTATTCGATGGAAGCGACTTTTGCGGGGATACCGTCTTTGTTGCGCTTGTAGTCGATGATACGATATTTGTTTCTGTTGCCGCCGCCGATGTGACGAACGGTGATTCTGCCCATAGAGTTTCTGCCGCCGCTCTTATTGAGTGACACCAAGAGTGAACGCTCGGGCGTTGTGCTTGTGATCTCCTCGTATGCGGACACCGTCATGAAACGACGTGCAGGAGACGTTGGTTTATATTTCTTAATAGCCATATTCTTTACTCTCCTTATGCCAAGCTCTCGAAGAATTCGATTGCCTTACTGTCGTCGGTAAGAGTGACGATTGCTTTCTTGAAAGCAGAGCGTCTGCCTTCGTTTCTGCCCATTCTCTTCACTTTGCCGTCGTAGTTGGACGTATTTACTTTGTCAACTTTCACTTGGAAGATTTGCTCGACCGCAGCCTTGATTTGCGTTTTGGTTGCGGATTTGACAACCTTGAACGTGTATCTCTTGTCTGCGATGCCGTCATAACTCTTTTCGGAAAGGATAGGCTCGATAATGATGTCGTATGCTGTCATTGTGCTGCCTCCTCGAGTTTTTTAAGTGCGTCAACCGTGATGACGATGTTCTTCGTTGCGACTACGTCGTAAACGCTGAGGGTTCTTGCTTCGCAAACTTCGACGGAAGGAATGTTCTTGCTGGCTTTGAGCGCGACTTGGTCGTACTCGTCGAGGACGAACATAACTTTGCCGTTGAGAGAGAGTGCCTTCACCGCTCCTGCAACGAGTTTGGTTTTTGCTTCTGCGAGCGTAAATTTGTCAAGAACGACCACTTCGTTTTGACGAATCTTTTCAGAAAGCGCGGAATAGAACGCGGCTGTCTTCATACTCTTGTTGATTTTTTGAGAGAAATCTCTGGGTTTCTTTGCGAACACCACGCCGCCGCCGACATATTGGGGAGCAACGATGGAGCCTTGACGCGCACGACCCGTGCCTTTTTGACGATAAGGCTTGCAGCCGCCTCCGCGAACTTCCGTTCTTGTGAGCGCGCTCATCGTGCCTTGACGCTTGTTTGCGAGTTGCGCAACGACCACTTGATGAATAAGTGCTTCGTTATAGTCGCGTGCAAAGATGGAATCGCTGATTTCTACCGTTCCGGCTTTTTTGCCTGCCATATTCAAAACGTTCAGTTTCATATTCTACCTCCGCTTAACCCTTGATGGATTCCTTCACGACGACTACGCCGCCCTTAGGTCCGGGGATTGCACCTTTGATGGGAAGAAGATTTCTCGCTGCATCTACGCGTGCGACGGTAAGGTTTTGGACAGTAACCTTTTCGTGTCCCCATTGTCCTGCCATATGTTTGTTCTTGAACACTCTCGAGGGAGAGGAGCAAGCGCCCATAGAGCCGACGCTTCTGTGAATAGGGCCGGTACCGTGAGTCATAGGACCGATTCTGTGAGAGTTCCATCTTTGGATGACGCCCGAATAGCCGTGACCTTTGGAAGTGCCGGTAACGTCAACTTTGTCGCCCTCTGTGAACATGTCGCAGGTCAGTTCCTGTCCGAGCGTATAGCTCGCGCAGTTTGCGAAACGGAATTCACGAAGGTACTTCTTGACGGTTACGCCCGCTTTCTTGAAGTGTCCGGCAACCGGCTTGTTTACTCTTGTTTCCTTGACGGTGCCGAAGCCGACTTGAACCGCTTCGTATCCGTCGTTCTCTTTGGTCTTTATCTGCACGACCGGGCACGGACCCGCTTCCACTACGGTTACGGGGATAACCTTGCCTTCTGCAGTAAAGATCTGGCTCATACCGATTTTTTTACCGATGATTGCTTTATCCATGTAAAGTTCATCCTCCTTTTATTTGCTTAGAGCTTGATCGAGATGTCCACGCCTGCGGGCAAATCGAGTTTCATCAAAGAATCGACCGTCTTGCTCGTGGGGTTGTAAATATCGATCAAACGCTTGTGAGTTCTGAGTTCAAATTGTTCGCGGCTGTCTTTGTATTTGTGAGTAGCGCGCAAAATCGTGATGATTTCCTTCTCCGTGGGAAGAGGAATGGGACCGGAAACCTTCGTTCCCGTCTTCTTGACGGTCTCGACAATCTTTTCTGCGGAAAGATCGATAAGGTTGTGGTCGTAAGCCTTAAGTTTAATTCTGATCTTTTGTCCAGCCATTATTAGCCTCCTATATTACACTTGTCCGTGTGTGTCTTATATTTTTTACCCGCCGCAACCGCGACGGAAAATGCGTATCTCTTTCGACACGCTCGTTTAATATATAATTTTTGAAAATTAAAGTCAAGCAAAAATTTGCGAATTTATGAATATTTTTCAAACTTGTGTCCGAAAACTCGCAACAACCCCAAAATCTTGTATATATTATATATGGATAAATTTCGTTTTCAAGTATAAGTAAATCATAAATATAATTGCGCGTGCCACGCACTCGGGTGTGCCGCGGCAAAAATTCAAACCGCAATTCCGCCAAATTATCTGCTTGGTGATTGCGCACTTCGTGCGCTTTATGGATATGTAACAAACGCCAGTTCCGGCCGCGATACACCCGAATATGAATTAATAATTAATAATGAATAATTAATAATTTCGGAAGGTGAAGCCTTAATCCGAATACTTATTCGAAGGCTACTTATAAACGGAATATGTTAATTCGTAGACGGAATTGGAGTCGCAAGGCGACGACCGTAGCGAGCGTCGAGCTCGACGATTAGTACCGTCCGACTGTGCCGTTTGGGTGCGTAGCTGGCACACAAAGGACGGTGACATAATAAGTGAAATGCCCCTATCTATGCGAGTGCCGTCTGTCTCCCCCGCGAACGACGATAACCTATGTAGAAAAATGCCCCTATTTGAGTGGTGGGAGAAAAGCCCGAGAGGGAAAGAGGGGGTACTTCTATTTAAGTACACGCCCTTCACTCTTGTATAGGAAGAACTCACCACCACCGTCCGCTCTCTTTGCAGAGCGGACTTCTAACGGACACTCATTCAAGGCGTACTTATAAACGGTATACACTTATTCGTAGACGTAACACGAGCCGCAAGGCGGCGAGCCTATGAGCGCCGAGCTGGACGATTTGTACGAGAATGCGTGGCATTCTGTTGCGAAGCCGCCACGCAGGCGAAGTGGCATAATGAGTGAAATGTCCCTATCTATGCGAGTGCCGTCTGTCTCCCCCGCGAACGACAATAACCTATGTAGAGAAATGCCCCTATTTGAGTGGTGGGAGAAATACCCGAGAGGGAAAGAGGGGGTGCTTCTATTTAGAGTACACGCCCTACACTCTTGTAGAGGAAGAACAACAAAACCTCGATATTGAGATGAAGAACAAGAAAACGCCCCTTTGATAGCAATCCTAACGTACATAGGCGTACGTGAATTGATAGCAAAGGGGCGTTGCCGCAGTTATTCGCTCAATAGCGAGGTTTTGAAAGGTTTAAGTGCAACTCTCGCATCCCCTCCACCTCATCGCATATCTCCTTCAAATTGCAATGCGCACAGTCCACGAGTACGTTGTCGAGAATATGGTTGAATGCGGAAAGTATTTGCGAGGTATGAAGCGCAAAATTTTGTACGGGTTCAAAATCGGAAGTCGTGTCGGCGACGAAAATCACGGTGACGGCATTTACGACGTCACGGCTTAAATAAGATTTTATTGTGGTTGCGCCGAGCGATTCGAAGGACAAACCTTTTTTGAGCGCGGTTTTTGAAACGCGCACTTGTTCGCGCTGTCTGAAAGAAGAAGCGCGCATCATAAAGCCTTGGACGTTCTCTTTGTACTTTGCGTATTCCAAAGATTTGGTGAGATCGAAAATCGCTTGTTCGTCCTCGGTCGCGTCCTTTACGGATATCAGAACTATCTTTGCATAATTGCAATCGCGCTTGATGTCCTTGAGTTCTTTGCCGACCAAAACGATTTCGTTTTCAACGGGAAGATCCCCCGTAATTACGGTTGCGGCGGCGCAAGGCATATCGCTTCCGCCGAGTTCGTATGCGCTGTCCTTTGTCAAAATCAGTTCGCTATGCTCGCTGACAGGCAAAGCCTTGCTCTCGTCGTAAGCGTAAACTTTGGTTGCGTTTTTTGCGATATACGCCTTCAATTCGTTTATGTCACCGTCAAAAATACTTATCATTTTCTTGCTTCGTTGTCTTTATACAATTTGTTCCGTTTTGCACGAAACGGCATTTTATTTGATTATTTCGAGTCCTTTAAGTGCTTCTTTCACGCCAAGCACCACTTTTGAGTCGGCAGGAAGTTCAAACACGTTTTCGCCTTTGAGGTCGAACGTCGCAAGGTTTTTGTCGTCGCCTATGGTGGCGAGAAGTTGCACTCCGTCATAGTCGAGCGAGCGCACTGCGTCCTCGTCGGAAACGCGGTTTACGACGATCCCTATCTTGTCGTACATCACGAGTTCGTCGGCAACTTTCTTGATAGTCTTGCAAACGTCCCTACCCTTTTTCGACTGGTCGGTGACGAGAATGAGATGCGTGACCTTCTCCATAACGCGGCGGTTGATTTGCTCTATGCCCGCCTCGCCGTCGATGACGACGTAGTCGAACTCTTCGGACAAAATGCCGATTACGTCTTTGAGATACGCGTTGATTTTGCAATAGCACCCTGCGCTTTCGGGGCGTCCGACAGCAATGAAAACGTAGCCGTCTTTTTCCACCATCGCGTCGAAAATGCGGAAACGAGCCTCGTTGAGAAGTTCGATTGCGCCCTTTGCGTTGCCGTCCTCGACATTTTCGATTATGCTCTTTCTTATGTCGTCTATGGTGGATTCCACTTCAACGCCGAGCGCGGTGGAAAGTCCTACGGCAGGGTCTGCGTCTATAGCCAAAATACGCTTGTCGGGATAATTTTCAACCAACGTACGCACGATGGTTGCCGCAAGTGACGTTTTGCCTACGCCGCCCTTTCCGGCGACTGCTATTATCGTTGCTTTTGCCATAACATACCTCCGTCGC
>CAVKTQ010000002.1:28411-37451 GCA_963659105.1 Firmicutes bacterium CAG:238 | reverse complement strand
ATACAACTTCCTTGCCGTTTTGTCTACATTTATACGTCATATCATCCATTGCAAATATTTGCAAAGCGTATTCGTCGTTATTTGCAAAAGCGACGAAAAAATGCGTGCGAGTGACAACTAAAATGTATTTACATTTTAGCCCATCGGATTTATAATTGCATTATCAATTCAACAAGGAGCGATTATGTATAAATTCAATCCGAAATTTTATGCGGACGTGCGTATCGAGGACAGATTCACAACGGCAATCTTTTACAAAAACGGCGCGCTGGACTCGTGCAGAGTACGCAACGAAAAACGCGCTTTCATCCGCGTATACGACGGTCAAATATGGCTCTACGCCTCGACGTCCGACATCAACAAGATTCAATCTGAACTTGACAACCTGTACGCGCAGGCAACGCCTTGCGACGATATCGCAAATCATCCCGTCGTAAAACGTTATCAGGTCAACGTTGCAACCGAGTATAAATTCGAAGATCGCAACGTAAGAAACGTTTCGGCGGATGACAAAAAAGATCTTTGCAAACGCATTCTGCCCCACGTCAAGAGCCAATTCCTCGCAATGTCGCAAATCGGCTATCAAGACCGCAACAGCCGCTACGAGTTCTATTCCTCGAAGGGCGCAAACATCAAATACGATTATCAGATGTGCGGCATTTTGGCGGTCGGAGTGCTTGCCGCACCCGGCGACTTCGTGCAGGCGGTATATCAACTCGCAAAACCCTATTTCGACGAGATCAAAGGCTTTGAAGCCGACATCGAAAAGAGAATGGCTGACGCGGACAACTTCGTACAGAACGCAAAACCCTGCAAAAAAGGCAAATATCCCGTCATCCTCTCGCCTATGGCGGCAGGTGTGTTCGCTCACGAGTCATTCGGACACAAGAGCGAGGCGGACTTTATGCTCGGCGACGAACAAATGGCAAAAGAATGGGTGCTCGGCAAAAAAGTCGGCAGCGAGATTCTCTCTATCGTCGATACGGGCGCGGACTTCGGTTCGGGCTATGTTCCCTTTGACGACGAAGGCACGAGATGCACAAAAACTTACCTCATCAAGGACGGCATTTTGTGCGGAAGGCTTCACAGCGCAACGACAGCCGCGGCTCTCGACGAGGGACTCACGGGCAATGCAAGAGCAATCGATTGCAAATTCGAGCCTATCGTGAGGATGACAAACACCTACATCGAACCGGGCAACAGCACTTTCGACGAGTTGGTTGCAGGCATTGACGAGGGATATTTCATCGACACGGTTTCGCACGGTTCGGGCGGCTCGACGTTTACGATTGCGCCCTCTATCGCATACGAAATCAAAAACGGCAAACTCGGCGGACCCGTCAAAATCTCCGTCGTGACCGGCGACGTGTTTGAAACGCTTATGAAAATCGACGGCTTGTCCGACGAAACGATATTCGAAGACGGCGTTTTCGGCGGCTGCGGCAAAATGGAGCAATTTCCCCTTCACGTTCTGGACGGCGGTCCGTTTGTCCGCGTGAAAGAAATGAACGTACAATAAGGAGAACGCTATGGAAAAAGAATATATCGTAAGCAAAACTTCCTCTCTTTCTATAAACGTGGTTGCAACAGAGGTCGAATCTCTGCGCAAAGTCGATGAAACGACGTCCACCGTTCGCGTATACGAAGACGGTTATATCGGCGTTGCCGGGCAAATAGGCGATGAAAATATCGACGTTCTCGAAGCGCAAGCCGTCGAAAACTTGTCCTCGAAAATCGAATATCCCTGCCAACTCACCCAAAACGAAACGAAAAGCGTCGATTCGAGAAAGCATATCGTTGACACCGAGCATTTCGTGCAAGTCGCAAGAGACTTGCTGTCAACGCTCAAAACCGAGGTGCCGGGCTTCCTTTTCAGCAACAAGATT
The DNA here is from genome assembly GCA_963659105.1 of Firmicutes bacterium CAG:238. GTDB lineage: Bacteria > Bacillota > Clostridia > Christensenellales > CAG-917 > CAG-475. The sequence continues at coordinate 35,565 of CAVKTQ010000002.1, read as the reverse complement.
CAGTACCACGAAAGCGAAACGTCATATCGCAACAGCCAAAACACTTCCCTTTACTATGCAGGCAACGAGATGGACCTCGTCATCTGCATAAAGAGCAAGGCAAGCGCAAACATTATGGACTTTGCATATGCGGTTGCCCTTGACGAATACGACAAGCAAAAGACGGTTGCGGACATCAAAACGCTTTGCACCGCATATCTCAACGACGTTCCCCTCGAAGACGGAAAATACACCGTGGTTGCCGAGCAATCCTTGTTCTTCGGCAACTGCGTCGAACATCTTGTCGGCGAAAGTTACGCAACGGGCGCGTCGCTTTTCAAGGATAAACTCGGGCAGCGAATTTTGAGCGACAAACTCACCCTCGAACTCGACAGAACAAACAATCTCAATCTCGCTTTCTTCGACGCCGAAGGCTCGTTTGCAAAGGCGGACGAAAACGTACTTGTCGACAAAGGAACGTTCGTGCGAGTGCTTGCAAACAAGAAAATCGCAAGCACATACAACCTTCCCCGCGTATTCGATTCGAGAGCGGCATACGATTCAATTCCCGTAACGGGCGGTTCGGGAATCGTAATGCGCAAGACTGCCGATAAAATCGAAGATCTGCTCGGCAACGGAAAAGCAATCTACATCCTCGACGCGTCGGGCGGCGATATGACAACAAGCGGCGATTTCGCAACGCCCTGCCAAGTCGCATTGCTGATTGAAAACGGCAAATTCGTAGGCAGAGTGCCTCAAATCAACCTGTTCGGCAACGTCAAAGAATATCTCGGCGCCGACTACGTCGGCGCAAGCGACAGAGGTTTGTTCCAAAACAAAACCGACCTTGCCGTCGCAAAAATGAACGTCACGAAAATTTGACGTCCGATTTTATTCCAAATCCATTTGACTTAAACACATTGCAAAGAAAAAACGGAATCAGAAATTCCGTTTTTTCTTTTGTAAAACATATCACATTGAAAACTTATTTGATGTTCAGGTATGCGATGAGCAACGCAACTGACACGACAAGCAATATGCCTCCGAAAATCAAAGCCACGTTAAGTTTCTTTTTCTTCTTTTCTGCGGGGTGTTTTCTCTCGATATACTCCTGATACGTTTCTTTTTTGCGCCAATTCAAACCCTTGCCTGCCGGCATATGCGTGTTGAAAAACGTAGATATGCTATACCCAAGAGCATCGAATGCGCCCTTATTGGACGCCCACGACAAACCGCTTATGCACAGCAAAACTACACCCGGCACAAAAAACGCGTCGCAAAGCACTCTCAAGACTTTGGATTGATCGCATTGCTCTGTCAACAAGCCGTTGACGCCGCATATCGTGAGAACGGCTGCAAGCACAATCAAAAACAGAACGGCAACTTTTATAAGCGTTGTTTTCATTGCTCGTCTTTGCTTGTATCCGTTTCGGCTTCGTTTGCGGTTTCGAGTATGACTTCGTTGCCTGCAACCGTGATACCTTCTTGTTTGAGAAGCGACAAATCGACCTGCGCGGTAACGGGCATTTCGCCAACCGATTCCGTAGAGTGTTCCTCTTGTTCTGCATAGACTTCTTCGAATTGTTCCGGTTCCGCTTGATCTTGATCTTGTTCGGGCGTATCAATCGTTTCTTCCGTTATTTCGCCCTTGCAAATCTTGACGTATCTTTCAAACTCTTCTTGGTTGCAGGACACGAAATGCCCAGGTTCGACCTCCCTCATTTGAGGCTTATCGACCGAATAATCGTGATCGGCAAGCGGATTGTAGACTATACGTTTGCGTTGTTTTTCATAGATAGGATCGGGAAGCGGAATTGCCGAAAGCAACGACTTCGTGTACGGGTGCAACGGGTGTGCAAACAATCTGTCCGAAGTTGCAAGCTCCACCATATTGCCGAAGTACATAACGCCGATTCTGTCCGAGAAATACTTGACTACGGAAAGGTCGTGCGCAATGAACATAATAGTCAAGCCGAGTTCGTGTCTCAAATCGTTGAGCAAGTTGATGACTTGCGCCTGAATTGACACGTCGAGTGCGGAAATCGGCTCGTCCGCGATGATCATCTCGGGTTCCATGATGATTGCTCTGGCAACGCCAATACGCTGTCTTTGACCGCCCGAAAACTCATGGGGATACCTTCCTGCGTGTTCTCTGACAAGACCGACTTTTTCAAGCACTTCGTACACTTTTTCATCCACGACTTGCTTGTCTCTTATGCCGCGAATGGTAAGACCTTCCGCAATGATTTCGCGCACGGTCATACGAGGATCGAGCGACGCAATCGGGTCTTGAAACACCATTTGAATCTTTGTTACAAGTCTCGTTTTGCGAGCGAAATCGAGGTCCTTGAGGTACTGCCACAACAGCGCGAAATATTCCTTGTCTTTCTTCTCTATTGCCGCAAACTTAGGTTTATAGTCCTCTTTTACCTTGTTGATATACTCTTTTGCGTAATCTTTGTCGCATCTTCTTTGATCGTGATTCGCTTTGCGGATGTTCTTATTCTGCTCTTTCACCGCAGCCTTCAACTCGGCAAAAGACGCTTTCAAATCAACTGCGTTTTCTGCATTTTCTTCGCCTTTCTTTTTGGACGAAGCGCGCTTCAAATCGCCGAAGAATTTTTTACATGCGGCTTTTCTCGCTTCTTTATAGGAAAGCGTGCCTGCGCATATTCTTCTACCCTCGAAATACACGTTGCCCGAAGTGCAGTTGTAAAGTTTGATGATACTGCGCCCGGTCGTGGTTTTTCCGCAACCGGATTCGCCGACCAGACCGAAGACTTCGCCCTTTTTGATGTCAAAGGAAACGTCGTTGACTGCTTTGAGCGTGGACGAGCCGAGTTTGAAGTACTGGCACAGATGTTCGACGCGCAATAACGTTTCTTGTTCGTTTACGTTTGTGTCCATATTCGTCTCCTTTTACTGTTGTTCCGCTTTGGATTTTTGCGCGAGAGCTTTCATCCTCTCAATACGGTCAGAAACGATTTTGGGCATTTCGACCTTCGGTGCGGACGGATGCAACAACCACGTTGCCGCGCTGTGCGTATCGCTGATCTTGAACATCGGAGGTTGTTCCTCGAAGTCGATCTTCATAGCGTACTTGTTTCTTGCGGCAAACGCGTCGCCCTTTGGCGGATAGATCATATTCGGCGGAGTACCCGGAATGGCTTCGAGTTTCTCGTTGGTATCGAGGTCGGGCATAGACGACAAGAGCGCCCAAGTGTACGGATGCGCGGGAGAATAGAAGATGTCTTCCGCCGTGCCCGTTTCCACGATTTTGCCCGCGTACATAACCGCGATTCTGTCTGCCATATTCGCAACGACGCCGAGGTCGTGCGTAATAAATATGATGGAAAGATTTCTTTCCTTCTTGATTTTGTTGATAAGTTCGAGGATTTGAGCTTGAATCGTAACGTCGAGCGCGGTTGTAGGTTCGTCGCAAATGAGGATATCCGGGTTTGCGGCGAGTGCGATTGCAATGACGATACGTTGTCTCATACCGCCCGAAAACTGGAAGGGATATTGACGATATCTCTTTCTCGGTTCGGGGATACCGACCTCTTCCATAAGTTTCAAAGCCTTATTCTTGGCGACAATGTGCGTAACGCGATATGCAACCGCTTGCGCTTTTTCTTTGAAGAAGTCGATCATTGCGACGGTGCCGTCGTCAAGGTCCAAGTTTTTAGCGTTTTCCACGGCATGTTCGTAGACCGAAACGAGTTTGTCGCTTATCTCGACGATATTGTTTCTTGCGATATCCAAATCGATGATTTTTGCAGGGACGACCTTATAGTCGGGCGTTTTCCCTTTTGCGACGAGTTTGTCAAACTTCGCTTGATCTCTGTCGAAGCGTTTTTGTTCTTTCACGTTGTTTGGAATCGCGTCGAAATAGGTGTTTATCGCGCGCATTATGCTCGATTTGAACGTATACGCCGCGCTGTCCTTGACGAGAGCTAGTTTATCGATAGAATCGACAACGCTCGCACACATCTCTTTTGCAGCCGCTTTGTACGCTTTTTTGTCGGGTTCGCCGTCGGTAAACACGCTTCTCTTTTGTTTGAAGAGTTCGATGGTTTCGTTTTTCTTTGCTAGAGAGCGGTTGAACGAAAATTCTATACCCTTCTTTGCCATATCGATAAAGTCGAGCATAAAGTTGTCGTCGAGATATTTGCGCAAGAACTTATTTTCTTCCTCGACGTTGTCTGGGAGTTCCTCGTTGTGTCCGAATGTTTGATAGTACGCAAGCGCAAAGTAGTTGGGCATCGTTTTTGCGCACGCATCCTCGAAGCACTCCTTGAGTTTTTTAAGCGGTTCGACGCAAACGGAATAATCCCTATTTTTCGCACGAACTTTAATCAACGGTTTAACCGCTTCGATAAGTTCCCGACGAGCGGTCAAAACGTCCTGCGAGCATACGTTTTCGTGTACGGAAAGTCTTGCGTTTTTAAGGATGTCGTAAATGGCTCTCGCAAATCCTTCCACCGCATTCTTTTCGATGTGGAAGAGCAAATCGTCGACGTTTTCGAGACCGGTTTCGGCATTTTCATGCGCTTTGTTGTACGCGCCCTCGATTTTGAGGTGGTACGTTTCGAACGTATTGAAATCTTTTGCTTTTTTAGCGTTGATTTTGCCTTGTTCGCTGTTTGCGGAAACTCCCATAGCGCTGTTGACTGCTTCGAGCAAGAGTGCCATTTTGGTGTTGAATTCTTTTCTAGATTCCTTGCGATTCGCCTTATTTTTGAGGATCATTGCCTCGGTGAGTTGCATGCCGATACGGTTGATCGGGTCGAGTGCGGAAAGCGGGTCTTGGAATATCATCGCGATTTTGTCGCCGCGCAGTTTGTGGAAGTCTTCCTCGTCAATTTGGAGCAAGTCCATGCCGTCATAGATAATCTCGCCGCTTTCGACAATGGCGTTGGGAGCGGAAATGCCAATGATGGCTTTGTTCGTGACGGATTTACCCGAGCCCGACTCGCCCACTATCGCGAGCGTTTCGCCCTTGTAGAGGTCGAAATCGATACCTCTGACCGCTTGCACTTTTCCTGCGTCGGTGCGGAAGGAAATACGCAAATTTTTAACTTCTAATTTCTTTTCCATATCAGCCCTCCGAACCTCTGAGCGACGGGTTGAAAGCGTCGCGCAAACCGTTGCCGAACAAGTTGAAACTGAGCAGCAACAAAGCAAGGAACAACGACGGCAACAACGCGACGTGAGCAGCCGTCATAAGTGCGCTTTGACCGCTTGCAAGCAGCGTTCCGACGCTTGTCAGATTGCCCGATGTCAAACTGATGATTCCGAGATAACTCAGGTTGACTTCCGAATAAATCATAGACGGAATGACGAGAGCGCAACTTGTGACCAACGTACCGAGTGCGTTGGGGAAAATGTGTTTGACGATGATTCTTGCGTCGCGAGCGCCAAGAGTGCGCGCGGCAAGAACGTATTCTTGATTTTTATAGCGATAGAACTGCATTCTGGTTGTTGACGCCATACCGATCCACCCCGTAAGGAAGAAGGACAGGAACAGTATCAACGGTGCGCCTGACGCGCCCATATGCAGTTTGAGCAGCGTAACGACAATCATGGTCGGAACTGCGGAAAGTATATCCGAAATTCTTTCCATAACCAAGTCGATTTTGCCGCCGTAGTAGCCCTCTATTGCGCCGTAGATTGCGCCGACGATCAAGTTGACGAGAGCAACCGAGATTGCAAACGCAAACGAGAACAATGCGCCCGATGCAAGGCAGGTGAAAATGTCTTGACCTTCTTCGTTTGCACCGAACAGGAACGAGGGTTTTTCTATACCGTCTTTAAGCACATAAGAATGCTGGAAGATATAATATTCGTAGTAGTTTACACGGACTTCATAACCTGCGTCTTTTGGACGTGCGTATTCGTATTCTACGCCTTTTTCTCCATCGCCTGCAATACGCAAAGAATTATAATTGTCGGTGCTTTCCGCTCCAACGGCGTGCGTCTTGTAATTGGGAATGACGTTGCCTTGTGCGTCAAGTTTTGCCGTCATGGTATTCTCGTCAAACTTATAATAGTAGTTTGCAACCGTGTCCGCCGTAATACTTACGCCCATATACTTCTTTATCATTTGATCTTTAGATAAAGAAAGTGCGGGATAAATGACTTGCTTCCCCGATTCGTTTTGATACTGTTGAAGAAGCAGATATTCTTCTGTGGACATTTTCAGATAAACACAGCCGGTTTTTTGATAAGAATCGAGGCGGTAGACATAAATATTGCCGACCTTTTTATACTCCTCGTTTTTGACAGCATAATGACCTGTTTCTTTGCCCATGTAGTAGTAATACTCAAAGATTGACTGGTCATGCTTTTTTTCCTCGCAGCCGTCCCAGAAGTTTGTTTTTGCAAACAGTTCGCTGCGCGGCAAAGCGTAGCGGAAATAGGTATCTCTGTGCGAAACGGGATACTGCGAGAAGATTGTTCCGAAAATTGCGTAGAGAATGAGTATCAATATAACGATCGCACCGACAATCGAGCCTTTGTTTTTGCAAAAGCGCGAAAAGGCGTCCGCTATAAAACTACGCGGTTTCGTAACGAGAGATTTGTCGTGCAAAAGATCTTGCTTGTCGACAAATTCAAATTTTTCTTTGGGGATGTTTTGATAGACTTGTTCCATATTACTTTGCCCCCATTCTGATTCTCGGGTCGATAATGCCGTAACTTATATCGACGATAATACCCGCAAGCAAGCCTACGAGTGTGTAGAAGCCCGACAGCAACATAAAGAAGTCGTAGTCAAGCGAGTTGATTGAGTTCAAATACAAACCGCCCACGCCCGGTATCGAGAAGAATTTTTCAATGATAAGCGAGCCGCTGAGAACGGAAATAAATTCGCCCAAAATCATCGGGAAAATAGGCACCATAGCGTTTCTCAAAGCATGGCGCACAATCGCCTGTCCTTTTGTCAGACCTTTCGTTCTTGCAAGAAGCATAAATTCGTTGGTCAAAACTTCGGTAAGTTCAGCACGCGTATAACGAGCATAGCCTGCGATAGATCCGAGGCAAAGTGCCAAAACCGCCGGCAACATGCTGTAAAACATTTCCCATGTGAAATAATCCGTTCCGTTTGCCATCATAAGCGGGAACAATTTCCACTTGAAGCAAAGCAAATATTGAATCAGGAACGCATACACGATTGA
>CAVKTQ010000002.1:24874-28401 GCA_963659105.1 Firmicutes bacterium CAG:238 | reverse complement strand
CGCCGGTAGAAATGACTTGATCTTGCCATTTGTTCTTTTTGAGCGCAGCAACAATGCCGAGCACAAGTCCGATCGGAACGCCGATGAGCGACGAATAAACGTTGATGAGTATCGTGGGCGGCAAACATTTGACAAACGAATCCCAGACAGGTTTGTTGACAAAACCCGACATTGTAGTTCCGATGCCGAAATCGCCTTTGGTGAAAATACGCACCAAATAGTTCCAAAGTTGAACCATAATGGGGTCGTAATAACCTCTTGCGCGCAAGTTTGCTTCCAACAACTCTCTATCTTTACCCAATCCGTCATTTAGCGGTATGGGGAGTGATTTTATCAAAACGAAACAGACCAGCATAATCACCGAGAAGGTGAATATCAAAAGTCCTAAACGTTTGAGTATGTATTTGAACATATACATAGGAGAATCTCCTTTTTTTTGCAATCGATTGCAACAATGCGAAGTTGGGACAAGAGTATCTCGCCCCAACTTCGAGTTGTCAAAGATTGTTTTTGTGCAACAATTTTAATCTTTGATTACTTACCGAACTTATAGTTCAATGTGCCACCTTTTTCTGCCACGAATGCATCCCATTCCGTATCGTCGAAATTGTAAGACATGTAACGGATTCCGCCGTAGCCCATGAAGGTGTTGTACTCATAAGAATAGTAATCGCACTTGTAGCCCATCAAACTTGCAGAGTATCTGCTGTAAACAGGGATCGAGTAGTATTGCTGCAAGATTGCGGTTTCGACTGCGCCGAGTGCCGCAAGTTGATCGTCTGTCGAGAATTTTGTGAAGTTGACCGCACAGCCGCTCTTGCCTTGGAGGTTTGCACTCCATTGCTCGAGGTTGTAGGTGTACTTGCCGTCTTTGTGATTTTCATCGGGTGTTGCGGTGACGGTCACTGAGACTTTGCTCGGATCCCAACCGACTGCATATCTGTTGTCTTTATCGATTTGTGTTGCGCAGAGCAAGTATGCGGGGTTGAATGCCGCGCTGCCCCATGCACCGAAGCAGAGGTCGTATTCGCCGTCTGCAAATTGGTCGGACCACGTTGCGCTCGAGAAGTAGAAGTATTCGATCTTCACAAGACCTTCGAGTTTTGTGCCTTTGGTCATTGCGTCAAACGCAGATTGGAACCAGTTCAAGATTCTGTCGGTGTTTGCGGTTTGAGTTTCAACGCCATATGTCAAAGTGACCTTTTCGCCTGATGTGTACTCGCCTGCAGCGATTGCCGCATCGACCGCTTTGTCAACGAGTTGACGTGCAAGAGTGAGGTTGTAACCGGTCATTGCGTCGAGTGCTTCATCGATATCGGTGTATTTGGTGTCGCCGACTTGCCAGCTGCCGTCATTGTTCTTCGTTGCGCCGTATGCATTGAGGATAGCCTCTTTTGCCTGTGTGCTTTCACGATACACGCCGCCGTTTACGACATCGTAATAGTACATGCTGTTGAGCAAACCGAGAGCCGCTTGAGAGGACGGGCTGTTCTTTGCGCAGTAATCGTCACGGTCGAGAGAGAGAGAGATTGCCTTTCTGAAGTCTTCGTATTTGAGAAGCAGGTTGTTTCTCTTGTCTGTACGAGAAGTTGCGGTTGATTGAATGTTGAGATCGAACGTCCATGTTTCAGGCGTGAAGTACGCTTGACGAGAAGTTCTGTAGTCTTGAGCAATCTTGACATCCATTCCGATTCCGTCGAGTTGACCGTTTTGGAATGCCATCCATGCAGTATCCCATTCTTCAATCTTTTGCGTCACAATTGCGTCTGTCTGATATTGACCCGCATATTGTTCGAGGCCATAACCGTACCAGTTGGTGTTACGAGAAACGGTGTAAGTCTTTTGATCTTGGTAGTTTGTGAGTTTGTAGGGACCCCAACTTGCGCTGGTTTCAACAGACGTGCAGTAACTGTTTGCATACGGAGTCTTGCTGCTGTCTTCACATCTTTCCCAAATATCCTTCTTGACAAGAGGCCAACCGCTCAAGTAGTAGCCTGCTTCATAAGTCAAGTTGCCGTCTTCATCGAGGGGGCTCAACGTGTTGTCGATGACCATAACGAGTTCATATTCGTTTTCGCCCACAAAGAAACCGACCTCAGAGAAGTCCATTGCAGGATAAGTGTAGTTGGCAACCGTGAAATAACCGATTTCGGAATCTGCCCAACCCCAATATGCTTTAAGCGGAGCACCATCTGCAAACAATCCCTTGAGAGTATCGACAATATCTTGCGTCAAAGCAGTTCTCTTATCGCCTGCGAAAGCAACGAGTTTGTCGTAAACGTTTGTTCCGTCTGCCAATGCGAAGTATTGTTTATAGTCCGCCAATTTGGTCATATCGGTTTCTTCAAAAATATAGTTGAGTGCTTTGACATTCGTTGCGTCAAAATACAATCCCGTCCAATCGGTGATATTATCGCCGTAATCTGCAAGCTCAACAGCCGCAAACCAACCCGATTGTCCTTGCTTTACATAGTTTTGAGCATTGTGGATGATGTAGTTGCCGCTGTAGTAGTTGGATGCGGTGGAGAAAAGGTATTTCGGCGAAAGTTGTTGGCTCATCGTGTAGACAAAGTCTTCAGCCTTGATTGCCGTGCCGTCATTCCATTTCAAATCGTTGCGGAGAGTCATTGCAAATGCTTGTCCGCTCTTTGCATCTTCCTTAAGACCGTATTGACCTGCATATTTTTCGGTGACGTCTTCAAGTTTTGTTGCTGCAGAATAGTCTACGGTAAAACCACCGGGAACGATGTTGCCGTCTTCGTCATACTTATAGTTGAATTCATAGAACGAACTTGTGAAATATCCTTCCAAACTTGAGTTGGCATTATCGCTCGTCAAAATTGTGCACCATTGGTTCGGCATTTGAGAAGTGTAATCCCTATTGGTATAGACTTTTTCGTCTTCCCAGCCGGTACTTGCACGCTTTGTTATTTCATAAGGCTTTTCTTCTTCTTCCTTGTTGCACGCAGCAAGCACGCCAACGGTAAGCACAAGAACCAAAATCATAGCCAATATAGCAATAACTTTTCTTTGCTTCATTTTTGTTACCTCCATTTTTCTTTTTTATTTTTGGTTTTTTTTTGATACCTTTTTTGCTATCTTGTCGGCACAAAATCGTTTGAACTTTTTTGCAAAATCGCTTGCTTTTATCCAATCATTTATTGTACAGTATCAAGATTTTGATTTTTTTCATACTTTTTTAATGAACACATTATAAGTGCAGTTCGGCGATATGTAAACAATTTTTTTTGTTTTTTTGAAAATTTTAATTTTTATGCATAAATCTCCTCCGCCCCGTTTTTGTACCTCAACGCTCGGTTTTGCGCACGCACCCGCACACGCACGCTCAAACTATTTATGGTAAAATGTCACCTATATATAGTATATACTATACAAAAACGCACAAAATCGCCCCGATTCGGCAAAAATCCGCACCGACGTTTTTCCTGTTTTGCAACTTCTCGTTGCGCCCGTTTCAATGCAATTTCGGCTTAATTTTATGCAAAACGCCCTCAAAAATGCATAAA
>CAVKTQ010000002.1:23120-24864 GCA_963659105.1 Firmicutes bacterium CAG:238 | reverse complement strand
TTGGCGCAAACGTCCTGTCACAAACAAATCAGAGCATTTGTTTGTGACGTAAGGTGTTGCAACTTTGAGGCGGCTCGGCAGTTGCAACGACGAAAGTGGATGCTCACAACGATTCTTCGTCGTCACATATTGTTCGGCTCCGCCTGTCTACGAGCAACGTCTCGGAGGCTGCGAAGCCGAATAATTCAAAAAACATCAAGCAGACAATCTTGCGAAACCGATGTTTGAGTAAAGCGTTTTGCTTAAACAAATAGCAAAGATTTTCTGCGCGATTAGAAAAGCAAAATACAAATGCGGTTTATGGCAATAAATCTAATTTGTTGGCATCACCGCAATGAAGCATTTTGCGCAGGCTCCGCCTGTCTACGAGCAACGTCTCGGAGGCTGCGAAGCCGAATGATTCGTTGTCATTCCGTCAATGTCGAGTGAGGAAACTTGCTTGCAAGGGTTTCCGAACGACGATATTTTTGGAGTGATTGCATTTGCACTTGTGCAAATAAAAGCCGTAGGCTTGCGCCAAAAGCGCACAATCGCTGTTGAGCGTAAGCGTGGGAATCCAGCGAAGCGGAAACGGCTGTTGTCTTGCGACTCGTGTTTCATCTGCGAATTGTCACATTACATTTATTAATACGCCTTATCAATTCTAAAACCGCAATATTGAGATGAAGAACGCGAAATACTATCTATAAGTAAAGAACTTCGATATTTGGATGAAGAACAAGGAAAAACCCTTTTGTGAATCCGCCCAACGTACTAAATCGTACGTGACTGATGAGCAAAAGGGCTTTGACACAGTTATTCGCCAAATAGCGAAGTTTTTAATAATTGCGGGCAATGGATAACAGTTCGTAGTACCCACACATCACCACCCTATCATAGCGATATGCAATCCATTTGTCGGATTCGGACTTGTTGTCGGATATGTAGGTTTTGCAGGCATTCTCCGTCCAGTCGGCGGTGACATCGTTGCCGCAGAAGATGATGTAAAGTTCTTCGACGACTTCGGTTTCCTTTCCGTCAACGGTGTGGGTATAAGTTTTGGCGGAATAGACGAGATCGTCAAACACATATCCGCTTGCGCCCTTTGTCATGGGCGTTGTGCGCTCATAGGAAACGGTTGCTCCTGCCTCTTTTAGCCGAGATTCGATGGCGTTTTGCTTCATACCGATTTTGAGGCACGAGGTCAAACTCACGAGCAGCACGCACGCGAGCAAAGCGCAGATAACGGATAGGCACAATCTTTTTTTCATAAGATTATTATATAACCAAACGGATTTTTGTCAATGACAAATGCAATTCAAATCTATTTCTTACCACTTGAAAGCATTGTTTTGCACTACAAAGCGATTGATATGTGGCTGGCAAATTTTTCCACGCATACGCAGCGCATATATGCAAACAATAGAATCAGGAGGCAACGAAATGAAAAATTCACTTATCATCGGCACAGTGCTTGGGTTGGCTACCGCTACCGCTCTATATTGCAGTATGACGAACAATTCGCTTAAAAAAGCAAAACGTGCCTTTGTGAACAAAATCGAAGACATCATTATGTAAATAAGAAGTCAAGTTCATTTATCCTCTATAACACAAATCGTGTATTTTATAAACAGATAAATACACGATTTGTGCTTTAACATAGGAAAATATGTGCAATATTACACAAAATCGGCATTTTACAACACTTATCGTATTTTTAGATAAATCGTGCAAAATCGAAAACGACTTCAAAAAATGACTTATA
>CAVKTQ010000002.1:12173-23045 GCA_963659105.1 Firmicutes bacterium CAG:238 | reverse complement strand
TAAAAAATAATCCGCACCTTTGGAGTGCGGATTATCAAACGTGAAGTTGAATATTTTTATCTCAGATGGTTTCCTTTGAGGGAACTTCGCCTTTGAGATAAGAGTCGATTGCCATACGGATTGCGTCTTCTGCAAGCACGGAGCAATGAATCTTTTGCGGCGGCAAACCGTTGAGTTCCTCGATAACTTGCTTGTTGGTGAGTTTGAGCGCTTCATCGATTGTCTTGCCGATGATCATTCCCGTTGCCGTCGAACTCGAAGCAACTGCCGCTGCGCAACCGAACGTCTTGAACTTTGCGTCCTTGATGACGTTGTCTTCGATACGCATCGTGATTTGCATAATATCGCCGCACACTTCGTTTCCTACCGTGCCGATTGCATTGTAGTTTTCAACCTCGCCCATATGTTGGGGATTTTTGAAAACTTCCATAACTTTTTCGTTGTACATATATATACTCCTTAAAGGCTATGCCTTGATTTATTTAGTATTTCACGCACAATCGTTTTCTGTACGCTTGCGCATTTTGCCGTTCTCTGCCCTTCTGCCCCTATTACTTTTTGTAAAGAGGCGACATATCTCTGAGTCGCTTCACTATCTTGACAAGTTCGGTGGCTGTGTAATCGACTTCTTCCATAGTGTTGTGCTTGCCGAACGTAAATCTTATCGAGCCGTGAGCCGTGCCGACGGGAACGCCGATTGCAAGCAACGTTCTTGACGGTTCGAGAGAGCCCGACGAACACGCAGAACCCGACGAAGCGCTGATTCCCGCAAGGTCGAGCGAGAACAAGATGGATTCGCCCTCGATATAGCGGAAACTGAAGTTCGCATTGTTGGGAAGGCGTTTTGACGTGTCTTTTGCGCCGTTGTAGTAGATGTCGTCGATTTCGTTCAACACGCGCTCTACGAAGTGGTCGCGAAGCGAAGCGACGTATTTGTCGTCCTCTTCGATTGTTTTGAGTGCGTCGTCAAGCGCGACTGCCATACCCACAACACCGGGAGTGTTGGTCGTGCCGCCGCGGTGCGCTCTTTCTTGCTCGCCGCCGGTGAGGAATTTTTCGATGCGGATGCCGTTTCTGACATACAGCATACCCATTCCTTTCGGACCGTAGAACTTGTGTGCCGACATAGAAAGCATATCGACGCCCAAATCCTTGACGTTGTACTTGATTGCGCCCGTTGCCTGCACAGCGTCCGTATGGAACAATACGCCGTGTTTGTGCGCAATCTCGCAAAGTTCCTTGATAGGCTCGATCGTGCCGATTTCGTTGTTTGCAAACATAATGCTCACAAGCACCGTGTCGGGACGAATTGCCTTTTCGAGGTCTTCGGACGATACGAAGCCTTCGTTGTCAACGGGTAGATAAGTGACTTCCCAGCCGTATTTTTCAAGTTGCTTGCAGGTGGTGTAAATCGCAGGATGCTCGATGACCGACGTGACGATGTGTTTGCCCTTTTGGATATTCTGAAGCGCAGTGCCCTTGACAGCCCAGTTGTCCGCTTCGGTACCGCAAGATGTAAAATAGATCTCGCTCGGTTTTGCGCCTATGCAATTTGCAAGCATTTGACGTGCGTCGTCAACGGCTTTTGCGCCTTCGCGACCGAATATGTGTTGAGAATTAGGATTGCCGAACACATCGGAAAAGTAAGGCTTCATAGCCTCGAACGCTTTGTTCGATAGCGGCGTCGTTGCCGCGTGATCGAGATAAATTCTGTCCATATATAACCTTTTGCGCTTGCGCGCTAAAATTTAATTTCCTTTTGTACGGCGCAGGTTCGATTTGAAAGCCAGACCAATCCTCTCAATCAAAGCCGACGTCGCATTCAAATATGAAACGTGTTTCATATTTTTTTGCATAATAGGTATAGCACCTACGGGCTTGATTGTCAAGCGTACAAATTATGTTTGTACGAGAATTATTCTTCGTCGTCGACGTCGAGAGTTGCGTTGTGGTAGACGTTTTGAACGTCGTCGAGTTCTTCGAGTTTGTCAATCATCTTGATGATGGTTGCTTGTTGCTCCGCGCTCGGCGTGACGTAGTTGTCGGGAATCATATCGACCTCTGCCGAAAGCACTTTTACGCCGTCTTTTTCGAGCGCTTCGCGCACCGATTGGAGTTTTGAGGTGTCCGCATAGACCTCGAAAACGTCCTCGTCGTCGGAGTTGATGTCCTCGAAACCGTCGATTTCGAGAGCGTACATCATCAAATCGTCCTCCGAGATGTCCTCTTTTGCGATGGTGATGACGCCTTTGCGCTTGAACATAAAGGAAACGCAACCCGTCGTACCCATCGAACCGCCGAATTTGTCGAACAAGTGACGAACGTCGCCTGCCGTACGGTTTTTATTGTCTGTGAGCGCTTCGACGATGATTGCCGTTCCGCCGACGCCGTAGCCCTCATAGGACATATCTTCGTAGTTGATAGATCCGAGTTCGCCGCTTGCCTTCTTGATGGAACGCATAATGTTGTCGTTGGGCATATTGTTGTCTTTTGCTTTGGCGATGACTTGCGCGAGTTTGCTGTTGCTGTTGGGATCTGCGCCGCCGTCTTTGACCGCAACCGCGATTTCGCGCCCGATCTTGGTGAACACGTTTGCACGCGCCGCGTCGGTTTTGCCTTTCTTTTGCTGAATGTTATGCCATTTGCTGTGTCCGCTCATATTGTTCTCCTGTTTATAAAGTTTGATACATCGAAACTGCGGTTGCAACCGCAACGTTCAATGATTCGATTTCGTTTTTCATAGGCAACGAATAGGTGTTTTTCGCCGCGCGTTTGAGAGAATCTCTCACGCCGCGCGCCTCGTTGCCCGCAACAAAAAGCACGGGCGAGGACGGTTTGGTTTGAAGAATATTTCTTCCGCCCATATCCAAAACCGCGCTGTTCGTTTCGCGCATAAGTTCGAGCGCGTCGTTTTCGTCTATCTCGTGCAAACGCACTCTGAAAAGTCCTCCGAGCGTCGCCCTTACGACTTTGGGCGAAAACACGTCCGCCGTGTCCAAAAGGTATATGTCGTTAAAGTCGCACGCGGCTGCGGTGCGCAGTATCGTGCCGAGATTCCCGGGGTCGCTCACGCCGTCGAGCAAAACCGCATTGCCTTTCGGCATAGCGAAATCGATTGACGGCATTTTGCAAATCGCCACTATGCCGTACGGCGAAACCGTGTCCGCAACGTACCGCATAACCTCGTCACTCACATAATACGCTTGCGCGCGCGTAAAAGCAAGAGCCTCGCGAGATTTTTCGCTGCGCTCCTCGCCGAATGCGCGCTCGACCTCGTCCTTTCTTTGCAAGGTGGCAAGCACATATTCGACCTCTACGCTCGACGGCATATCCTTGATTACGTTCGTCCCTTCAACCAAAAACAGTCCCGACTCTTTGCGGAACTTCTTTTGAGAAAGCAAACGGGCTTTCTTCACGAATTGATTTTTGGTGGAAGTGATGATTTCTGTCATTCTAACCGCCTTAAATATCGGTTTTTACATTCAAAAGCGATTGTAAAAATCCGAAAACGGTTCTAAATCAATGTTGCGCATAAAACCTATGCGCAACATTGAAAAACGATTATTCTATTATGCAAGAGCGTTTTTTGCGCTGTCGCAGAGTGCCGTGAACGCTTTGGGATCGCTGATTGCGATTTCGCTCAAAACCTTTCTGTTGAGGTCGATACCGGCAACTTTAAGACCGTGCATAAGAGTGGAATAACTCATACCGTTCAAACGTGCGGCAGCATTGATACGAGCAATCCAGAGGCTTCTGAAATCGCGTTTCTTTTGCTTTCTGCCGACGTATGCGTACACGCCGCTCTTGAGAAGTTGTTGCTTTGCAACACGATAAAGGGAATGCTTGCCTGCATAGTAACCCTTTGCTTGTTTCATTATTTTTCTACGCTTTTTGACTGCGTTTACTGCTCTTTTAATTCTCATTGTTCAATCTCCTTATTTGTACGGCAACAACTTTTTGAGTTCTCCGCATCTTGTTTCGTCGACGTATTCGATGGAACGAAGATCTCTCTTTCTCTTGGTTGTCTTCTTGGTAAGAAGGTGGCTGTGTGCAGAATGGCCTCTCTTGTAAAGACCGCTTGCTGTAACGTGGAAACGCTTCTTTGCTCCGCTATGTGTTTTTTGTTTTGGCATAGGTCTGCCTCCTATTTTATTTTGCTTTTGCTTGCGAGGCAAGCAACAATAGTGTCGTTATTTCTTTTGTGCCGGCGCGAGAATCGTGTAAATCATACGACCTTCCTGCACGGGCTTTTTCTCGACGGTAAACTCTCCGCCGACCATCGCGATGTAGTCTTCAACAATTTTAACCGCGATTTCGGGATGCGCCTGTTGACGTCCTTTGAGCCTTATCGACGCTTTGACCTTGTTGCCGTCCGCGAGGAATTTTGCGGTTTGTTGGGCAAGCCTTGTTGTGTCGCCGATGTCGATTGTCGCAGAAAGGCGGATTTCTTTGATTTCCATCACTTTCTGATTCTTTTTGGCTTCTTTTTCGCGCTTTTGTTGTTCGTAGCGATATTTGCCGTAGTCCATCAATTTGCAGGTCGGAGGCTGAACGGAAGGCGGCGAAACCTTGCAGATGTCAAGCCCTTTTTCTTCCGCAATCGCTCGTGCATCTCTCATGGGGATAACGCCGTACTGTTGACCGTCGTCGCCGATGAGGCGCACTTCTCTGTCTCGGATTTGTTCATTGATTTGCAGTTCTTTCAAATTGCTACTCCTATACACCTCGAAAGGTTTATTACATAAAAAAGAAGTGTCGAAGCAAAGTTGCCTCAACACTTACCACTGTCCTTATCATAGACAAGACTTTTTGAAGTGAGAACCATATCGCCGACGGCTGATGGTGAAAGGCAATACCTTTGCTTTGCTCGTATATACTAACAAAAATAGCGACCCGTGTCAAACGAAAGTCGAACATTTCCGAAAATTTATTTTATTTCGGCAAAAACGCTTATTTAGCGGTTTGTTTTCTATTCAAATTTATCCGCTTGTCATTCAGAGGAGCAACATCGTTGCGACGTAGGAATCAAGGCGACAGTCGCATTTCGCTACGCTTGATTCTCACGGTCACTCCGTTCCCTCAGAATGACATATGGAAGATTTACATTGTCCGCCGTTGCGGCTCGCGTTCCGTCTTTGCAAAGTTTGCATAATGAGCGTTGCCGCCTGTGCAAAACTATTTGATTTGTTTTGTAGCGACTTCCATAAGGGCGAGTTTTGCGAAGTCGGAAACGCTCATTACGCCGAGGTCGCCGTCGGTGCGATGACGGACGGAAACGACGTTCTGCTCTGCTTCCTTGTCGCCCACGACAAGTATATACGGCACTTTTTCAAGTTGCGCGTCACGGATTTTTTTGCCGAGTTTCTCGCTTCTTACGTCCGCTTCTGCGCGCAATCCCATATCGAAAAGTTGATTGCGAATGTTCGTCGCGACATCCGCCGTACGGTCGGTAAGCGACAAAACGCGCACTTGTTCGGGCGCAAGCCACATCGGGAACGCGCCGTTGTACTTTTCAATAAGCATTGCCAAAGTGCGCTCGTAGCAACCTATCGACGAGCGATGAATTATTATCGGACGTGCCTTTTCGCCGTTTTCGTCGATGTATATCATATCGAAGCGCGTAGCGAGCGAGAAGTCGATTTGAACGGTGAACAGCGTATCTTCCTTGCCGTGCACGTTTTTGCCCTGCACGTCGAGTTTAGGCCCGTAGAACGCCGCTTCGCCCCACGCCTGCGTATGCTCTATGCCGAGATCGGAAAGGATATTCTGCATTGCGGTTTCCACTCTGTTCCAGTCCTCTGCCGTGCCGACGTACTTGTCGGGATTGCTCGGGTCCCAGCGCGAAAAACGATAACTGACGTCGTTTTGAAGTCCGAGAACGCCGATAAGGTATTTTATGAGGTCCACCGCGCCTTTGAACTCGGATTCGAGTTGCGCGGGCGTGCAGATTATATGTCCGTCCGAGAGCGTAAATTGGCGTATTCTCGTAAGACCGTGCATCTCGCCGCTTGCTTCTTTTCGGAATTCTATTGCGGTTTCCGCATACCTTACGGGCAAATCGCGGTAACTCTTGAGTCCGTTTTTGTAGATTGTGAATTGAAGCGGACAGGTCATCGGGCGCAAGCACAAAATCTCGTCGTCAACGTCCTCGTCGCCGATATAGAACATCTTATCTTTGTAGTGGTCCCAGTGCCCTGAAATGATAAAGAGGTTGTTTTTGGTCATAATCGGGGTTTTGGTGAGTTGGTAACCGCGCTTTTGTTCCTCGTCCTCGACGAAGCGTTCCATAATCTGAATAATGCGCGCGCCCTTGGGCATCATAAGCGGAAGCCCCTGCCCGATATTCTCGTCGGTCATAAACAAGCCGAGTTCTCTGCCCACTTTGTTGTGGTCGCGCGATTTGGCTTCTTCGAGTTTTCGGATATACTCGTCAAGGTCGGCTTTTTTCTCGAAACAAGTGCCGTATATGCGAGTGAGCATCTTATTTTTTTCGTTGCCCTTCCAGTACGCGCCCGTGAGCGAGGTGAGTTTGAACGCCTTGATTTTGCCCGTAGACGTGAGGTGCGGACCCGAGCAAAGGTCGATGAAATCGCCTTGCTGATAGAAGGATATTTTCTCGCCTTTGGGGATATCCGCCAAAAGTTCCGCCTTGTATATCTGCTTCATCTTCGCGATACGCCCTTCCGCCTCTTTGCGAGTACATTCTATGCGGGATATGGGCAAATTCGCCTTGATTATGCTTTTCATTTCCGCTTCGATTTTGGCGAAGTCGGCTTGCGTTATGGGCGTTCTGAAATCGAAATCGTAATAAAAACCGTTGTCTACGGCAGGACCGATTGCGAGTTGTACGGTGGGATAAACGTTTCTGACCGCCTGCGCAAGAATATGCGCGCAAGTGTGGCGATACACTCGTCTGCCGTCCTCGTCCGCAAACGTAAGCGCTTCAAACGTGCAATCTTTGTCCAAAATTGTGTCAAGAGAAGAAACGACGCCGTCGATTTTGCAAGCAAGAGCGTTTCTTGCAAGGCTATCGGAAAAACTCTTGATAGCGTCGAGCGCAGACGCCCTACCGTCGATAGAAATAATTTTGCCGTCTTTCAATGTCAAATTCATAGCAAGCCTCCGCGCAATCTGCCTTACCACAGCAGTACGCACAAAATAGTGAAACAAATTATAAATACGGCGACGATTTCTGTCAACGAAAAACCGCAAATAAAAAACCGTTGCTACATATGGTGGTGACGCCCTCAAACGATGACAAAAAAGCGGCGTCGAAGCACGATCGACGCCGCAAAAAATCGTTTTGCGTTTTGATTGTTTACGCTTTGATGACGAAACTGAACTCGTGATAACGGTTGGAAAGTATCTTGTAGCGTTTCTTCGTGCAAGCAAGTGCAGGTACGTCGCCGCCTACGCCGCGTTGCGCGCCGTCTATGCACACTTCAACCACGCCGCCGTGCTTGAGTTCGTGCGCGTGCGTCGCTTCTTCGAGCGCCTCTTGCGTATAATCGTGCACGCTGAATTCAAACGGCTTGTCGCAAGCAACGAACGTAAGTCCGTCCTCGCCGCCAACTTTAAGCCAACGCGCGTCGGTGTGATTGCCGTTCTCTTGTGGGACGAGATAGTTATGCTCGAAATCCGCGATTTTGCCCGAATAGATGCCGAGTTTTGCGGCGGCTTTTCTGTCGCAATAGTTCTCGTGAGGTCCTCTTGCGAAGAACGTCATATCGTCGGAAGTTGCAAGTCCCATTCTGAAGCCGTATCTTGGAAGCGAGAACATATTGTTCTTCACTCTCATAGACACTTTCAATCCGTCTTCGCCCGCTTCGTACACGGTTTTGAGCGACCACATTTGCGGCGAGCAAGACCAGTCTATCACGAGCGACTTGTCCGTTATCGTCATATTCGACTTGACGAGGTGATCCTTGCAAGACTTGAAATAGGTTTTACCCAAAAGCGCTGTTGCAAACGGAGGAATTTGCGGCGATTTGTCGTTGTCGATTGCGGCGCGCCAGAAGTTGAGCATAATCGGTGAGGCGAGTTTTTCCTTGCCGTCCACGACGATTGAGGAAATACAGCCGCCGTTTTTGGACACAGTTGCACGCATTTTTCCGCATTCTAACACAATCTTTCCGTCTTCGTTGAAAACGGTTTTGCCTTGCGCGCTCTTAAACTCTTGCGGAACGTAACCCGTCATATCGAGTTGCTCGCAAGCCACGACGTCGCCGTCCTCGAACACGTCGAAACTGCCCTTTACGACCGCATAGCAGTTGATTGCCACTTCGCCTTTGCCTTGCGGAATCGCAAACGGCATATCCACGCTTCCCTTTTCGAGAGGTTTGACGGAAGGCATATCGATAGTTTTGGTTTGGGTCACTACGCCGTTTTGCAAGAGTTCGAATCTCAAAGCGAACTTGTCGAGATTTGTGAACATATATTCGTTTGTAAGTTCGATTTTGTCGCCTTTACGCTCGAATTGCACTTGTTGATAGACCTTTGCGACCTCGTAGAACGCCGGATTCGGGCTTCTGTCCGCCCTGACGATACCGTTGAACGCAAACGTGCCGTCGTTGGGTTTGTCGCCCCAGTCGCCGCCGTAGGTGTATTCCACCACGCCGTCCTGATTGACGCGCTTGATTGCTTGGTCGGCAAAGTCCCAAATATATCCGCCGCAGAGTCTGTCGTGCTTTCTGAAGTGTTTCCAGTAGTCCTCGAAGTTGCCCAAACTGTTGCCCATACAGTGCGCGTATTCGCATTGGATGAACGGTTTGTTCTTGTACATTCTCGGCGTGAGCAAATGTCCGAGCGGCGCCCACAACGCCATAGAGTGAATATGGCATCTGTTGTTGGCGATTTCTTCCATTTGTTCCTCTTTGGTGTACATCTCGCTCATAATGTCGGTGGTTTTTACGTACGCGTCGGGTTCGTAGTGTATGGGGCGAGTGTTGTCAAGTTCGAGCGCGGCTTTCTTCATTGCGGGGAACGCTTTTCCGTTTCCGCTCTCGTTGCCGAGCGACCAAAAGAGTATGCACGCGTGATTGCGATAGGTCAAAACCATATTTCTCATACGCCAGCACACTTGCTCGGTCCATCTCTTGCTCGAGCGAGGCACGCGAGTTGCAAGGCCGTGCGTTTCGAGGTTGTTTTCGCACATAACCATAATGCCGTACTTGTCGCAAAGTTCGTAGAAGTGGCGGCTGTTGGGATAGTGCGAGGTTCTTATGCTGTTTACGTTATGCTTTTTGAGTAAAAGAATATCCTTTTCGGTGTACTCTCTCGGCACGGCGTGACCGAAGTCGGGGTGAAATTCGTGACGGTTTACGCCTCTGATTTTCAACTTTTTGCCGTTGAGCGTTATGTACGGTTGCTTGCCGTCGATTGACGGAATAATTTCGACCTTTCTGAATCCGAAATCTATCTCGCGCATATCGTGGAAAACGGTTTGTCCCTTTTCTTGCGACGTGAACGTAAGACGGAGTTTGTAAAGATACGGGTCTTCCGCGCTCCAAAGGTGCGGATTGTCTATGTTTTCCGCCATTTTGACAGACATAGACTCGTCCTCGTCAAGACCGAGCACTGCGAAGTTGCCCTCGCACACGCCGTTGCCGTCTTTGTCGATAAGTTCGATTTTTACGTCGGCGTCCGAAATTTCAACGCCTTTTGCGCAGTACACGCTTGCGTCAACCAAGAGTTTCGCTTTGGAATAATCCTCGTTGAACTCTGCGCGCGCGTACATATCCTCTATGCGCACGTCGGGAAGGAAAATCAAGTTGACGTCGCGGAAAAGCCCCGAAATGCGCCACATGTCCTGATCTTCGAGATAACTGCCCGTCGTATAGCGGTAAACGATGATTTTAAGTTCGTTTTCGCCGACCTTGACGTAAGGCGTAATGTCGTATTCCTGATAGTCGAACGTATCCTCGCTGTATCCCACGAACGAGCCGTTGACATACACTTCCGCACCGCTGTTTGCGGCAAAATTGACGTGTATGCTTCCCTTCACCTCGTCGAGGACGAACGTGCGCCTATAAACGCCGCAATTATTTTCGTTTTCGTTGATATGCGGCTTGCCCGTCGTGGCGATGGGATGCGGATAGCGAATATTAGAATAAATGGGTTTTCCGTAGCCTTTGAGTTGCCAGTTGGACGGCACTTCGATTTTGTCCCACGTCTTGGGATTTGGGTCGAGAATCGCCGCAGAAACGTAGTATTTGAAGTCCCATTCGCCGTTCAAAAGGACGGTTTTTACGTTGCCGTTTTGGTCAATCGGGAATCCTGCGCCGTGCTTCTTTTCAACGTTGACGCAATAAACGTCGGGATTGTTGTAGCAATTTTTCATAATCTTTCTTCCTCTTGCGGTTAAAAATTATTGTTCGTCCGCAACGTAGAGTATTCTGCGGCAGTTGGGGCATTCGGCATAGTCGCCGACGTTGCGAAGTTTGGATTTGGTGTCGTTGTCCACTTCCATCATACAGCGACCGCAAAGGCAATTCTTGCTGTCGTATTTGACAAAAGCGGGCATTCTTTTCGCGCCTCTAAGGGCGAGATAAGTGTGCATAACGTTTTCGGGAATCTCGCCTTTGAGTGCGTTGAGTTGGGATTTGATTTCTACCACTCTGGGCTGAAATTTTTTGACGAGATTGTCGTATTCCGTCTTTGCGCTCTTATATGCGTCGGTGGCTTTTACGCCCTGATCCCACGTCTTTTTGTAACTGTCGTTGACTTGATCGATCTTTGTCGCCGCGCCGTTAGCCTCTTTTTCGAGAGCGCTGATTTTGTCGGCGATGGAAGCCACCATTTTGAGATAGTGATCCGCTTCGTTCGCGTCCTGCACGTCTTCCAAAATGCCGTCGAACTCGTCGAGTTCCTCTT
>CAVKTQ010000002.1:0-12163 GCA_963659105.1 Firmicutes bacterium CAG:238 | reverse complement strand
CCTCTTTGAGCGCGTCGATTTTGTCCTTCATTGCGGTATAACCTGCAAGAAGGTCGCTCGCTTCTGTTTTGAGTTTGCCGATCATCTCGGTTGCGCCTTCCAAACGCGATTTCGCAACGGCGAGTTTTTGACGTTCGTCGCTCTTTGCGACCTCGTTTTCGAGGGTCATAAGTTCTTGGTCTATCTTTTGGTATTGAAGTATCTTGTCAAATTTCATTGTATCCTCCGACTGTCTTAAACGGACAGTTTTGTTTTGCTTTTATAATTCTCACGCCGCTCGGCGCAATGATTTGTTCAAAAAGGTTTTGCACGATAATTTCGCTTGCGTAGTGGGAAAATTCGACGATGGGAAACTCGTCGTTTTCTGAAGCGACGTAAAGGTGATGCTTAAAGTCGCCGCTCACAAACACGTCCGCGTTCGCTTTTGCGTTTTCGTATGCCGAATCGCTCGCTCCGCCGCCGCAAATTATCATGGCTTTTTCAACGGTTTTATTCTTGTCGCCCGTGTATTTGACGGAATCGTCTTTGAGGGTCGTCGCAACGTGCTTTGCGAAATCTTCGAGGGATTGCGCCTTTATATCGCACACTACGCCTACGCCGTTCGGGCAAAGATTCTCGCCGCCCAAAAGCGTTGCGAGGGTCATACAAAGCCCGTTTTCGCACTCGTCGAGATTGGTATGCGCGCTGTACACCGTCAATCCGTTTTTGAGTACGTCTCTTATAATCTCGCCCTTCGCCTCGGCGGTGTTTATGCTCTTGATTGCCGAGAAAAAGAACGGGTGATGCGTGACGATAAGATTGCAGTTTTGCTCCGCCGCTTGCCTTACGACGTCTTTTGTGAGGTCGAGAGCAACAATAACGCCGCTGCATTCGTCGTTGAGATTGCCTATCATAAGACCGGGATTATCCCACGCCTCGGCAAGCGCGACGGGCGCAAATTCTTCTATCGCATTAACAATTTGTCTGTGTTTCATCTCTTTATCCTTATTCGAGGATTGTCGCTGAGGCGAGTTATTTTCGTCTTGTGCGGCTATTTGTTGTCGTTACGACTTTATTGCCGATTAGGCTTTTTTGCTTTATTTTGTATTGTGTTTATTCTATATTGCCGTTTCGGCTTTTATTTGCGTTTTTGCAAGGCGTTTTCGAGTTTTGCGATTTTCTCTTTCAATTCGACGGCTTTGGGGTTTCGTTCGAGTATGTTTTTCATCCCCTCGATTTCCTTGTTTGCAAAGAACGCAAAGTTGTCGCTCGTATCAAAAAACGCGCCGTATGCGATTTGCTCGTCCGACAGAGTGCTTTCGCCCTCGTTCGTTTTTACGATTGTGTACGTTTTGCCCGCACATTCGAGCATTTCGTCGAAAACTATCGTGTGTCCGCACTTCACTATCGCCGCTCTCACCTTTTCGGGATGAGTGTTGGCAGAAAGCAGATAGTGCGAAAAACGCTTGCCTTGCTCGTTTGCTCGCAAAATTATATCGGATATGACGTCGCCGCCCAAGCCCGCGATAATAACGGTGTCGACTTCCCTGTCCGCAACAGGTTCGAGTCCGTTTCCGAGCCTCGTGGACATAACGTCTTGCACGCCGTTTTCCTTTGCAAGTTCTTCTGCTTTTGCAAGCGAGGGCGCGGAAATGTCCGTCGCGATAACTTCGTTTGCTCTGTCCGTGCTTACGAGATAGTAGCCGAGTTTGCCGTGATCGCAGCCGACGTCCGCGACTTTGCCGTAATCCACGAGGTTGGCAATGGCGGTCAGTCTTTGGTCGAGTCGTATGGGCATCAGTCGAAATCTTTGAGTTTTTTGAGGCGGTTGGGATGGCGGAGTTTGCGGAGTGCCTTTGCCTCGATTTGACGAATACGCTCACGAGTGACGTTAAACTCTTTGCCGACTTCTTCGAGGGTTCTTGGGTGCGAATCGTCAAGACCGTATCTCAAACGAAGCACTTTTTCTTCACGCGGAGTGAGCGTGTTGAGCACTTGAATGAGTTGTTCTTTGAGCATATTGCCCTCTGCGACCTCGCTGGGAGATTGAGAGGTATGATCCTCTATGAAGTCGCCGAGATGGCTGTCCTCTTCCTCGCCGATAGGCGTTTCGAGGGATACGGGGTCTTGCGCGATTTTTTGGATTTCGCGCACGCGCTCGACCGAGCAGCCCAGATACGCCGCGATTTCTTCCGCGGACGGCTCTCTGCCGAGTTTTTGAAGAAGTTGACGAGTGGCTCTGACTTGCTTGTTTATGGTTTCCACCATATGGACGGGGATACGAATGGTTCTCGCTTGGTCGGCGATTGCGCGGGTGATTGCTTGTCTTATCCACCACGTCGCGTACGTCGAGAATTTGAAGCCCTTTGTATAGTCGAATTTTTCAACCGCTTTCATCAAGCCGAGATTGCCCTCTTGAATGAGGTCGAGAAATTGCATGCCTCTGCCGACGTAGCGCTTTGCAATGGACACGACAAGGCGCAGGTTCGCTTCGCTCAGAATATGCTTTGCTTCCTCGTCGCCCTCTTCCATACGTTTTGCGAGTTCGATTTCCTGATCGGCGGTCAAAAGAGGCACTTTGCCGATGTCTTTAAGGTAGATTTTGACCGAGTCGTCAACGCTCGAATCGATGATTTTGTCAAGAGCGATGTCGTCGTCCTCGACGGTTTCTTCAACCTTGACGTTTTCGTTTTGCAAAGCGTTGAACACAACCTCCATATCTTCCGCGGTTGCGTTGAGGTGTTCGAGCCTTGCCATAATATCGTCTTCGCTTATGGAGCCTTTGCTCTTTCCGTAGGCGACGATTTTGTCAATCTCTTGTTTCAAAAGTTGTTCTCTGTCCACTTATATTCCTCCTCGGTGAATCAAAGTTTGTCGTTAATGTCTTTGGATTTCAATATTTTCTGCAAACGAGATATTTCCGAAATACTCGCTCGCTTTGCTTCGGGGTCGGATAGGTCGTTGTAACCTTCCTTCAACTTATCGAGGCGTTTTGAGATATGCTCGTTTGCAAGCATAAGCACGCAGTCGTTGAAATAGTCCGCCTCGCGAATTGTGTCGGCAAATTTCATATTTATGTCCAAAATTTTGCCGATTTCCTCGTTTTCGTAGCCGAATTTGCTGAACATCGAGTTCACAAGGTCGGTATTTACGGGCATGGTTTTTGCCCACTCGAACACTTCTTTATGCACGTCTGATGCAAGCCACTCTGTCTTTATGACGTTTATGTCCGCAAATTTTTCGCCTTTGAGAATGCGATTAAGCACAAATCTCGACGCACGAAGCGTCTTTGCAACCTTTTCCTCGTCGTTTTCTTTGGGCTGTTCGGTTTTGGGCAGTCTTATCATCCCTGCCTCGTCCGTAAGCGTCGCAACCGACACGCCGCTTTTTTTGGAAACGATGTCGGTGTACACTTCTCTTTCTGCGCGATTGTTTATACTTTTTAGCACTTTCAGCGCGGCTTGAACGTATTTCGCCCTGCCGTTGACCGACCCCAAATCGTTTTCGTCGGCGCACAGTTTAAGTTTGTATTCGATGACGGGCAACGCCTCTTTCTGCTTTTTGAGGAAGGCTTCCGCACCGCCCTCGCGCACTGTTTCGTCGGGGTCTTTGCCCTCGTCGAGAGATATGACTTTGACGTTTTCGACAAACTTTGTGAGAATATCCACGTTGCGTATCGTCGCCTTTTTGCCTGCGCCGTCGCCGTCGTAGCAAACGTACAGATTTTCCGTCATACGCGACAACTCTCTCGCCTGCCCTTCGGTGAGTGCGGTTCCCATACACGCAACCGCATTCCTTATGCCCGACGCGCCGAGCGATATTACGTCCATATACCCCTCGACCAAAACAAGTTCCTTGTACGCGATGCCGCTCTGCTTTTTGTCGCGCTTTATGAAGTTGATTCCGTATATCGTGCGCCCTTTGTCAAACAGCGCGGTATTTGTCGAATTTTTGTATTTTGCAATATCCTGCTCGCCGTGATAGATACGTCCGCCAAAGGCGATGACGTTGCTCATACTGTCCATAATCGGCACGATAACTCTGCTTGCAAAAGCGTCGTAGGGGTGCTGAGTGTTGGCGATAAGTCCGCATTCTTCGAGGTCTTTGAGCGAATAGCCTTTGCGGCGCATATACCCGACCATACTCTCGCCGTCGAGGGAAAGTCCGAGACCGTAGCGTTTGCACACTTCGTCGTCAAGGCCTCTTGCGTGCAAATACTCCCTTGCGTCCTTGCCCTTGTTTTCGTCGAGAAGATTGTTGCGATAATACCTTGCGCAATCGCGCATAAGTTGCTTCAAAACGTCGCTATGCTCTTTCTTTTCGGCGTATTTGGGGTCGAGTTTGACTTCGGGAAGTTGCATCCCAACCTTGTCGGCGAGGATTTTCACTGCGTCGTAAAAGGACACCGATTCCATTTCCATAACAAACTTTACGACGTCGCCGCTCGCGCCGCAACCGAAGCAATGATACCAGCCGTTGTTCACGCAAAAAGAAGCCGTTTTTTCATTGTGGAAAGGACAGCACCCGAAATAACGTCCGCCTTTTTTCTGCAAGGGAACGTACTGCGAAATGACTTCGACGATGTCGCATTTGTATTTGAGTTCTTCCATAAACTCGGGAGTAAAACCGCCTGCCATAGTGCCTCTAAAAGTATTTTCTACATATATATACGAACAGAAACGGCGTTTTTCCTAAGATTTGTTGAAAATTAAAATATTATAGAATAAAGAATAATATGAAAAACGGAATATTTCGAATATTCCGCAACCCAAACGCAGTTTGGATATCATCGTGCAAGGCTGCACGATATCATCACGACGTGATATCATCCGCAAAGCGGATATCATTCAATATTCCGCAACTGCACCAAAGGTGCAATATAACTTGCGCAATGCGCAAATACAGCGCACGCACAACGTGCATATCATTGCGCCTTTCGGCGCAATTTCACTCACAAATTAAGCGTGCAAACGCTTAATTTGTGCGCTTCTCTATGTAGTTCACCACGTCGCCGACGGTTTTGAGCGCGGCGATTTCGTCGTCGTCTGCCGTGAAGCCGTATTCGTCCTCAACCGACATAATCAACGTAACTATGTCGAGGCTGTCAAGTCCCAAATCCTTTATGATATCGCTTTCGAGCGTAACGTCGTTGCGGTCTTTGCCGAGTTCGGTTTCCATAATGTCTTTGATTTTGTCGAGAATCATATATCCCTCCTGCCGTTTGTTATTTTATTGCGCCGCTCCAAAAAAGAGCGGTCTTTGTTTGCGCAAGCAAAACGCAAATTTAGTCTTCTATAGCGTTTATGTCTATTTCGTAGGCGATTATATTCTGTTCTTCGGCGCACACGCAGGCGTGATACTCTCCCCAAATGGGGAAATGCTCGAAGTGCGCGTCGTCGGGAATTTCCTTCCGAAATCCCGAAAGTCCCTCTCCGGTGAATTTGAGATAACTCTCTCTTTCCGTCCACTTTTCAAAGAAGTCTTCCTCATCTTTTGCGTTTATAAAATCGAATTTTTTATAGTCGATTTCGCGGATTTTTTCGATGTCCACGCCTATTTCGGAATGCGAGATTCCGCACAACGTCACGCCTCCCGAATGGGAAAGATTGAAGTACGCTTTGTCGGTGTCGAATCTCGGTTTTTCGCCTTCTATGCGGACGATTTCCACTTTGCTCGGCAACTCCGCGCCGTATCGCGACATTATGTCCTTGTAGTTTTCATAGCAAAACTTGACAAATTTGTCGCTGTCCGCCCTCCCTTTCGCAAAAAACAGAACCATGTTTATTCCTCGACTCTCAAAAGGGAAACGACCTTGTCCACGCCGTCCGAATTTTCTATTTGCGAAAGCGTTTTTCTGAGGTTGCTCTCCTTTGTTTCGTGAGTTACGAAAACGACGTACACGCTGCCGTCTTTCCCCTCTTTTTGCAAAACCGATTGGATAGATATGCTGTTTTTTGCAAATGCCGCCGCAATTTTTGCAAGCGTGCCTTCGCTGTCGCGCACGGCAAGCCTGACGTAATACTTCGATTTGAAGTCGGTTGCAAACAACCCCTCGTCCGCTTCTTCGCGCTCGAAATCGTATCTTCTGTGCACGTCTTTCGAGGCGGCAAACACGATATCGCTCACAATCGCGCTTCCCGTAGGCAACGCGCCTGCGCCGCGACCGTACAGCATAACGTCGTCAACGCTGTCGCCGTGAATATACAGCGCGTTGAACGAGCCTTTTACGCTTGCGAGCGGATGGTTTGACGGCAAGAAGGCAGGATGCACCCTCGCTTCGATTTTGCCCTCGTCCGTCAATTTTGAAATCGCAAGCAGTTTTATCTCGTATCCGAGTTCCTTGCCAATTGCGATATCCTCTACGCCGACGTTCGAGATTCCCTCGCGATACACCTTTTCGACGGGAACGCGCTTGCGATACGCCAAAGAGGACAGAATGCTGTTTTTGTACGTTGCGTCGAATCCCTCCACGTCTGCGGTGGGATTTGCTTCGGCATAGCCGAGTTTTTGCGCTTCTTTAAGGCAGGAATCGTAGTCCGCTCCCTCGTCGCTCATTTTGGACAAAATATAGTTGGTCGTGCCGTTGACTATGCCTTTGAGCGAGGTTATGCGGTTTGCCTGCATAGAGTCCGTAAGCGTGCGTATCACGGGGACGCCGCCCACGCAACTTGCCTCGAAATAAAGCCCTGCGCCGCTTTCTTTTGCTGCGGTTTCGAGTTCGTGCCAACTCTTTGAAAACATCTCTTTGTTTGCCGTCACGATGCTCTTGCCTTTGCGCAACGCTTTCAAGAGGAAAGTTTTTGCAGGTTCTACGCCGCCGAAAAATTCCGCGACGATTTGAATTTCGTCGTCGTTTACAACGTCGTCGATATTCTGCGTGACGATTGACAGGTCAACTCCGAGTTGCTTGCATCTGTCGATATTTCTTTCGAGAATACGCTTGATTTCGATGTCCAAGCCCTCGTTTTTCTTTATAGTTTCGCGCATATCGTTGAGGATTTGATAAGTTCCGCCGCCGACGACGCCGAGCCCCAAAAGCGCAATTCCGATTTTTTTCATAAAAATTTACCTTCAAATATGCGGCTTAGACGTTTTTAAGTCCGTTTTGCCGCTTTAACTTACTTTTTGTTCCTGTCGTAGATATATTTCAATCCTTTGAGCGCAAGCGCGCGGTCGGTGACGTCGATAAGTTCGGGTTCGACATTCTCGACAAGTTCGCTAAGTCCGCCCGTCGCAACCACTTTTGCGCCCTTCATTTCGTCCAGTTCCTTGTACTTGCTCACCATATATTTCACAAGACCGGTGTAGCCGTACACAACGCCGCTCTGCATACAACTTTTCGTGTCCGTACCGACGATATTTTGCGGCTTTTCGAGTTCGATTCTCGGAAGTTTCGCCGCCGTCGTAACGAGGGATTCGGTTGCGGTTTTGATGCCGGGCGCAATCGCGCCGCCGATGTACACGCCGTCTTTGGTGACGAGGTTGAACGTCGTTGCCGAGCCGAAATCCACCACTATCACGGGTCCGCCGTAAAAGCGATACGCCGCCGCCGCGCCCACGATTCTGTCCGTGCCGAGTTGGGTCGGGTGAGCGTAGGCAAGTTTTATGCCCGTGTCCGTCTTTGACGAAACGATGAGCGGCGCTTTGCCGATATAATAACAGCACATATGCTCGATTGTGTAATTGAGAGCAGGCGCGACCGAAGACATAACGCACGCTTCGATATCCTCGAAATTTACGCCGCGCTGTTTGAGCAAGTCGTAAAGCACCATACCGTACTCGTCAGCCGTGCGTGAAGCCTTTGTGGAAACACGCCACGAAGCAACCAACTCGTCGCCGTCGAAAACGCCGTACTTGACGTTGGTGTTGCCGATGTCCATAGTGAGAATCATTTTGTCACCTCGCGCCGTAGCGCAATATTGTCATAAAAATTATTATAACAAACAACCGAAATATTATCAACCACAAAAACTCACGTTTTAGGATTAACGCGTTTCTCTTCGGATATGCGAAATCGTGCAAAGTCAAAAAATGCGATATTTTCCGCAATCGGCACAAAAAACGCGCAAAAACGGCTCTTAAAATCGGCGTTGACACAAACCGTTTGTTGTGATATTATTTACTATCAACTTTATATATCAGGAAAAATTATGATAAGCAAAGCATTCGACGCAATCAAAAATCACGACGTTATAGTCATTCACCGCCACCTCAACCCCGACGGCGACGCTATGGGAAGCCAACTCGGCTTGAAACGCGTGCTTCAAACAAACTTCCCCGACAAACAAATTTATGCGGTGGGAGATCCTGCCGGCAGATTCTCGTTTATGGAAGGAAGCGTCATGGACGAGATAAGCGACGACGTATATGACGGCGCGCTCGCAATCGTTCTCGACACGTCGGCAAAATCGCTCATATCCGACGACCGCTATACGCTTGCAGAAACGACGATACGAATCGACCACCATATCTTTGTCGAGGACATTGCGGACATCGACATCGACGACACGAGTTTCGAGAGTTGCTGCGGTCTTGTGACATATCTCGTTCGCGAATGGGGACTTACGATAGATTCTCGCGCCGCGCAAGCCTTGTATACGGGCATTGTGACGGACAGCGGAAGATTTTATTACGACTCCACCTCGCCGCGCACTCTCGCTTTGGCGAGTTTCCTGCTCGAAAAGGGATTCAATCCTGCCGACATCTATTCCAATTTGTACGTCGACGCATACGAGAACGTCAAAAAACGCGCGCAATTCGTGCTTTCAATACAGTTTACCCCCGATGGCGTGGCGTATTCCTATTCGGACGCACGGCGCGTTCGCGAACTGGATATGGAGCCGCAAAGCATATCGCGCGGATTCGTCAACACTATGGGCGACTTAAAAGGCGTTGACGCGTGGGTGAACTTCACCGAGTGCGAACAAGGCGTATTGTGCGAGATTCGCTCGAAAAACCTCAATATAAATCAAATCGCGGTCGCTCACGGCGGCGGCGGACACCTTAAAGCAAGCGGCGCAACCCTAAAAGACAGACAGGAAGCCATGCAGGTGCTTGAAGAACTCAATGCGCTCGTGAGAGAAGGAGAAAGGATATGACGGACAATTTTGAAATTAAAAAGAAAATTCTCGACAAAATCAAGCAATACGACAGGATTATAATAACGAGGCACTTCCGCCCCGACGGAGACGCCATAGGCTCGACAAAGGGGCTTGCCAAAATTCTCAAACTTTCCTTCCCTCAAAAAGAGGTGTACGTTCTCAACGAGGACAGTTCGCAATACCTTGCGTTTTTGGGAGGCGAGGACGCGCCCATCGACGACGAAAAGTACGCCGACGCGCTCGTAATCGTGTGCGACACCGCAACCACAGACCGCATTTCCAACAAAAAATACGCTCTTGGCAAAGAAATTATCAAAATCGATCACCACATCGACGTAAAACCCTACGGCGATTTGAGTTGGGTTGAGGAAGAAAGGTCGTCGCTTTGCGAAATGATTGCGGACTTTTGGCTCACGTTCAAGGACGAACTCGCAATCGACGAGGAAGCCGCCGCTTGCATTTTCACGGGTATGGTCACCGACAGCGGCAGATTCAAATTCAGTGCGGTTGACGGCGACACTTTGCGCAGAGCCGCCGCGATTTTGGACGTCGGGATAAACACCGAATGGATTTACTCCAACCTCGATCTCGACGACTTCGACGTGTTCAAATTCGAGGCATACGTCTACAAGAAGATGAAAATGTCCGAAAACGGCGTCGCCTACATCTACGTCGACAAGGCTATGCAAAAGAAATTCAAACTCACAAACGAGCAGGCGAGCAACGTCGTGTCCTACCTTGACGGCATAAAAGGCGCAATCGTGTGGCTTGCGTTCATACAGAATGCGAGCGGAAGCATAAGAGTGCGCTTGCGTTCGAGATTCGTCACGATCAACGCCCTTGCCGAAAAGTACGGCGGTGGCGGACACGACAAAGCGAGCGGCGCAACCGTGCATAGCAAAAAGGAAATGAAACAAATGCTTTCCGACGCGGACGAACTTGTCAAAAACTACAAAGAAAACAATACGGGTTGGCTATGAAAATACTTATTACAAACGATGACGGAATACAGTCCGAAGGCTTGGCAATCGTCGCGAAATGGGCGACAAAACTCGGCGACGTAACCGTTTCCGCCCCGAAATTCGAGCAGAGCGGAAAAAGTCACTCCATCGACATTCACAATCCCTTCGAGGTCAAACGAGTGGACTACATGGACGGCGTGCGCGCGTTCAGCGTGGACAGTTCCCCTGCCGACTGCGTGCGCTTTGCGACTCTCGGTCTTCACGAAAGTTACGACCTCGTGATTTCGGGCATAAACAAAGGGTTCAATCTCGGCGAAGACATAATGTATTCTGCAACCAACGGCGCGATTTTCGAGGCTTGCACGAGAGGTCTGAAAGCGCTTGCGCTTTCCACGCACGCGCACTCTTTCGACGACGCGGCAAAGAGACTGGACGACGTGTACGATTTCGTGCAAAAATACAATCTTTTCGCCTACGGAAACATATTCAACGTCAATATTCCCAAAGACGCAAAATCCGTTTTGCTCACAAGGCAAGGCGGCGCGTACTTCACCGACGATTTCATCGACCTCGCCGACGGAACGTGGCGACAAGAAGGACATTGCATCCACCAAAACAATCACGATTTGACGATTGACAGCGACGCCACGATCGACGGTTACGTCAGCGTAACGCCCCTCACCATCGCTCGCACCGACTACCCCACATACTCCGCCCTAAAAAACATCATAAAAAACGCATAAAAAGCGCATAAAAAGCACATAAAAAATATAGAAAACATATAGAAAACATATAGAAAACATATGGAAAACATATGGAAAACATGTAAAAAATATATAGAAAAACGCATAAAATTGCGCCGAGAACGATGAGTTTAACGGCGCAATTTTTTCGTCAGAATTTAACGGCGTCGAAGTTTTCTTTGAGAGACTGCGTCGGGTTCAACGCGTCGTCAACCGAAAACGCGGCGGTGGATTTGGTCTTCTTTTTGATCTCGGCGTCTTTGAGCAGAGTTTTCAAATCTTCCGAATTTTCCGATTCCCTAACGGGCGATTTTTGGATGGCGAGTTGCCGATTCGTAAGCCTTTCCGCTTCCCTGCGAAAATGCTCTTCCATAACGTCTTTCGTTGCGTTGTTGTTGAGGGAAAAATCCTGCGCCAAAAACTTTTTGAGTTCTATCTCGACGGACACGGCGACGCTTTCGACGTTGAGCGCGTCCTTGTCGAAATGATATCTCTCTTTCATCTGCTCGTATGCGCCGAGCCACTTTGCTCTAAAAAGGCGAAGCCTTTCGAGTTCCTGCATATATCTCGATTTTACGTCTTCGGTCAATCTGTTTGCGTTTTCGGTGGCATTGACAAGGGCGAGTTTGATTTGTTCCTCTCTGCCCTTAAGCACTTCGATTTGCAATTTGAGAGATTCGTTTTCTTGTTTGAGTTGGTTCACTCTGTCTCTTTGACCGAGTTGAATCTCGTCCGCCTTTGCCTGTTCCAAGGCGATGTAGCCGTCAACGGCGTCACGGTCGTAACCCTTTCTCGAAAGGGGAAATCTCGTTGCGTTTTTCTTTTTCATAATATCCTCGAAAAGACGATTTTTTCTATGAAAAAGATACCAAAAATCGCACGATGTCGGCATATAATGTTTTGTCGAAAAACGTCGTTTTATCTGCAAAAACGATATTTTATGTTTATAATTCGAAACATAAAATGCTTGTTTTGTAAAAAAATATCGGACTTCATATAAAAAGCGAAGGCAGTTTTGCCTTCGTTTTTTCAAAATTGCGTCTTGCGTTTTTATAAATCCGCAATGCGAATTTTTCGATTTGCGTGCGGTTGCGAATCTTAATTCAGTGTTCGCTGTTGAGAAGTTTATGCTTCAAATCCCAAAGTTTTTGCGAGAGGTCAACCTTGTATTCCTGCGTGTTGACGACGCGTCTGTACTCGGGGAAGAACGACGCGATTGACTTGTCTTCTCTGTCGCAAATCTCTTTGAGCGAGGGCATATCGTACACGAGTTTTCCGTCCTTGAAAATTTGCACCATAAGTTCTTTGAGTTCGTAATCGGTGAACGTGGTCTTTTTCCAAGTTTGTTCGGGGTGGAAAATCGTGAGCGGTTTCGAGG
>CAVKTQ010000001.1:91795-100262 GCA_963659105.1 Firmicutes bacterium CAG:238 | reverse complement strand
GGAAGCAACGAATTGCGCGACAACGCGTTTGCAGGAAACTTCTTGGGCAGCGGATTGAAGATGATTGCCGGCGTTGCCGCCAAACCCTTCACTTGGGGCGCGGAAAGAGCGGGCAACGCAATCAACAGAGGCGTTGAAGACAAGATCGGCAACAAGTTGTTCGGAAGCCGTTACGGCGGCGGCAACGACGGCACGACCGGCGACGGCGCGGTCAATGCCGGCGGCGAAAACAACAACGACGGCGACAACGTCAACCACAACGACGTTGCAAGAGACAACGACAACAATGTCGGCGACGTCATCAGAAACGGCGGCGACAACAACAACGAGCGCGGCAACGAAAACAATAATAATATTGACAACAACGTCAATCAAAATCGTCAAGACGCCGTTCTGAACGCAATGAACAACAACGAAAACAATATCGACAACGACAACAATCTCGATGAAGATATGAGATGAAAGGAGAGAATATGAGAATTATTCCGAAAACCGCAAAGGTAAAAGTCGAGTTTTTCAAAAATATTTCCATAACGGACATCATTATCGCGCTTGTGGTCGTGATATTCGAGGTGTTGTTGTTTTTGTCAAACATCGGCATTGCAAAATACATTCTGATGGCAATTTTGCTATGCTTTGCCGTGGGACTTTATATTCCGTACAACGGCTCGAGATTTTATATGTTCTTCGTTCACTTTGTCAAATACTTGTTTTCGGTGAAGAAATACTCTGCCGACTACAAGAGCGCATCGACGGACATTTCAAACTTCATAGCGTTTAAAGACGTCAAGGACGGCTTTATCGTCTTTGGCGACTACTATGCTGGCGTTTTGGAGATAGACCCCAGAGAATTCAGACTTTTGTCGGGATTCAGGCAGGATCAAATCATCGACAAGTGCTTCGGGAAAATCATCAGAAGCGTGTCGGGCAAGAGCAAAGCGTCGCTTGTGAAAATAGATAGAAAACTCGATTTTTCCAAATATGTCGCGCTTGAAGAAGGAAAAAGGCAAACTCTCGCCAAGATTTTTGCGGCGGGCGCAATCGACGAGCAGGAACTCATCGCTCGCAACAAAATCATCGACGACAGAATAAAAATTTACGAAAGCCTCGACGACAAAAACAGAATTTGCAGACCGTTCTATTATCTCGTGGTTTACGACCCCGACAAGGCTGCGGTGAACGAGGTGCTGAAAAACGCCGTTCCGTCCTTTGAGGAAAACGGCATGACGTCGCATATACTCAACGACAAAGAGTTGTGCGTGTTTTTGAAATATCAATTCACCGACGACTTCGACGAGAGCGATATCGACTTGCTCGACGGGGGCGAACTCATGAAGTGGGTTATGCCGAAGGAGATTCAATTCACTCCTCAAAAGACCTTCATCGACGGCGTGGAAACATTCAACTATACGGTGAGCAATTATCCCGTTTTCGTGCTGAACGCCTGGGGATACAAAATCTTCAACATCGACGGCGTGAAAGTCGTGATGAACATGGAGCCCTACGAAAAAACGAAAGCGGTGAAGATGATAGACCGTTCGTTGCAGGAACTTATGAGCCAAAGCGAGCAATCGTACAAGGCAAGTTCGGTAATAGACAAGCAAACCCACATCAAAACCCTCGTAAACCTGCTTCAGATGCTCCAAAACGACAACGAAACGCTCTTCAAAGTCACAATGCACTTTGCCGTTTACGCAAAGAACGAAAAGAGCAAAGAAGTCAAAAAGCGCATCCGCAGAATCCTCTCGGAAGAGGGATTTGAAATTTCGGACAACTTCTGCAAACAGCGTCAGGCTGTGGTGTCGTCAAACTTGTCGGCATACGACGCAATGCCCGAATACGCAAGAGCGATTCACTCTTCGACGGTGGCTGCTTCCTTCCCGTTCGTTTTGTCGTCGGTCATGGACGACAAGGGCGTTATGCTCGGCGAGAGCAAGGGTTTCCCCGTCATTGTGGACTTCTTCTGCCGCAACAACGAGAGAGTCAACTCAAATATGGTCGTCATGGGCAAGACGGGTTCGGGCAAATCCTTTGCCACAAAAACCATACTCGCGCAACTGGCGGTCGAAAACAGCAAGATATTCATTCTCGACCCCGAAGACGAATACGGCAC
The DNA here is from genome assembly GCA_963659105.1 of Firmicutes bacterium CAG:238. Classification (GTDB taxonomy): domain Bacteria; phylum Bacillota; class Clostridia; order Christensenellales; family CAG-917; genus CAG-475. The sequence goes on along the minus strand of CAVKTQ010000001.1, from coordinate 98,149 downwards.
GCTTGCGAGGAATCTCGGCGGCAAAATCGTCGACGTAGGCACGGCGTCGGAGGGAAGAATCAATCCTTTCCACATCATCACATCCCTCGAATCGGACGAGAGTGCGGAGGGCGCAAACAATTTCAGCGTTCACTTGCAATTTCTCGAACAGTTTTTCAGAGAGATTTTGTCGGGTATAGACGCGCAATCGCTCGAATATCTCAACAACGTCATCGTTGACGTATACGCTCAAAAGGGCATAAATTCGAGGACGGATCTCGCCACGCTCAAAGCGGAAGACTATCCCGTGTTCGACGACTTGTACGCGCTCATCTGCAAGAGGCTCGAGGATGCGACAATCAACTACGACGTCGAAAATTTGCGTATTTTGAAAAACTTTGTCGCAAAGTTCTCGGGCGAGGGCAGAGACGCTATGCTGTGGAACGGAAAATCATCCTTGTCAATCAAGGAAAATTTCACGGTGTTCAACTTCCGCTCGCTGCTTTCAAACCACAATCAGGCGATTGCAAACGCGCAAATGCTTCTCGTTTTGAGATGGCTCGACAACGAAATCATCAAAAATCGCGACTTCAATCTCAAATACGACACCGACAGAAAGATCATCGTGGCAATCGATGAGGCGCATGTGTTCATCGATCCCAAATATCCCGTTGCGCTCGACTTTATGTTCCAACTTGCAAAGCGCATAAGAAAGTACAACGGTATGCAAATCGTCATTACGCAAAACATAAAAGACTTTGTGGGCAGTCAGGACATAATCCGCAAATCGACGGCAATCATCAACGCTTGCCAATACTCCTTCATCTTTGCGCTTTCGCCAAACGATATGGACGACCTTTGCACGCTCTATGAAAAGGCAGGCAAAATCAATGCCGTCGAGCAAGATCAGATTGTCAACAACGACAGAGGTCACGCCTTTATCATCACGGGACCTCAGTCGAGAACGAATATATCCATCGTTGCGTCAAACAAGATGCGCGATATGTTTGAGTGAAATCGATGACTCTTGAGCAGGAACTTGCACTGAGCCTGTCGCCATTTGACGAACAGGCGAAACAAAACGTCTTTCACAAGATTTACGACAAGTATTTCAAACTTGTCTGGTTTTGTGCGTACAGGTTCCTCGGCAACAAAGAGGACACCGACGAAATATCCGACGACGTTTTCGTGAAGTTCTATTTCGGAGCGGACAAGGCGGAGATTCAAAACATAAAGTTTTATCTCACGAGGTCCGCAAGAAATCTGTCGCTCAACCGTTTGCGCAGCAAAAAACCGACGGAAGAACTTGACGAACGCACGGTGGGGCAGTACACTTTTTCGGAAGGCTCGGACTTGATGGAAAAAGTTGCCCGTCTTGTGTCGAAAGAGGAATTCGAACTTCTTTGCAGACACGTTTTGGAAGGATATTCCCTCGCCGAGATTGCGCAGAGCGTCGGCGAGAGCGCAAACACCGTCAAGAGCAAATACAGACGGCTTTGCAAAAAACTGAAATCCAAATTGGAGGACTTTGACTATGAGTAATTTTGAAAGCGCGATAAACTCGCTCGACATCGAAAATCGCTTCGACAAAGTGATGAACAAACTCGGTTTGTCATCCCCGTCGGTCGAGCGTATAACCGTTCCCGAAGCGGCGCATTCAACGTCCGCAAGGGCAAACGACGTCAAAAGAAACGCGACGTCCGAAATGAATTTGAAAAAATGACATAAGTTTTGCACCCGTTTTTGCAAAACGAGTGTCTTAATATACGAAAACGCATCGAGCGTTCAAAAACGAAATAAAAATTTTGGCATAATACGCAAAGGAGCAAAGACCAATGAGATTGACTCAAAAAATTGACAGACAAAGCCTGCATCAAGCAATGCGCAAGGCAAGCGAAACGGAAATCGCATATCGTAGAGTTACGGCAAGAATGTCTGCCGAAATGAAAAAAATCTACGACAAGGGCGACGAAAGAGACCTGTGCGAGTTGGCAATGTTCTTGAGATACAAGCCCGTATTCGACGACCCAAAAAACGGCAAGCCTCTCAGTGACGCAGAGTTCGAAACAGAGTGCGAAAACGTCATCCTCGCTTTCGTAAACGACGACAGAGAGAAAATCTACGGATATCTCGACAAGTGGCTCGATTTTGCCTCGAAATACAATCCTCCGACGGAAATCAACAACGAGGCGGACGCTTTGAAACATTACATCTATCTGCGCGCGCAACAAAGTTTGGGCGTTACGAAGATAAAGGAGTATCCCGAATACGTCGCGACGCATTTTCCCGATATGACGGGCATGATGCATCTGCAAAGAGTCGAGCAACAGTTGATGATTCAATCGATGTGGAACGAGTTCCTGTTCCTCGACAACGACGTGAAAATCGACGCGGCGACCATGCGCGCTCTCGACGCAAACCCCGAAAAACAACTCAGCGAAAACAGAGCCGCTCGCGAAACGTTCGACGCGATCCGTCCTGCGGTAACACAAAGGCTTCCGCTTGCCGACGCTCTTATCGACGCATTCGATCTCGACCATCCGAATCCCGTCGAAGAATCGGCTATCAAAAAGTTTGCTCTCACCGATTGGGCAAAATCTTTGAAAGGAAAGAATTTCGCCGCAGGCGAGGTTTCATCCGACGAGTTGCAAAATGTCACGGCAGCACTCAGAGCCGCGTTCGGTTCAACGGAAACGGGCTACGGCTTGGTGCGCGAATACACCAACTGCGGTCAACTCGATCTCGACTTGTATAAGACCGTGTTTATCGACGGAATCAGCGTATTCGATATGCTTCCCGACCCCAAGAATACGGACGCGGCGGCAGCCAAAGTTATGGACGCGCTCGTAAATCAAACGGGAGTCGTGTCCATCGTGCAAGTTGCCGAAATCAACGGCAAATTCGAGTATAAATCGGACATCCTCGACGTGCGCACGGGCAAAAACGACAATCCCGACTATGTGACGAAAATCGCCGCCCTCGAAGGCAGCGAGCGGTTCAGAAAGGCTCTTTTCAACGCGGAAAAAGCGAATTTGGACAATATACTCATCCCCGGTCGCGAAAAGTATGAGCGCGATCTTGCGGAAAAGAGAAAAGCCGACGCACAAAAAGCAGAGCGCAAAGCGCCGTTTGCAAACGGCAAAAACGATTTCGTAATCAAAGCAGACGAGCCGTCGATTGCCGCCGCATTCAAACTCATCGAGGACGGCAGAAAACCATACAACCTTATTGCGGAGCATTTGCTCAGCAACAAATATGTAGACAAACAAGGCAATGAGCAGATAAACCCCGTCGCAAACGCATTGTCGCCGTCACAACTCAATGTCGACACAAGAGACTTTATCGACTTGATTGTGTTTGCAAGATATGCCAAGACGCTCGGCGTAGGCGAGAAGGACTTGACGGATGACGAAACTCTCAAGGAATCCGTGCATATGATTATGTCTTTCGTCGCGCAGGATCACGCCGAAATCAAGAGATATCTCGACATGATGTTCGACTTCCTCGAATCATATACGCCTCCGAGGGAAATCACGACGGAAGAAGACGTTTTCAAGACTGTCTTGTATATGAGAGTTCAACAAGCGACCAGAGTGAAGAGCCTCGAAAATCCGTGGTATGTCGAACAACGCTGCCCGACTCTCATCGACAAAGCGGACTTCTCGGCATTCGAAGCGGAGTATCTTGTAACGCACGGTGAATTGCTCGCCGCATGGGAAAGAGATACATATCTCAACCTTGGCGCGGGAATGGATTACGAAGAACTCGTCAAACGTGCGGACTCAAAGAGGGAAATGGAACAGAGCGATCCCGAGGACTACGCCGAAATGAAAATGCAGCAACTCGAAACCAACCAATTCCATTCCTTCACATACGAATATCTTTCTGAGAGGAGGAGAAGGCTCGCTTACGCCGATGACTTCGGCGACAAGAATTACACCTTCAAACTCACGCTGCCGCAGAGCGCATACGCATTGTCGGGCGACAATCCCGACCCCGACGCATTCGACGGCTGCGCAACCGCTTTGTGGGTGGGATGCATTTCCGTCATCTACAACTCTACTTACGTAGATTCGGACGCGCTCCGTTCATACGGATTTGCAAACAATGCGAGCAGCGACGCCGTACATCTCATATTCGTAGACGGCAAGTCTATCTATGATTTGGCAAAAGAAGCAAACAACGGCGTGTATAAGCAAGACATTGCGGTGAAGACTCTCCTTTCTGCGCTCGTAAATCAGAGCGGACTCGTGCAGTTTGCGCGTATAATGAAGGACGGCGACGACCTTAAAATGGAACTCGACACCGTTGACTTTATGCATAAGGGAGTCACCGTAAATCCCGAGTTCGTGCGCAAGATGACGGAATACACCGCCAATCCCGACGCGAGATACAACCAAATCAAAGACAGCGTAGTCAAGGTGTGCAACGAGAAAAAGGCTCAAGTCGAAGCCGAAGAGCGCAACAAACAATACGTTGCCGGCGAGGCGGAACAATGGAAAGATTTCGCTCCCGACGCAGAGGATTTGTTCGCTCCGTCCGAGTATGACAAGCAACTCGCCGCGCAAGCGAGAATCGAAGCGTATATGCTCGAACAACAAGAGCAGTTGGAAAACCTCTTCAACGCAGACCTCGATTTGTTCGAAGGCGAAGATATCCCAGTCGCCAACGACAACCAGGCGCAAGCAGACGAAGAAGAACAATTCGGCGCAATCAAAGGCATTGACTTCAGAACTTTCAAAAACGGAAGATACGTCGTCGCAAAGGGCAATCCGAATTCGGCATACTCGGTTGCCACAATGGGCGAGTTGCGTGAACTCGGCGTGTACTTCGGCGGTATTACATCGCAGGACGACAAGGCAGAATACGTCGAAATCGACGAAACCGCAGGATATATTCCTCTTGACGACGACGAAAAAGAACACGATTATTCAACCGACCTCGCGGGCATTAGCGGAATCAAAATCGACAAAAACGATTTGGAGTCGGTCATTGCCGAGTTCGTTTTGCAAAACGCAAACAGCAACCACACGAGCGTTGACAAAACCATGTTCGAAAAACAATACAAATTGCTCTTCGGCGATTTGTATTCGACGGCTCTGCACAGCATCAACAAAGAGTGCTGCAAGAGGGGAATCACAATCTCGGCGGAACAAATGGACGACACTTTCCGTCTCCTCGACAAGGTGATGAGCGACTCCGCAAAACGCGTCGGATATCCGAAACGCGTCGCCAACGGCGGCTACACTCCCGAACAAGTCAAGACTATGCAAGAAGACTTTTTGGATAACTATGTGCCGAAAAACTCCGTCGAACAAGCCACGAGAAGATTGCAGGCGAACACTCAAGGCTATGATTTCGCAAACGACGAGTGGAAAAAGAGCATGGGTTACACCGCTCTTGCAAACGCCGTGACGCGCGAGCAAGCCAAGTTGAACGAAAACGTCGGACATACGCCGGACAACAAACTCAAAGTTGCCCAAACGTACAGAGCAATGCTCGAACAAAGCCGCAACAGATCCTTCTTGTCGAAGATGTTCAACGTGTTCAGATATTTCAGAGAGCAAAACGCAATCGACGCCTACAAGAATCAGGCTATGACAAAGTTTGCAATGGGCGAGCGCGAGTTCAACGAGTTGTGCGCAGTGCGTGAAAACAACAACGTGCAAACCGCCAAAGACGGCGTGCAGACAAATTATCAGAAAATGCTCGACAGAAAAGGTCACAACGATTTGAGCAGCGAATCTTCGAGTTTCCAAATCGGCGGCATGAGCGAGCGCGAAAGCGAACAAGACCTTGAAAATATGTCTGTTCTGTCTTCAAACGAAAACGAAATGAAAACCAGAATCTCCGTCGAAGAGGCAGACCACAAACGCAAGGACGACGACAAGAAGCGCAAAGAAGACATCAAAAAGGAGCAAAAAGTCGTTGAAAACAACAAACTGAATCAGCGCAAATAACATCGCTCGAACGCCGTTATCGGCGCCACAATCACAAAGTTTATCCCTTGTCCGCATGACAATTCCGCCATGCGAGCAAGGGATTTTTTTTGTGAGATTATCGCCGAATCTCATATTGCGCACATTTTGCCCGAGTGGAAGAGCCGCCGTACGATCTCTGTTGACAAAATGCGCCGAAAAGTCACAATTTTGCCGAAAATCGCAAAATGCAGCGCCGAATTTTTTTGATTTCAAAATCGCAGTAGAGTGCAAAACTTGTTGCAAAATTCATTTTTATATACTATAATAAATCACGCTGATAAACATTTGATACGGAAGTGTATCGAAGTGGTCAAGGTAATACGCACAGCGTGCCTTGAATGCCCACTTTCGAATGCTTATCGTCAAAGAATAAGGAAGTGTATCGAAGTGGTCA
>CAVKTQ010000001.1:77720-91789 GCA_963659105.1 Firmicutes bacterium CAG:238 | reverse complement strand
TACGCACAGCGAGCCTTGAATGCCCACTTCCGAATGCTTATCGTCAAATCATACGGAAGTGTATCGAAGTGGTCAAGGCAGTACGCACAGCGAGCCTTGAATGCCCACTTCCGAATGCTTATCGTCAAATCATACGGAAGTGTATCGAAGTGGTCAAGGCAGTACGCACAGCGTGCCTTGAATGCCCACTTTCGAATGCTTATCGTCAAAGAATAAGGAAGTGTATCGAAGTGGTCATAACGGCCCGCACTCGAAATGCGGTAACGGGGTAACTCGTTCGTGGGTTCGAATCCCACCGCTTCCGCCAACGCCTGAAACCCTACTGTTTAGTAGGGTTTCAGCGTTTTTAGGCGGTGGGATTCGAGGCATTTGACGTTGCAAATGCCTCGGCGTGCATCGCACGCCGAACCCACTATTTGTGGCTGACGCGATTGCTCAAACGGCATTGCGGTGATGACAACAAGCAGTCTTATTGTCATATACCGCATTTGTTATCGCAATCACTAACCGCGACGGCATTTATCGCTGTCAAATCAAGCATATTAATTATCAAGCCGAAGTCGCGCAAAATGCCGTCTTGGTATGCTTTCTATTACGCTCGATTCTCTCGCTACGAATCCCATTTGACAGGGCGAGTGGGATGTTCTTTGCCATAGCAAAGACTTACGCCACCGCTTGCGGATGTATAGCGTGTCGTCAACGGTGGGATTCGCTCTTAGTTAGGCTGAAAAAAGTTTTTGTTGCATATAGTGCGATTGTGGAGTATAATTAACTTATTAATTTTAGGGGTAAAATTATGACAAAACAACTTTCAAAAACCGAGAAAGTGCTTTTTGCGCTTTTGGGGCTTTCGGTGGCAATCATCATTTTGGGCATACTGTTCTTGCTCAATGCGATGCAGGATATGGAAAATCCCGACAACATCGCGTTTTTCACGGCTTTCAGCAGAATAGACAACGTTCTTGCAAAGTACATCGTCGTCATTCTCACGATGAGCGCAGGGATTATGCTCTTTTCAAACGTGGCTTTGAATTTCCCGAACAGAAAACTTCGCAACGGACTCACGATAGGCATAACGGCGTTTGCGTTTGTGCTTACGCTTCCGCTTGTGTACGTTTTTATCGCGATACTTCCGCTTGCCGCAAAGGCGACCACGACTGGTATGCCTGCGTTTGACGAATTGTTCGTAGTGGACCAAGTTATGCGCACGGACAACATTCTCAAAGGCTTTATGGCGTGGTTTGGCGGCGGCGCGTTCCTCTGGGTTGTGCTTGTGTTTATGCTCCTGCTCTCGATACTTTTCCTGCTCGAACCGCTCTGTGCCGGCATATGCGTGACGAAGGGCAAAATCCTCAACATCGTCGGCAAGAATAAGGACGGCAAGGTGAGATTGTTCTGCACGGACGAACTTCCCGTTCTCAAAAAACAACGTGAAGAAGCAGAGCGCAATTCCGCTTGCGAGGGAAGTGAGGAAGCGACTTTGGCGGACGTAATAACCGCCATAGCAGAGCCTGCTTGCGACATAGAAGAGGACTGATTTTTTTGGCAAAACTCAAAAAGGCAACCGCTTAAACGGCGGTTGTCTTTTTATGCTATTTTTGATTTTATTTTTCAAAACACAACGTTTATTGGCGAATAATGTGCCGATGAAACGTTTTTTTTTGCGATTATTGTTCGCTTTGTTCGGATTGAGATTTGCGCTTTCTGTTCGAGAAAAGGTGCTTTCTCGGTTTTACGATTTCGTCTACGGACACTTTGAAGTTGTCGTAGTCCACGCACTCGGCTTGTATGCTCAATTCGTCCCCCACTTGCAAGACCGTATCCGACGCGGGAACGATGGAAACGCCGTCGCGCTTTATAGAGCGTATGAGCAAGTTGTTTGGCCAAAGCACGTCGCGGATGGGTTTATGCATAGCAATCGAGCCGTCCTCGACGGTTGCGACGTAGGTTTGCTTTGTGAGGCGGACGTGTTGCTCGTCGAGGATGCTGTCGAGCAGTTCGTCATAAATCGATCTTGCCCCGAACACTTCGCTCACCATATATCCGAAGGACACGCCCAAGACGACGGGGACGAGCAGAGTGAACTGCCACGTCAGTTCCACGACCATAATTATTGCCGTAAGCGGCGCTTTGACGATTGTTGCAAAGAACGTTGCCATACAAATCATAACTATGCAATCGGCGTATTCTGCGGGCATACCCCACGCGACGCCGAGTTTTGCGACGAGAGTGCCGATACACGCGCCTATTGCGAGCATAGGAATGAATATTCCGCAAGGCACGCCTGCGCCGAGATTGAGCGCGGTGGCGATAACTCTCATCACGAGTACGAGAATAAGTGTAACAACGACGGGCGACGAAAATATTGTCGCGACGTTTTGCTCTGTTGTTCCGCCGTGCGTTCCCAAAGACTCGATAAACGAGTGACCGCCGCCCATAACCGAAGCGGTGATAAGCCCGAAAACGCCTGCGAATATGAACGGGAAAAGCAGTTTGAGATAGGTTGTGGTTAGAGCGTTTTTGGTTTGGATTTTCGCAAAGAGTTTTTTGGACAGCAAGCAAAGTTTGTAAAATCCGAAACCGCCAATGCCGCTCACTACGGCGGCAAGCACGACGAATCCGTAACTTTTTAGCGGCATTTGAATGAGGTTGAACGAGGAAAAAATTGCCTCGACGGGCATATTCATAAAGCCGTAGAGCGCGTATCTCGTTATGATTGCGCTAAGCACCGACGAGAATGCGCATATGAAGATTGCCGGGGTAAAACGTCTGTGCGCTTCCTCGAAGGCGAACGTGATGCCCGTAAGCGGAGCATTGAAAGCGACGGCAAGTCCCGCGCACGCGCCGCCCGTGATTTGGTAGCGTTTTTCCATATCCGTACAGCGCAAGAGTTTGCTTGTGCCTTCGCCGCAGGTTGCGCCTATAAACATGCTCGGACCTTCCGCGCCTGCCGTCAAGCCCGACAGTATGCACACAAGGCAGGAAGCCGCCATAGCCGGCAGGGATTTGTACCATTTGAGTTCGAGCAATCCTCTTGCCGCGCCTTCCGTTTGTGGGATACCGCTTCCGCGAACCATAGGGACGAATTTCGAAATCGTGGCGATCGCAAAGGCGATTATCGCGAGCGCAACGAAAAGAAGAGGAACGAAAGCGGGGTTTTCTCTCACAAGAGCGTAGACGTCTTTTGAATATTTCGAGAACAAGTCCGCCGCGATATTGAAAAACGTCACGACGATACCCGAAAAGATGCCGGTTACGATACCCACCGCCATAAGTTGAACGCCGTGCCTATACAATCTTGACAAAATGTTCTTGTTCATAATCATATACCGTTTGTTTGCAAATTTGCTTGCATTATAGTTGCGTTTGAAAAGAAAAGCAACCGAAAAGCAAATAATTCAAACATTAAAAGTCAATCTTTTTCATACAAAGCGAGCGTTTTTTTGAGTTTTGCGACCACATTTTCGCGCAAAGAGAGGGGAGACAGAACCTCTACGTTGCGGTTGTATTGCAGCACCCAGTAGAGCATAGCCTTCTCGCTTGCGACGATTGTCGCGACAAAATATTTGTCGTCGAGTTTCTTTGCGGTGAAGTTTGTGCCGAACCAGTCGTAGAGGGTGTCTGCCATACCTACCCAGCATTTGAGGGTGATTGCGACGGGCGCGTCGTTGTACATATACGGCAGCGACGTTGCGATGCGCTTATAGTCTATGCCCTTTTCGAATCCGACGTTTTCGCGCAAGGGCTTTGCGTTGTCGTCGAGCACTTCGATGTCTGTGATTTTGTCCATGCGGTAGAATCCCACCTCGTCGAACATCTCGTCGAACATCATAAGATAGTAGCGTTGGTTGTGCAGAAGCATTTGGTATGGCGAGCCGACGTGCGGCTTTGAAACGTGCAACTTTTTGTCGAGCCCGATTTTGTTGTAGTTGAAACTGATTTTCTTGCCCTGCTCGATAGCCTCGTCTATGACGTCGATGTTGTAGAAAAACGCCTTGTTGTCCGACTTATCCCATTCTTTGACCGAATAGACGTGCTTGACGTGCGATTTGAAGTTGCGACCGCCCAGCGCAATGAGTTTGTTTATCAACTGTTCCGAGTGGGTGGAATTGACGTTTCTCGAGGAAAGCACGCTGTCTATGAGAAGACGAAGTTCGGCGTTTTCGAGTTTGCGCGAGGCAAGGTACGTTCCGTTTGCGGTGGATTCGATGTCGAAGCCCATTTCTTTGAGATAGGACACGTTTCTGCCCACCGCCTTTCTCTCGCAGGGGATGTCGTAGTCGCGCTCCAATATGTCGATTATGTTTTGTTGCGTAAGGGGATGATCCTCGTCGCTGTATTCGTCGAGAATTTGATATATCCTCATAATCAGAGTTTTTTTCGCTTCGAGTGCCATAATCCTTTCCTTTTTCGGCAAAAATTTTTATAAAAACCGATTGATGTACCGATTTCGGTACACAGTATAGCATATTATATGCTTGCAAGCAAGAGAGAAAACAAAATACAACGCTTGACAAGGAGAAGAAAAATGAAATTTTATATGACGCATATCAACAACCAGTCGAGAGTCAACAATTCGCAAATCGCAACCAAAGACGGCAAAATCGTGTTTGTGCGCATAAGCCTTATGCGCAAAGCGTCCTGACGTTTTCAACCGAGCGTTTGCTCGACGACATAGTGGGTCACCCACGTTTACTCCTTTTTTTGAAAGCCCGACAAAACCCTGATGGTCGGGCTTTCGGTTTTCAAGTTGAGGCTTTAGTAAACTTAACGGGCGGCGGTCACTTTTTCATTTCCTGCCTTTTGCATATATAAAATCGCGATATCTATATATAAAATCAATTCTGTTTATATTCGTCATACAACTTTTCAAACGATGGAAGGGAGCGTTTTATGACGTCGAGGCTCACGCAATACGCAATGCGGACGTAGCCTTTCGCGCCGAAATCGTCGCAGGGAACAAGCAACAATCCGAGTTTTTTCGCATTGTCGGCAAAGGCGTTCGCGTCGTCTTCGAGCGACTTTACGAGGAGATAAAACGCACCGTCGGGGCGCACGCAAGTATAGCCGATTTTCGTCAAAGAGCCGTAAAGCAAGTTGCGGTTTGTGCGGTAAAAATCGAGGTCGGGCAGAGCGTCCGCGCACTTTTCGGCAACTCGTTGGTAGGTGCTCGGAGCGCAAACGTAGCCGAGCGCGCGACCTGCGCCGCATATTGCGAGATACAAATCGTTTGCGCCGTTTGCTTTTGGGTTTACCGCAATATAGCCTATGCGCTCACCCGGCAGGGATAAACTCTTTGAATAACTGTAACACACGATTGCGTCGTCGTAAAAATTCATTATATACGGCACTTCGACGTCGTAGGCAAGTTCGCGATACGGCTCGTCCGAGATTATAAAAATCGGGTGCGAGAAAAGCGCGCTTTTTTTGCTCAAAATCCCCGATATTTTTGCGATTGTTTCGGCAGAGTACACAACGCCGCTCGGATTGTTGGGAGAATTTATTATGACCGCTTTCGTCCTTTCGGTTATGGCGTTTTCGAGTGCGGCGAGATTCGGGGCGAAATCACTCTCGTCAAAAGGTACGACGACGGGCGTGCCGCCTGCCGCTTTTATGAAAACTTCGTATTCGGGAAAGTACGGGGCGAGGATAACGAATTCGTCGCCGCATTCATTGAGCGCGCGAAGGGTTATGCAAAGGGAAGCCGCCGCGCCGCAAGTCATATAGATATAATCCGAGGTTATGTCAACGTCGAAACGGCAGCGGATGTTGTTTGCAATCGCCTCTCTCACGCCTTTTCCGCCTTGCGCCGACGTGTAGCCGTGAAGTGCGACGGGATTTTCGTTTGCAAGCGACAAAAGTGCGTCTTTCACGCAATCGGGGGATGGCGTGTTGGGATTGCCGAGCGAAAAGTCGAACACGTTTTCCTGTCCTACTTTCTCGGCGCGTTGCTTGCCGTATTCAAACAACTCTCTTATCGACGAGCGCTTGCTTCCGAGCGCGTACATATCTTTGTTGAACATAAACTCACCTCGTATATTATAGAATTATACCACTTGTATTGCCGTTTTTCAAGTGATATAATTTACGCATAGAAGGTAAAAGTATATGGCAAACGAGTTTGGCGACAAAACCATCGCCGCTTTGAACGATTTGAAAGCGGCAATCGAAAAATCTCGACGTATAGTCGTACTGACGGGCGCAGGAGCGTCTGTTCCGAGCGGCATACCCGACTTTCGCAGCGCGCACGGATTGTATTCCACGCCCTTTGGCAACTATCCTGCCGAAACCGTGATTTCGCACGACTTTTTCCTTTCGCATCCTAAAGAGTTTTACGACTTTTACAAGAGCAAAATGATATACGAAAACGCAAAGCCGAACGCTATGCATTTGCTTTTGGCAAGGCTTGAAAAGGAAGGCAGAATCGAGGGAATTGTCACGCAAAACATCGACGGATTGCACCAGGCGGCAGGCAGTGAAAAGGTGTTTGAACTGCACGGCTCGATCGAGCGCAACAGATGCGAGCGTTGTCACAAGTTTTTCGATTTGGATTATGTCGTATCGCACGATGGCGTGCCGCATTGCGACGAGTGCGGCGGCATAATAAAACCCGAAGTCGTGCTGTACGGCGAAAATCTCGACGAGCGAGTTTTGCGCGGCGCAATCGGGGCTATTCGGCGAGCGGATATGCTGATTGTCGTCGGCACGTCTTTGGTCGTGTATCCTGCCGCAGGACTTGTCGGATATTTCATGGGAGAGGTCACGGCGGTGATAAACAAGTCAAGCACTTATTTTGATTCACAAGCGGACATCTTGCTCAACGAGGACTGCGGAGCGGTGGCAAAGTGGCTTGACAATAATTTGCGCTTGTAAACAATAACGAATGATTATGTATACAAAAACGGCGCATAAAGCGCCGTTTTTGCATTTTTCGTCACAACTTGTTCAGATCGATTTATATTTTTGTTTCTAAGTTTTTATTCTCGTTTGCAAGCGGATTGTGCAGAAAATGTCGGGCAGAATTTGCCGAGTGTTTCCTATATCACGGTTACGCTCTTTGCGAGATTTCTCGGCTTGTCGGGGTTAAGCCCCATACAAAGGGATGTTGTCAACGCAAGCGATTGAAGAGGGATGACCGACAAAATCGGGTACAGCAATTTGTCCTTGCAATCGGGCAAAACGAACGTCTTGCTTGCGCCGACGTCGCCTGCCGACGTGAGCGCGATGACGTATGCGCCCCTCGATTTCAATTCGCTTACGCTTGCCGCCGTGCGCTCTTTGTCTTGCGGATTTGTCGCAATCACGGCGACTACGCTCTTTGAATCTATGAGGGCAATCGTGCCGTGTTTGAGTTCGCCCGACTGATATGCGTCCGTCATTTTGTAGGTGATTTCCTTAAACTTCAACGCGCCCTCTCTCGCCGTCACGAAGTCGAGCCCCTTGCCGATGAAAAACAAATTCGCTTTCTTGATTTTTTCTTCGTACAGCGAGAGTGCGCTCGCAATGCGAATGTCTTGCACAAATGCGGATATCTCGCTTTTTTGCGGCGTTTGACCGCGGCAGATTTTTGCGATGACGTACAGCGCAAGCAGTTGGCATACATAGGATTTTGTCGCCGCCACCGCAACTTCCGCGCCTGCGTCGAGATACAGCGTTTTGTCCGCCTCGAAGGTTATGCTGCTTGCCTCGACGTTTGTCAGCGCAATCGTTTTTGCGCCCGATTCTTTGCAACGCTTGAGCGCAAGAATGGTGTCCGCCGTTTCGCCGCTTTGCGTTATGAAAAAGCAAACGGTGTTCTTCGACAAAAACCTTACGCCCGAAAACTCGCTTGCCACCTCGCATACGCAGGGAATGCCCAAGAGCCTCTCGAAAACGTCCTTCCCGTACAACCCTGCGTGGTACGCCGTGCCGCAACCGCAAAACACGATTTTTTCGGCGTTTTTCAAGTCGTTTATCGATTTTTCGTCAACGTTTTTGACGACGCTTTTGTATGTTCTGACGAGCGCGCGGGGAATTTCGTCTATTTCCGAGCGCATATGACAAGAACATTCTTTCGGGGCGGTGCGCTTGACTTTGATAGGCTTTTTGATTTGTCTTTCGCCGTCCTTGAAAAACTCTGCGGAATCGGCGGTGATTTTTGCACACTCGCCGTCGCTCAAAACCACGATGTTTTGCGTGTATTTGCCAAGCGCGAGCGTGTCGCTCGCAACGAAGTTTTCGCCTTTGCCGAGCCCGACGGCAAGCGACGCGCCGCACCGCCTAAGGTAAATGGCGTTCTCGCCCTCTTTTATGGCAAGAAAAGTCGTCGCTCCTTTAAGACGTTTGCCGACGTTTTCGATTGCCGCCGACATATCGCAGGTTTCGAGCGCAAGCATATGCGCTATGATTTCGCTGTCCGTATCCGACGAAAACGTTATTCCTTTTTCGGCGAGTTCGGCTTTAAGGTCTTCGGCGTTGCTTATCACGCCGTTGTGCGCAACGGCGATTTTGCCGTCAAACGACAAATGCGGATGCGCGTTTTTCTCGCACACCTTGCCGTGAGTTGCCCATCTCGTGTGTCCGATTCCCGTTTGAGCGGAAAGGGTCGGGACTTTCCTTTTGAGCAGTTCGACGCGCCCGACAGCTTTGAACACCTTGATTTTTCCAAGCGAAATTGCGGCGATACCGGCGCTGTCATAGCCTCGATATTCAAGAGTTTTCAATCCGTCAAGCACGATTTTCTCGGCGCTTTGAAAGCCGACGTAGCCAATAATTCCGCACATATCATATGTATATGCAATGCACCTAAGCAAGGTGCTTAGAGGCGGCTCGTTTATATGCGACGTATAAATCGCCGCTCGGTATTGACACTTTGCAGTTTGATTGTTATCATATTTTAGAAGAATAATATCCTATGCCGAATAAGGGCATGACGGAGGAAATATGAGGTTTTCACAGCAACTCGCACCGTGCAAAAAAGAGAATACAATCATTGTCGGCGACGTGCGCATAAGCGTGCTTTCGCCCCGAGTGTTGCGTATAGAAAAGGGCAGTTTTACGGACAATCGCACTCAGTTTGCGTTTTGCAGAGATTACGCAAATCCGCAGTTTAAGTATGCAAAAAACGGCGATGAAGCGTCGATTGAGACGGAAACTTGTTTTTTCAGCGTAAATACGAAGACGCTTTCGACGTCCGTGACTTTCAAAAACGGCGAGAGCGCAACGCCCTCGAATGCATTAAATCTCGGCGGTACGGCAAGAACTTTGGACGGTACGTTCGGGTTGCTCGGCGGTTGGAAAAGCAAACGCGAAAAGAAAGACCACGTCGGCGTCGCGCATATCAGAAAAGGCATATTCGCTTTGAACGGCGTGAGCGAAATCGACGATTCGTCGTCGGTTATTCTCAACGTTGACGGCAGCGTTTCGCCTCGTCCCGCGGCAACGAAAGACAAGTACGTTTTTGCATTCGGCAAGGACTATCTTGGCGGACTTAAAGAGTTTTATTCGCTTTCGGGATTCACGCCCGTTCTTCCCAAGTACGTTCTCGGCAACTGGTGGTCGCGCTATCACGCCTACACCGACAAAGAGTATCTCGAACTTATGGACAAATTCGAGCAGAAGGACGTGCCGCTCACCGTCGCCACGATAGATATGGACTGGCATATCGTGGGCAATGCTCCAAAGGACGCAGAGTACAAATCTTTTCAAGGCGCAGGGTGGACGGGATATACGTTTGAAAAAGAATTGTTCCCCGACCCCGAAGGGTTTTTGCGAAACCTCAAAGGTCGCAATCTCGCGGTCACGATGAACCTGCACCCTCGCGACGGAGTGCGTTATTTCGAGGAGCAGTATCCCGAAATGTGCCGCGCGCTCGGCGTAGATCCGCAGACGAAGCGCACGCTCGAATTCGACCTCACCGACGAGAAATTCCGCAACGCGTATTTCGATATTTTGCACCATCCGTACGAAAAGATGGGCGTTGATTTTTGGTGGATAGACTGGCAACAAGGCACAAAGTCGAAGATGAAGAATCTCGATCCGCTTTGGCTTCTCAACCACTATCACACTCTCGACATCAACCGCGACGGCAACAAAAGCGTTATTCTTTCAAGATATGCGGGGCTCGGCTCGCACCGCTATCCGCTCGGCTTTTCGGGGGATACGATCGTGTGCTGGAACAGTTTGAAATTTCAACCCTATTTCACCGCGCTCGCTTCCAACGCAGGCTACACTTGGTGGTCGCACGACATAGGCGGACACCTTTTGGGCAAGGGCGACAACGAACTGTATCTCAGGTGGTTGCAATTCGGCGTGTTCTCGCCGATAAACCGCCTGCATTCCAACAACAAGGCGATGAGCAAAGAGCCGTGGAACTACACGAAAGTCGAAGCGATTGCGGAGGACTTTTTGCGCTTGCGCCACAGGCTTTTGCCGTACTTGTACACGGCAAACGTAAAGACTGCAACCGAGGGCGTTCCGCTCGTTTGCCCGACGTATTATTATTCGCAAGATGACCCGGCATACGACAAAAAGTGGCGCAATCAATACTATTTCGGCGCGCAAATGTACGTTTGCCCCGTCACGCACAAGGGCAAAAACGGAGTGGCGAAGCAAAAGTTTTGGCTTCCAAGCGGCGTATGGTTCGACTTCTTCACGGGCGAAAAATTCGAGGGCGGAAAGGAATATCAAAGAGAATATCCGCTCGACAAATACCCCGTGTTTGTCAAAGAGGGCGCAATTGTACCCCTACTCAATCAAGACAAAAACTCGACCGAGTTTAAGGATATAGAACTCAAAATTTATCTCGGCGACAACGTCTACACGATGTTCGACGAGCAAGGTAAAATATCCGTCGCAATGAAAAAGGACGAGAAAGGATACGATGTGATAATCATCCCTGAAAACGCAAAAACCGAGCGTCTAAGCGTGTCTTTTGCAAATATAAAGGATGCGAACGTCGAGTTGAACGGACAACAATCGGATTTGAAATCGCTTGAAAATATGTCCTGCAAACCTATGAAAATCCGCATAGAAAATGCGATATAATCGCACTCTTGACAAGGATAACGAAAGGCGTTTGCAAAAAATATCCGATTTTTGACAAAAACGCTTGACTTATTTTGTTATATTTAATATTATTATCAAGCATATTTTTGAAAGACGTACGGCGCGAGAAGAACTAGCCCCTCCGATCTAAGCCTTGCTCTTGCGAAAACAAATTTTGGAGGTTAGCACAATGGCTAAGGATTTGTCAACAATGGCAAAAAACAATAAGTCTTATATGGCAAAGCCCGGCGAAGTTGAAAGCAAGTGGTATGTTGTCGACGCAACCGATATGGTTCTCGGCCGCCTTGCATCTCAGGTTGCTTCTATCCTTAAAGGGAAGAACAAACCCGAATATACACCCAACGTCGACTGCGGCGACCACGTTATAATCATCAACTGCGAAAAGGTCGTTCTCACAGGCAAGAAACTCGAAGACAAGTACTATCGTTATCACACCGGTTACATCGGCGGCTTGAAGGAAATTCAGTACAAGAAATTGATGGCTGAAAAACCCGAATTTGCAGTGTACAAGGCAGTCAAGGGTATGCTTCCCAAGAATACTCTCGGCGCAAAGATGCTCAAAAAACTCCGCGTTTACGTCGGTGCAGAGCACGATCATCAGGCACAATGCCCCGTTGAGTTGAAACTCAACTGATTGAGAGGTGAAATATGGCTACTAAGAAAACCAAGAAAGTTCAATATCTCGGCACCGGCAGAAGAAAGACGGCAATCGCAAGAGTTCGTCTTATCCCCGGCGGCGAAGGCAGCATCGTCATCAACAAGCGTACTCTCGACGAGTATTTCCCTCTTGACACGATGAAACTCATCGTCAATCAACCCCTCGTTGCAACAGACACAACCGACAAGTTCGACGTTTACGTCAACGTGTACGGCGGCGGTTACACCGGTCAAGCAGGCGCAATCCGTCACGGTATTGCAAGAGCGCTCTGCGTCGCAGACAGCGAAGCATACAGAGCAATCCTCAAGAAAGAAGGTTACCTCACTCGTGACCCGCGTGCGAAAGAACGTAAGAAATACGGTTTGCACAAGGCTCGTAAGGCACCTCAATTCTCAAAGAGATAATCAGACGCATTCAAACGTCGAAAAACAAAGCACAACTTCGGTTGTGCTTTTTCTTTGTCAAGTTGCGCGCGTGTTGCTCGTGTACGTCTGTGTACACTGCGCTACGCGTGCTCGCTTTTCGCGATTTTCGGCGTTTGCTCTGCGTCTGACTTATCTCTTTACCAAACGTTCCGCGCCTCGTTCTCGCCTTTCGCGACTTGTGCGCCTTGCTCCGCGTTTGATCAACGTTTTGCAAGAGATAACTTGTCGAATTCAAACGTCGAAAAACAAAGCACAACTTCGGTTGTGCTTTTTCTCTATACAAAAAGAGAACGGTGGTCGCCGTTCTCTATGGGATTTGCTTGAGTTTTTGTTTCCTCTTTGAGTTGTCGATAATCGGACGCGTTGTTGCTGTTATTGCCAAAATCAAATGTTTTTGAGTTGGTTTTGACGATATAAACTGCCGATTGTGCGTTTCTCGTTGTTTTGTGCTGTTGTGCGGATTTCTCTTTTACAGCAAAAGCGCGGTCGCAAAGCAAGCAACGGATTTAGAGTCGCCCAAATCGCCGACTTGCTCGTTCGTCGTCGCGGTTATGCCTATTCTTTCGCACGGAATTTTCAACGCTTTCGACATATTGTTGCGCATTTGGTCGATGTAGGGCGCAAGCATGGGACGTTCGGCAATAATCGCCACGCTGACGTTCTCGAGCGAGCGACTTTTTTCGGTTGCTTTTTTAAGCACGGTTTGCAAAAGTTCGAGGCTGTCCGCGTCGTCGTAGCGAGAATCGTCTACAGGGAAGAGATGTCCGATGTCCTTTTCTCCGATTGCGGACAAAATCGCGTCCATAAGAGCGTGCACCGCAACGTCGCCGTCGCTGTGCGCAACAAAGGAAAACTCGCAGGGTATGAGCGTTCCCATAAGTTTGATTCCGTTGCCCGATTTGAAGCGGTGTATGTCGTAGCCGATTCCGCAAAGGGGCGTGTGCAAATCTTCTTTGGTGGTGATTTTTATGTTTTTGGGGTCGCCCTCGATAATCCTTACGTCGCAAGCGGCGTGCTTTTGAATGACCGCAATGTCGTCGAGATATTCGCCGTCGCACTTTGCGTACGCTTTGAGCAAAATGTCCGTTTTCGCGCAAACGGGGGTCTGCACTCTGCGATAGTCCGCTCTGTCAACGGGGTCTACGCCGAATTTTATGCAAACGAGCGAATCCGTGAGGGGGAGAAGGGGAAGCGCAACGCCGTTTTCGAGCGCGCCTGCAATCACGCTGTTTATCAGCGCAGTCGTGACGTAGGGGCGCGCGCCGTCGTGAATCATGACGTAGTCGCAATCGTCCTCGACTGCGTTAAGTCCGTGTTTCACGGTTTGGGTGCGAGTTATGCCGCCTTGCGTAAGTGCGATTCTGGTGTCCTCGATATGCGCGTTTTCGAGCGCATTGAGCAACTCGTCGCTGTAAGAGGGGTGAATCGCCACGATGATTTTTGAAACTTGCTCGAAAGTCAAAAAGGGTTTGATTGCTTCGACGACGACGCAAGAGTCGTTGCAAGGCGCAAAGAGTTTGTTTTCCGCGCCGTATCTCTGCGACGTACCGCCGGCAGTTATAATAACGTTGATTTTCATAGTTCACCTTTGTCGTGCCGTGGGCACGGTTATATTGCACCTACGGTGCAGTGATATTGCACTTCGTGCAGTGATATTCTTGCTACGCGAGAGTGATATTGCGGCGTTGCCGCAATTTCGGGTGTGGGCAAAGCCCACCGAAATCATTAATTATTAATTCAAAATGCGGTACATCGTTTCCGCACTTTGCTTGGTTTGATGTTCGTCCACGTTCAGCACTTCAAACGACATCGAATTGTTGCCGAAAGTCACCGTCACCACGTCGCCGACTTTTACGTCCTTTGACGGTTTGGCAGCTTTGCCGTTGATTTCGATACGTCCGCCGTCGCAAGCCTCTTGTGCCACGGTGCGGCGTTTTATC
>CAVKTQ010000001.1:67568-77710 GCA_963659105.1 Firmicutes bacterium CAG:238 | reverse complement strand
GATACCTTCAAAAACTTGTCTATTCTCATATAAAATATTATAAGAAAAACGCGCGCTTAAATCAAGAGGAAACATATATAAATTTACTTGAAATTTATTAAAATTATATGCGCGCGACGCTTGACAGGCTTGATTTTTCAATATATAATAGAAAACTGCGCAATAATGCGGAATCCTACCCCTAAAACGATGTGTTTTTGGGGGTAGGGGGTTATAAATACGTCTTGTATCGATAACGATTCGCACGAAAAGCGTAGATTTTGAAAAAAATTTCGGGCGCAGAAAAAAAAATTTTTCGGGGTGTTTGAAGTTTTTCGAAAAGTCGAAAATTCGGCAATTTTTTTAAGGAGTGAATATATGTCCCAAAGAATTCACAATCAAATGTACGGAACGACGGAAAGACGCGACTTTTCGCAAATCAAAGACGTTCTTCCCATTCCGTATCTCATTGAGGTGCAAAAGAATTCCTACGCAAATTTCATTGACGCCGGCATCACGGAAGTGTTCAAAGATTATTCTCCGATCGTTGACTTCTCCGGCAGATTGAAACTCGAATTTTTGTCACACAGATTCGACGGCGAACCCAAGTATACCGTCAAAGAGTGCAAAGATCGCGACACAACGTATGCTATTCCTCTCAAGGTGAAGGCACGCCTCACCAACAACGAAACCGGCGAAGTGGTCGAACAAGAAGTGTTTATGGGCGACTTTCCGCTTATGACGGATTCCGGCTCGTTTGTTATCAACGGTGCAGAGCGCGTTATCGTATCCCAACTTGTGAGAAGCCCCGGCGTTTACAACGACAAGGTGCTTGACAAGAACGGCGTACCTCGTTATGCGACGACGGTCATCCCCAATAGAGGCGCGTGGCTGGAATACGAGCAAGATTCCAACGAAGTGCAATGGGTGCATGTCGACAGAACGAGAAAAATCACCGCGACTACGCTTTTGAGAGCGCTCGGCTACGGCACGGACGAGCAAATCATCGATTTGTTCGGCGGGGACGAGATGATTGTCAAGACTTGCGAGAAAGACGCTCAATGCAAGAGCGAGGAACAAGGCAAAATCGATTTGTTCCGTCGTTTGCGTCCGGGCGAAGTTCCCACGGTCGAAGGCGCGAACATCCTCATTCACAACACATTCTACGATTACAAGCGTTACGACTTGGCAAAGGTCGGTCGCTATAAATACAACAAGAAACTCGCGCTTGCAACGCGTATTGCAGGCTACACCCTCGCAAAAGACGTCGTAAGCAACGTCACGGGCGAAATCCTCGCGCAAAAGGGCGAAGTCGTCGACGAGGCGAAGGGCAGAGAAATTCAAAACAACGCCGTCAACGTGGTTTGGCTTGCATACACCGATCACGACGGAAAAGAAAAGACGTTCAAAGTCATCGGCAACAACACCGTAGACCTCGACGCGTTTGTCGATTGCAACCCAAGAGACCTCGGCATCACCGAAAAGGTTTACTATCCCAACCTCAAAGCCCTCTTGGACGAATTCGGCGCAAACAAGGACGAATTGCTCCTTGCAATCCGCTCGTCCGTTGACGAACTTGTCTACAAGCACATCACGCTTGACGACATCGTCGCAATCGAGGACTACAACCTCGGCTTGCGCTACGGCTTCGGTACTTGCGACGACATCGACCACCTTGCAAACCGTCGCGTCCGCGCGGTCGGCGAGTTGCTCCAAAATCAATTCCGTATCGGAATCTCACGCCTTGAAAGAGTCATCAAAGAGAGAATGGCTTCCGCACAGGAGAATGCGGAAATCACGCCTCAAACGCTCATTAACATTCGCCCCGTAACGAGCGCAATCAAAGAGTTCTTCGGATCTTCGCAGTTGTCGCAATTTATGGACCAACCCAACCCGATTGCAGAACTTACGCACAAACGTAAACTTTCCGCACTCGGTCCCGGCGGCTTGAACAGAGAGCGCGCAAGTTTCGAAGTGCGCGACGTTCACCACTCGCACTACGGACGTATGTGTCCTATCGAAACGCCTGAAGGTCAGAACATCGGTCTTATCACGTCCTTGTCCTCTTACGCAAAGGTCAACGAGTACGGATTTATCGAAACGCCGTACCGCAAGATCGACAAGGCGACGGGCGTAGTAACCGACGAAGTCGTCTATATGGCGGCGGACGAGGAAGACAAATACGTCATCGCGCAAGCCAACGAACCGCTCGACGAAGAAAGCAAATTCGTGCGCAAACGCGTCAACTGCCGTATTCAAAAAGACATCCGCGAAGTCCCCAGAGAAAGAGCGGACTATATGGACGTCAACCCCAAGCAACTTATCTCGATCGCAACCGCACTTATCCCGTTCCTCGAAAACGACGATACCAACCGCGCTCTTATGGGCTCGAACATGCAACGTCAGGCAGTTCCGCTCCTCAGACCGCAAACTCCTATGATCGCAACGGGCGTCGAACATAAGATCGCATACGACTCGGGCGTTTTGAAGATCGCAAAACACGACGGTTTCGTGAAATACGTCGACAGCGACAAGATCGTCATCGAGTGCAACGACGGCACGACGGATACTTACATTCTCAGCAAGTTCGAGCGTTCCAACCAATCCACTTGCATAAATCAACATCCTATCGTCAACAAGGGCGACAAAGTGTACGGTCCGCTTTACGACGACAAGGGCAACCTCACAAGAGAGGGCACCGTCATTGCGGACGGTCCCGCAACCGATCACGGCGAACTTGCTCTGGGCAGAAACATGCTCATTGGCTTTATGTCGTGGGAAGGTTACAACTACGAGGACGCGGTACTTATCAGCGAAGAACTCGTGCGCGACGATTTGTACACTTCCATCCACATCGAAGAATACGAAATCGAATGCCGCGACACAAAACTCGGCGACGAGCAAATCACCAGAGATATCCCCAACCTCAGCGACGAAGTGCTTAAAAACCTCGACGAAGACGGTATCGTTATGGTGGGTGCGGAAGTCAAACCCGGCGACATCCTCGTCGGCAAAGTCACCCCGAAGGGCGAAACCGAACTCACTCCCGAAGAGAGGTTGCTCCGCGCAATCTTCGGCGAGAAGGCAAGAGAAGTGCGCGACACGTCATTGCGCGTTCCCAACGGCGAGAGCGGTATCGTGGTTGACGTCAAGATCTTCACGAGAAAGAATAAGGACGAACTCGCGCCCGGCGTAAACAAACTCGTGCGCGTCTACATCGCTCAAAAGAGAAAAATCTCCGTCGGCGACAAGATGGCTGGTCGTCACGGAAACAAGGGCGTCGTTTCGAGAGTGCTTCCCAAAGAGGATATGCCTTTCCTTGCAGACGGCACGCCCCTTCAAATCGTGCTTAATCCGCTCGGCGTTCCGAGCCGTATGAACATCGGACAAGTTCTCGAAGTTCACCTCGGTCTCATCGCTCATATGCTCGACTGGAAAGTCGCAACCCCCGTGTTCGACGGCGCAAACGAGCAAGACATCAAACAACTCTTCCAGCAATGCGGTCTCGTCAACGAGGACGGCGAAGTGGACGGCAAGATCCAACTCTACGACGGAAGAACGGGCGAACCGTTTGAAAATCGTGCGACGGTCGGCTATATGTACTACCTCAAACTGCATCACCTCGTAGACGACAAGATTCACGCAAGAAGCACCGGTCCGTACAGCGTCATCACCCAACAACCGCTCGGCGGCAAGGCGCAATTCGGCGGACAACGTTTCGGCGAAATGGAAGTTTGGGCGCTCGAAGCATACGGCGCGGCAAACGTCTTGCAAGAAATCTTGACCGTCAAATCGGACGACGTCGTCGGTCGTGTCAAGACTTACGAATCCATCGTCAAAGGCAGCAATATATCCGAGCCCGGTATCCCTGAATCCTTCAAGGTTTTGGTCAAGGAACTTCAATCCCTCGCTCTCGACGTCAAAGTTCTCACCGAGGACAACGACGAAATCAAGTTGCGCGATACCGGTGAAGACGATGAATATGAAACACCCGTCAAAAAACCCACTGATATCCAAGAAATTGATCTTTTCGGCGACAACAACATCTTCGGCGATCTCGGCGAAAGCAAGAGCGACACGGATACGAGTTTGTTCGACACCGACGATGACGACGAAAGCATTTTCAGCGCACTCACCGAAGGCACGCCCGATATGAGCGACATCTTCGGTACAGGCTCCGACGAAGAGTAATAGGAGGCGACATATGTACGAACTCAGCAATTTCGATGCAATTCAAATCGGTATCGCTTCGCCCGAAAAGATCAGAGAATGGTCGCACGGCGAAGTCACCAAACCCGAAACTATAAACTACCGCACGCAAAAGCCCGAAAAAGACGGTCTTTTCTGTGAGAAAATCTTTGGACCTACCCGCGACTGGGAATGCCATTGCGGAAGATATAAGAGAATCCGCTATAAGGGCGTTATCTGCGAAAAGTGCGGCGTCGAGGTCACAAAATCCAAAGTCCGTCGTGAAAGAATGGGACATATCGAACTCGCTTGCCCCGTCACGCACATTTGGTATTTGAGAGGCGTTCCTTCGAGAATCAGCATCCTCTTGGACGTTTCGCCAAAGGAACTCGAACAAGTCGTTTACTTCGTGTCCTTCATCGTTCTCGATCCGGGCAAAGTGGGCGAACTTCGCAAAAAGCAAGTCATCAGCGACAAAGAGTACAGAGAACTCCTCGAAAAGTACGACGCAAAAGACTTCAGAGTTGGCATGGGCGCAGAGGCTGTCAAGGAACTTCTTATGGAAGTCGACCTCGAAAAGGACAGCGAACAACTCAAAAACATCATAAACAATTCCGTCGGACAAAAACGTCTCAAAGCGGTCAAACGTCTTGAAATCGTCGAAGCGTTCCGTCAATCGGGCAACAAACCCGAATGGATGGTTCTCGACGTGCTTCCCGTGCTTCCGCCCGAACTTCGTCCGATGATTCAACTCGACGGCGGCAGATTTGCAACCAGCGACCTCAACGATTTGTATCGCAGAGTCATCAACCGCAACAACCGCCTCAAAAAACTCAAAGAACTCGGCGCGCCCGACATCATCGTGCGCAACGAGAAGCGTATGCTTCAAGAAGCCGTAGACGCTCTCATCGACAACGGCCGCAGAGGCAAAGCGGTTTCGGGCCCCGGCAACAGAGACCTCAAATCCCTTTCGGGTATGCTTCGCGGCAAGCAAGGACGTTTCCGTCAAAACTTGCTCGGCAAGCGCGTCGACTATTCCGGTCGTTCGGTTATCGTCGTCGGACCCGAACTCAAACTCTATCAATGCGGTTTGCCAAAGGAAATGGCTCTCGAACTCTTCAAGCCGTTCATTATGAACAAACTTGTCGAGCGCAACCTTTGCCACAACATCAAGAGCGCGAAACGTTTTGTGGACACGGGCAAAAACGAAGTTTGGGATATCCTCGAAGAAATCATCAAGGATCACCCCGTGCTTCTCAACCGTGCGCCGACGCTTCACAGACTCGGCATCCAAGCGTTCGAACCCGTGCTTGTCGAGGGTAGAGCAATCAAACTTCATCCGCTCGCCTGCGGCGCGTTCAACGCGGACTTCGACGGCGACCAAATGGCTGTTCACGTTCCTCTTTCAATCGAGGCGCAAGCGGAAGCGAGAATCTTGATGCTCTGCACAAACAACATCCTCAAACTTTCGGACGGCAAACCTATCGTTTCGCCGACGCAAGATATGGTCATCGGTTCGTACTACCTCACGATAGTCAAACCGGGCGCAAAGGGCGAGGGCAACTATTACAGTTCCTTCGACGAGGCGATGATGGCGTATCAGGACAAAGACCTTACGCTCCAATCCCTCTGCTATATCCGCACTCAAGTGCAAGACGAGGACGGATATGTCCACAACAAACTTCTGCACACCACGATCGGTCGTTGCATCTTCAACGACAAATTGCCCCAAGATTTGCAATTTGTCGACAGATCGCTTGCGGAAAATAAGGGTCAACTCGAAGTCGAAGGCATTTTGGGCATCAACGCCTGCGTGGACGAAAATCAGTTCCGCCAACTCGTTGACTTGTTCAGAAACGAGGACATAAATCAAGACTCGTGCGTGCGCGCGCGTTCCATATTAAAGAGAAACGCGTCCGACGCTCAAATCGCTCAAATCGCTGCGGCGGTCAAGGAAGCGGGCAATCTCGACCTCGACAACAACAAAGAGTTCTCTCGTGAAATCACCGCGCTTCGCGAAAGCATCCAAAAAGCGCTCGGCAAGAAAGCAATGGCTATCGGCAAGAAACAACTCAGCATGATTGTCGACAACTGCTTCAAATATCACGGCGCAACCGAAACTGCTGCAATGCTCGACAAGATCAAATCGCTCGGCTACAAGTATTCGACAATCGGCGCAATCACCGCTTCCGTATTCGATATGCACATCCCCGGCGACAAGAAGTTGATCGTTCACCAAGCGGAAGAACAAGTCGTCCGCATCGAAAAACTCCACGCAAGAGGCGTGCTCTCAGACGAAGGTCGTTACAAAGAAATCATCAAGATTTGGAAAGACGCTGCCGACAAGGTCGAAAGCGAACTCAAGAAAGGTCTTGACGACTTCAACCCGATTTGGATGATGGCAAACTCCGGCGCGCGCGGCAGTATGGGACAAATCCGACAACTCGCAGGTATGCGCGGCTTGATGGCAGACCCGTCCGGTCGTACAATCGAGTTGCCTGTTCGCTCCTCCTTCCGTGAAGGCTTGTCCGTTTTGGAATACTTCATTTCATCGCACGGCGGCAGAAAAGGTCTTGCGGACACCGCTCTTAAGACGGCTGACTCGGGCTACCTCACAAGACGTCTCGTCGACGTTTCGCACTCGGTTGTCGTAAGAGAACAAGACTGCGGCGACACCAAAGGCACCTTTATCACCGCAATCAGAGACGAAAAGAGCGTCATCGAAGCGCTTGCAGACCGTATCGCAGGCAGATACACCATCGGAAACGTGGTTGACCCCGCAACGGGCGAAATCATCTGCGAAGGCGACACGCTCATCTCAAGCGACAAAGCAAAAGAAATCGACAAGAAACTCACTTCTTACTGGGAAAGCAACGGCTCGGATATGCACCATCAACCCGGCGTGCTTATCCGCTCGATTCTCACCTGTAAGTCCAAAAACGGCGTGTGCGTGAAGTGCTACGGCAAGAATATGGCTTCGGGCAACCCCGTCAAGATCGGCGAAGCGGTCGGCATCATCGCAGCGCAGTCAATCGGCGAACCCGGCACCCAACTTACGATGCGTACCTTCCACTCGGGCGGCGTCGCAACCGACGACGACATCACTCAAGGTTTGCCGCGTGTCGAAGAATTGTTCGAAGCGCGCAATCCTAAAGGTAAAGCGGTCATCACCGAGAACAACGGTATCGTCCACATTTCGGACGACCGCCGTGAAATTACGGTCACGAGTCCCGACGGCGAGGCAAAATCCTACGCTATCCCGTACAACGCAAACATTCTCGTCGGCGAGGGCGAAACAATCGGCGCGGGCGATCCGCTCACCAAAGGCTCGATCAATCCGCAAGATATGCTCCGCGCAAAGGGCGTAAAGGGCGTTCAGGAATACATTGCAAAGGAAGTTCAATCCGCATACCGCACCGCAGGCGTCGAAATCAACGACAAGCACGTTGAGGTCATCGTCAGACAAATGCTCCGCAAAGTCCGTATCGAAAATCAAGGCGATACGAATATGCTTCCCGGCACTCTCGTCGACTTGCTCGCTTATGAGGAAGAAAACGAAAAGGCAATCGAAAACGGCGGCGTTCCCGCAACGGCAAAGCGTACCCTTTTGGGTATCACCAAAGCCGCTTTGGCAACGGAATCTTTCCTCTCGGCTGCGTCCTTCCAAGAGACCGCAAAGGTTTTGGCAGAGGCTGCAATCAACAACAGAAAAGACCCGCTCCTCGGCTTGAAAGAGAACGTCATCATCGGCAAACTCATTCCTGCAGGCACGGGTATGAAGTGCTATAAGAACGTTACGACGGTTGCGGAAAATCAAACTCAACCTGCCGACATCGTCATCGATCAACACATCGAGGACGAACTCGAAGAAGAATAATGAAAAGAAGATTTTTTACATCTGAAAGCGTGACGGAAGGACATCCCGACAAGGTGTGCGACCAGATCGCAGACGCAATTCTCGACGACATTTTCGCAGAGGACGCCTCTGCGAGAGTCGCCGTTGAAGTGTGCGCCACAACGGGTATGGTTATGGTGTTCGGCGAAGTCAGCACCACGCATTACTGCGACATCCCCGCAATAGTGAGAGACGTCATCAAAGACATCGGCTACAACGACAGTTCGCTCGGATTCGACTACAAGACGTGCGCCGTTCTCAGTTCCATCGACGAGCAATCGCCAGACATCGCTATGGGCGTTGACGAAGCGTCGGACAGCGACGGCAAGGATGTGTATGACAAGACGGGCGCAGGCGATCAGGGTATGATGTTCGGATACGCTTGCGACGAAACCGAGTCGCTTATGCCTCTTCCGATTACGCTCGCACACGCGCTTACAAAACGCCTCACCGACGTCAGAAAGAGCGGAGAACTTGCTTGGCTTCGTCCGGACGGCAAAGCGCAAGTCACCGTCGAATACATCGACGACGTTCCCGAAAGAGTGGACACTATCGTCGTAAGTTGCCAGCACTCGGAAGATGTCGGCATGGACGAACTCGAAGAGGAAATAATCGACAAGGTTATCTCTTATGCGATTCCGCAAGAGTACATCGACGACGACACCAAAATTTACATCAACCCGACGGGAAGATTCGTAATCGGCGGACCGGCAGGCGACAGCGGCGTCACGGGCAGGAAGATCATCGTCGACACATACGGCGGATTCTGTCCTCACGGCGGCGGCGCGTTCAGCGGTAAAGACCCCACGAAAGTGGACAGAAGCGCGTCCTATATGGCTCGCTACATCTGCAAAAATCTCGTTGCGGCAGGCGTGTGCAAGAGAGCGGAATTGCAAGTCGCATACGCAATCGGCATGGCGCACCCCGTTTCCGTGTACGTCAACACCTACGGCACCGGCGTTATAAGCGACGATTCGCTTGCAAAAGTCGTGCGCGAAGTGTTCGATTTGCGCCCGAAGGCAATCATCGATCATCTGCAACTTGCAAAACCCGTTTACCGCAAGACGTCCAACTACGGACATTTCGGCAAGGAAGGTTTCAGTTGGGAAGAAACGGATATGACAGAGCAAGTCAAGCAAGCGGTCGAAAAATACAAATTTTGAATACGCGAGATAAAAACGGTAGGATAACCCTACCGTTTTTTCTCAAAAACGCCGTAAAATCGGCATAAAAAACGCCGTAAAAACGTTGTAAAAAACGGCTTAAAAACGCCGTGAAATTGACATAAATCGGCATAAAAAATAGAAAATAATATCGTCGAAAAGGAAAGGAAAATGCAACTTGCAGGCGAAATAAAAGACGTTATATTCGCAAGCGCGGACACCGGTTATACGGTTCTCGATATAAAATGCGAGGACTCCGTTTTTACCGTTGTCGGCATTTTTCCGCCCGTAAGCGAGGGTATGAATATAAGAGTCGAGGGCAAGTTTCAAACTCGCACGACCTACGGGAAACAGTTTTGCGCCGACAAAGTGTGGGTGTCCGCGCCGTCCAAACTCGAAGGAATCAAGAAGTTCTTGGGCAGCGGACTTATATCGGGGCTGGGTCCCGTGACGGCGCAGGCTATCGTGGATATGTTCGGCGTGGATTCGCTCGAAGCGATGAAATATCCGATGGAACTTGCAAAAGTGAGAGGCATATCGCTAAAGCGCGCGACGGAATTCGGAATGAATTACGCCAAAGTGCAGAAGATGCAAGACGCTGTGATGTTTTTGCAAAATCTCGGCATCACAATAAATATGGCTCTCAAAATCTACCGCACCTACGATATCAAAACCGTAGACAACGTGCGCAAAAATCCGTATATGCTCGTTGACGACGTGGACGGAATCGGCTTTGCCACGGCGGACAGAATCGCAGGCGAACTGGGCATCGAAAAGGACAGCGACTACCGCATTTGCGCCGCGATAACTTATCTTCTCAAAGAAGCGGCGACGAGAAGCGGACACAACTATTTGCCCGAAAACGACCTTTTGTCAAACGCAATCGCACTTTTAAGCATCGATTCGGAAGATATAGC
>CAVKTQ010000001.1:51807-67558 GCA_963659105.1 Firmicutes bacterium CAG:238 | reverse complement strand
GTGCGCGACAATATGATGGATATGGTTATGCTCGGCGACCTCGTGAGATACGAAACGAAAGAGCATGCAGCCATACTCTTGAAAAAGAATTTCAACACCGAAAAGAGTATTGCGAGAAAACTGCTGCAATTAAAGCAAGAGGCGTCCGACTTTAGAGTGGACGTTAAACACGAAGTCGCAAGATTCGAAAAAGGCGCAGGCTTTGCCCTTCACGAAAATCAAATCGCCGCCGTCAAGGAAACAATCGAAAACGGCGT
This sequence comes from Firmicutes bacterium CAG:238, assembly GCA_963659105.1. Lineage (GTDB taxonomy): Bacteria > Bacillota > Clostridia > Christensenellales > CAG-917 > CAG-475. The sequence goes on along the minus strand of CAVKTQ010000001.1, from coordinate 67,301 downwards.
GCAGATAGTCACGGGCGGACCGGGTACGGGCAAAACGACAATCGTCAAGTGCATACTCAAACTGTTCAAGGATTTGGGACAGAGGGTCGCGCTTTGCGCGCCTACGGGCAGAGCCGCAAAAAGACTTTCGCAAGCAACGGGCGAGGAAGCAAAAACCATCCATCGTATGCTCGATTTGGACTACAAAAACGGAGAAGGACATTTCACTTACAACGAGAACACTCGCTTGCCCGTAGACGTCGTAATCGTGGACGAGGTGAGTATGGTGGACGAATACGTTTTTTCCGCACTAATAAACGCGCTCGAAAGAGGCTCGCGCCTCGTGCTTGTCGGCGACAAAGACCAACTCGCTTCGGTGGGCGTAGGAAACGTGCTTAACGACCTCATCAAATGCGGAAAGTTCAACGTGAGTTATCTCACGCAGATTTACCGCCAGAGCGAAAAGAGCAAAATCGTCACCAACGCGCACAAAATCAACAGCGGCGTTATGCCCGACATCGACAACAAGAGCAGCGACTTCTTCTTTGAAGAAAAAGACACGAGCGAGGAGATATGCGCAAACACCATTGCGCTCGTCACGCGCCGCTTGCCCAAGTACCTTAACGTTTCGCCGAGCGAAATTCAAGTGCTGTGCCCGATGAAACGAGGGGTTGCAGGCACGATAAATCTAAACAAAGAGTTGCAAAAAATAATCAATCCTCCCTCGCCGCACAAGCGAGAAGTCAAGCGTGCGGATTGCGTTTATCGCGAGGGCGACAAGGTTATGCAACTTCAGAACAATTATCAGCAGGAATGGTCGCAAACGGACGGCTTCAAGACCGTGCGCGGAAGCGGCGTTTTCAACGGCGATATCGGCGTGATTGAAAGCATAAATACGCAGATTATGCAGTTTACCGTGCGTTTTGACGATGATAAAGTGTCGATTTACGAATATAGCGACGTGGACCAACTCACGCTTGCGTACGCCGTGACTATACACAAATCGCAAGGTTGCGAGTTCGACGCGGTGGTTATAGCACTCGACGCAAACTATATGTTGCAAACGAGAAACTTGCTGTATACGGCGGTCACGAGGGCAAAAAAACTCGTCGTGATAAGCGGCGGCAAAAAGACCGTGCAACGTATGATTCAAAACAACGAAACCGCAAGACGATACTCCCTCCTCATCGAACTTATCGAGCAGGAATGGCAAGGCGGCGCGTATGATTGAGTCGGAAGATAATGTGAGAAGCGAAACCGCAATGTCGTCGTTTGACGCCGTATCGGCGGACGAGGCGCAAGACGAGGAAGTGCAAAGCGGCGAAATTCGAAGAGAAAATTCGCAGGACGAACAAAAGAGCGCAAAGGGCAGCAGAAGAAAAGCCGTAATGCAAAAGGTCAAGACTTTTTTCAAGAAGTTGCTTTGCGAGTTCGATTCCGCTCTGTTTCCGCTCGATTGCACTTGCGACGTATGCGGCGAGGAACTCGTTGACGACACGAGATACCGCCTCTGCTCGGAATGTATCGAAAAGTTGCCTTTTGTCAAAGGGCATATTTGTCTGAACTGCGGCGTTCCGCTCAAAGACGAGAGCGACTACTGCAACAGATGCCAAAACCAAAAGTCCGAATTTGTGAAAAATCGCTCGCCCCTCGTATACGACGGCGAGGTGAAAAAATTGATATACAAACTGAAATTCGGCAAGAAAACGTATATCGCTCAAACGCTCGGCGCGCTTATGGCGGACAAGTTTATCGAGTGCGGTTTCGATTCGGAAATCATCGTCTTTGTGCCGATGACGGACGAGGAAGTGAAGAAAAGAGGATCCAATCAAGCCGAACTTCTGGCGTATGAGGTGGGCAAAAGGCTCAATATCGCCGTGCTTCCCGCGCTCGTCAAGGTGAAAGACACATCCCAACAAAAGGAACTCAAAGGCAAGGACAGAGCAACCAACCTCGACGGCGCGTTTGCTTGCGCTTTCGAGCAAGTCAAGGGAAGAAAGATCTTGCTTATTGACGACGTTTTCACTACGGGCGCAACCGCCAACGAGTGCGCAAAGACGTTGCTCAAAGCAAAAGCGAGACAAGTGTGCGTGCTGACCGCTGCCGTTACGCAACTTAAAATCCCAAACGAGTGATATGGATTGATATAAGCAAATTTATATAGTATAATTTGCTCGATACAGTATAATCTGTTCAAACATAACAAAGGTGGACTATGGCACTTTTTAACGAAAACAAATTTAAGGTTAGAAAACTCAATAAAATCGCCGACAAAATCGAGGCTCTCGCGCCCAAGTACTCGGCGATGGACGACGATACGCTCGTAAGTCAGACGGACGTACTCAAAAAGAGGCTCGCAGACGGCGAAACGCTCGACCATATTCTTCCCGACGCATACGCGGTGGTGAGAGAAGCGGGCGAGAGAGTGCTGGGTATGCGCCACTTCCACGTTCAACTTATCGGCGGCATCGCACTTCATCAGGGACGTATCGCAGAGATGGGCACCGGCGAAGGCAAGACGCTCGTGGCAACGCTTCCGGCGTATCTCAACGCACTCACGGGCAAGGGCGTTCACGTCGTCACGGTCAACGACTACCTCGCAACGCGCGACGCGGCGTGGATGGGCAAACTCTACAAGTTTTTGGGGCTTACCGTCGGCGTCGTCGTGCCGCAAATGAGCGTAGAGGAAAAGAGAAAGGCGTATCAAAGCGACATAACCTACTGCACCAACAACGAACTCGGCTTTGACTTTTTGCGCGACAATATGGTCGTGAGAAAGGCGGACAAGGTGCAGCGCGAACTCAATTACGCCATAATCGACGAGGTCGACTCCATTCTCATCGACGAGGCGAGAACGCCGCTCATCATTTCGGGCAGAGGCGGAAAATCCAGCGAACTTTACAAGAGCGCGGACAATTTCGCGCGTCAGTGCAGAGAAGGCGACGATTTCACCATCGAGGAAAAAGAAAAGACGATAATGCTCACCGATCAGGGCATCGAGAAAGCGGAAAGATTCTTCCGCGTCGCAAACCTCACCGACCTCGAAAACACCGAACTTTATCACCACATCCAAGCCGCGCTCAAAGCGCACTTCATTATGAAGCGCGACACCGACTATATCGTCAGCGACGGCGAAGTGTTGATTGTGGACGAATTTACGGGGCGTATTATGATCGGTCGCCGCTACAACGAAGGCTTGCATCAGGCGATAGAGGCAAAGGAACACGTCCAAATCAGAAGCGAGAACAAGACGCTTGCGACGATAACCTTCCAAAACTTCTTCCGTATGTACAAAAAACTCGCGGGTATGACGGGTACGGCAAAGACGGAAGAGGACGAATTCGAGGGTATATACGCGCTCGACGTTGTTACAATTCCGCCAAACAAACCCTCTCAAAGAGTTGACGAGCACGACCAGATTTACACCAAAGTCAGCGGAAAAATCACCGCAATCGTGCAAGATATCATCGACCATCACGCAACGGGTCAACCCCTTCTCGTCGGTACGATAAGCGTCGAAAAGAGCGAACAACTCAGCGATATTTTGAAGCGTAAAGGCATACCGCACAACGTTTTGAACGCAAAATTCCACAAGCAGGAATCCGAGATAATCGCTCAGGCAGGCAGGCTCAATTCGGTCACTATCGCGACGAATATGGCAGGACGCGGAACGGATATTATGCTCGGCGGCAATGCGGACTTCCAAGCCAAACAACGTATGGAAAAGGACGGCTATCCGCTCGAGGTCATCGAAATGGCTTCCTCGCCGCACGCAAGCAACGACCCTACGATTATCGCCGCGAAAGAGGTGTACAAGCACCACTATGAAGCGTTCAAAGCAATCTGCGACGAGGAAAAAGAGAAAGTCGTCGCACTCGGCGGTTTGCGCATAATCGGCACCGAACGCCACGAAAGCAGACGTATCGACAATCAGTTGAGAGGTCGTAGCGGACGTCAGGGCGACCCCGGCAGCACGGTTTTCTACATCTCGATGGAAGACGACATCGCGCGTATTTTCGGCGGCGACAGAATGAAATCCATTGCCGAAACCATGCATTTGCCCGACGATGTGCCTATTTCGAACGGCATAATCACAAAGCAAATCGAAAGAGCGCAAAAAATCGTCGAGGGCAGAAACTACTCGATAAGAAAACAGGTTTTGAGTTACGACGACGTTATGAACGCGCAACGCGAAATCATCTACAAAGAGAGAGGAAAAGTGCTTGACGGTATGGACGTACACGAGCAAATCCTCGATATGATAGACGACCTTGCAGAAGAAATCATCGGATATTACGCCGACTACAAAACCGATTATCAGACGTGGGATTATGCGGCGTTCAACCAATCTCTCGAACAAAAAATGCTTCCGCAAGGCACCAATCTTATGACCCCCGAACTCTGCTCGTGCTTCGACGTGTACAAACTCAAAGACGCGGTTTTGAAAGTCGCGCGCAAAGACTACAACGACAAAATCGAAGCGACAAAGGCGGACGGTTTCGACTTCGGAGAACTCGAAAGGGTGGTGCTTTTGAAGACGGTCGACTCGAAGTGGATGGACCACATCGACGCAATGGACGCGCTAAGACGAGGCATAGGACTTCGCGGCTACGGTCAGCGCGACCCCGTCATCGCATACCGCCAAGAGGGCTGGGATATGTTTGAAGATATGGTGTCGAGGATTCACTCGGAAACCGCGTCCATACTCCTCAAAATCCATGTCGAAAAGAGAGAAGACGGCTCGACGTCATCCGTAAGACAGAACATCGCGGCGGCGCAAAAGAGCGTGCGCTCGGACAAAAAAGTGGGCAGAAACGACCCGTGTCCGTGCGGTAGCGGTCTTAAGTACAAGAACTGCTGCGGAAAAAATAAGTGACGAGAGCGATGCTTTATAGAGCAAATTTCGGCATATAAACATCGCATCGTGAAAAATACGGTGACGCTATAATAGGAAAATCAATATGTTAGACTACAACGAACCGAGAAACCAACTAAAAGAAATGCGCACGGAAATGGTGCGCGCTTACGAAAGCATAAACCCGACTAAAATCCGCGACAGAATCAAGCAACTCGAGACCATTCAAAACGCCGACGGATTTTGGGACGACCCCGACAACGCAAAAAAAGTGTCCAAAGAGATGAGCCAATTGCAAAGCAAAATCGAGAAGTTCGAAAAGATGATTGCTCGCATAGACGACGCTCTCGACACAATCGACATCGTGGAACTCGAGGGGGACGAATCGGAAGACGAGAAGATTCTTACCACCGTTCACGACCTCTCCGAAGCGGTGGAAAGTTTGTCGCTTGCAACTCTGCTTAGCGGCAAGTACGATTCGCTCAACGCAATCCTTACCTTGCACGCGGGCGCAGGCGGAACCGAAGCGCAAGACTGGTGCAGTATGCTTTACAGGATGTACACCCGCTATTGCGAGCGCACGGGCTGGACTTGCACCGAACTCGACTATCTCGCAGGCGACGAAGCAGGCATAAAATCGGTTACGTTCAGAGTTGAGGGCGACAACGCATACGGCTATCTCAAAGCGGAAAAAGGCGTTCACAGGCTCGTGCGCATCTCGCCGTTCGACGCAAACGCAAGACGGCATACGTCCTTCGCTTCTCTCGAGGTTATGCCCGAAATCATCGATACGTCCGAAATCGAAATTCGCCCCGAGGACTTGAAAGTGGACACCTATCGCTCGTCGGGCGCAGGCGGACAACACGTCAACAAAACAGAGTCCGCAATCCGTATTACGCACATTCCAACGGGCATTATCGTGGCGTGCCAAAACGAGAGAAGTCAGATTCAAAACCGAGAAGTCGCAATGCAGATGCTTCGCTCCAAACTCATAGAAAAGCGCGAGCGCGAGCGTGAAGAAGAAGCGGCGCAAATCAGCGGTCAACTCAAAAAAATAGAGTGGGGAAGCCAAATCCGCAGTTACGTTTTCTGTCCGTACACGATGGTCAAGGATCACCGCACGAACTACGAAACGGGCAACGTGCAAGCGGTTATGGACGGCGATCTCGACGGATTTATCAACGAGTATCTCAAACTTTCGTCAATACAGAAATAAGATACGAACGAGCAATTTTCGACGGTGCGCATTTGCGTGCCGTTGCCGTTTTGCAAGGTGCAAAACCTTGCAAAAGCGGTATTCTAACCGCATAAAAATCATTTTTCAAAACAATGAACGATTTGCAGAATAAGCAAGGTTTAACGGTGCTTGCCATCGAGTCGAGTTGCGACGAAACCGCTTGCGCTATTGTGCGCGACGGCAGAGAAGTCGTGTCAAACGTGGTTGCCACGCAAATAGAAATACACCGTCGATTCGGCGGCGTCGTTCCCGAAATTGCGAGCAGAAATCACACTTTGGCAATCGAAAACGTCGTCAAAGAAGCGCTCGAGCAAGCGCATATGACAAAGGACGACATAGACGCTGTCGCAGTAACCTACGGCGCAGGGCTTTTGGGCGCACTTTTGGTGGGCGTAAACTTCGCAAAAGGGCTTGCATACGCATGGCAAAAGCCGTTGTTTGCAGTATCCCACGTCAAAGGGCATATCGCCGCAAATTATATCGACAGCGATCTCAAGCCGCCGTATCTTTGTTTGCTTGCAAGCGGCGGACATACCGCAATCGTAAAGGTGCTCGATTACGAGCATATCGAACTCATTGCGCAAAGCCGCGACGACGCTTGCGGCGAGGCGTTCGACAAGGTTGCAAGAGTGCTCGGATTGCCCTATCCCGGCGGTCCCGAAATTCAAAAATCAGCGCGCGAAGGCAAGCCCGTTTACAATATGCCCGAACCAAAATCGAGTGGGTTAGATGACCTGTATTTCAGTTATAGCGGACTCAAAACATTCGTCATAAATCTCGTCCATAATTTAGAGCAAAAAGGCGAAGAAATACCCCGTGCCGATATCGCTGCAAGTTTTCAAAAATGCGCCGTATCGCAACTTGTCGATACCCTTGAAAAAGTCATTTTGGCAACCGGCATAAAAGACGTAGCCGTCGCAGGCGGCGTCAGCGCAAACGAGGAACTTCGCCGTCGTTTCGACGAACTCGCATCCAAAGGTTGCAACGTTCATTATCCCAAACTCAAATATTGCACCGACAACGCCGCAATGATCGGAGCAGCCGCTTGTTTCCTCATAAAGAGCGGTGCGGATTGTGCGGAGTTGTCTCTTGACGCACGCGCCACCGTCCCCCTCAGGTGATGATTGAGTGAATAACTGTGTCAGAGGCATCCGCCTGTCAACTCATTTACGCATAGTAAATTAGGGTTGCCATTCGGGGGCCTCTTTCTTGTTCTTCATCTCAATCATCACCTGAGGGCAGGGCAAGAAAACCGGCTAATAACGATGTCAACGTTCTTTTGCTCACCCGTCACGTACGATCCGGTACGTTGGGGGGGATTCGCAAAAGGGCGTTTCCTTGTTCTTCATCTCAATCATCGCCTGAGGGGCGAGACAGGACAATGGGGGAATAACTGTGGCAATGCGATTGACGCAAGCGTAACAATCGCTATTCCGTTGATAAGTACACCTAAATTTCGACAACAAAAACAAGTTTTTGTACAATTAAAATTCAGGTGTCGATTATTCAAAAAAATATTTAGAAAATTTTAAGGTTTGGTGCGCTTTTGGGGATTGACTTATTTGCACGTTTCATATTAATATTATTGCAAATCGAACAGATTGTATCGCAGCGCTCGCGCCGATAGGTGCGTCGGCGAGGTGTTTAATTCGATATTTGTTGTAGCAAAAAATGACCGTTCACGTTTGCAATCGAGATTTCATATCAAAAGATTGTATAAAATCAAGGGAAAATAAGGGTTGAAAAAGATGAGAAAAGTTGTTTGCGCAGTGCTTATAGTCGCAGTGTTTTTGACAAGCGCATTGTTTTTTGTCGCCTGCAACAAAAAGGAAGAAGTTGCGTCCACGGGCGAATTTTTGAAAGACGTGGCAAGCGTTGCGACAAGACCGAGCGGTTTTGAATCGCTTTTCGACGCGTCCGCAAAATCCGTCATTGAAAACGGCGTTGCCGAGAGCGCAAAAACCGACGACGAAACAAAAGACCAAGACGCAATCAAAGATGCGGTTATGCTCCTTTACAACACCGCAAACAATTCTCGACTAAACAACGAAAAACAGAAAAAGGGTGTGTCGCTTATGGTTCAACGCTCGCTCGGCGGAAACGAACAGGGCAGAGTGTATATGAACGGTTTTACCTTGCAAAGCGGCGGAAAATGGTACTATCAACTCGCTTCGCAAGCGGCAAAGGGCGACGTCGCAGGCTTTGAAACAATCGCAAAAATTATGAGCCCGATTGCCGGCAATCTGCAGGTTGCCTACACCTTTGACGGCAACAAATACAACTACGCTTACATTATGGGCACGGCAACCCAAATGGATTGCACGTCCAACGTGTTCCCGTATGCGAGTTTCATCATTCCCAAGGGCGACGAACCAAAAGAGTACGAGAATTTCGACGCTTACAAGGCGGACAGAAACTGCCGTGACGGTCAACTCGAACTCAACAATATGAGGATTTACAAGGACTTGCTCAAAGACTGCGAAATTTCATACGATTCTGCAAAAGGATGCTATTACGTTACGTTTGCAATCGATTGCGAAAACGGCGACGAGGAACTACTCAAAGACTTTCAAGCCAACTCTCGCCTTGACCTCGACATCGGAGTAAAATCATTCACCATCAACAACACGATAAGCGGTTGGCGCGCCGAACTCGAAGTGTGGGACAACGGCTACGTCAGAGCATTCCGCTCGTACGAGGACTGGGCGATGACCGTCAAAGTCATCGGTATGAACGTTCCCGTCGAATCGCACCCCTCAAACGAATTTGTCTACGTCTGGAACACCGACGAAATCGTGAAAATCATCTCGCAAGACGAACGCCTTGACGATACTTTGCGCTCGAATTTTGCAAAAAACGACGGCGTGAAAATCGAAAAGTGTATCGATTACTATGCAAATCTCGCTCAAAACGGCAGTGAATTTGTCTTTGACTGGTTTACGTTCACCCTTGCGCTTGTCGGCAGCGTTGTCGGCGCAATTATAATCGTCGCAATCATCCTCGCCATTCTCTTCAAGAAGGACAAACTTCCCAAACTTCAAGCGGCAATCGAACGCGACAAAGCGCGCCGCAAGGCTATCAAGGCTCAGGATATTGAGGACAAAGCTGAGAAGAAAGAAATTAAAGCCGAGAAAAAAAAGAAATAAAACCGCGCTATTGAGCGAATAACTGTGTCAACGCCCTTTTGTTCACCCGTCACGTACGATTAGTACGTTGGGCGGGTTCGCAAAAGGGCGTTTTCTTGTTCTTCATCTCAATATCGCGGTTTTATGTGCTGTTCGAAGACGGAACGCGAGCCGCAACGGCGGCGAGAAAGCGAGCGTCGAAGCTCGATGTTGTACCGTCCGACTGTGCCGTTTGGGTGCGAAGCTGGCACACAAAGGACGGTGACACGGCTTTCAGCCGATTTGTATTGCCAACAGCCCGTCTACCGTTCGTTGCTTGCAACGAACTAGCGCTGTTTTTAAGAGTGTACTCTACAAGAGTGTAGAGCGTGCATAAAGTTTTAGGGGATTTATTTTTCCATTTAATCCATAAAACTTTTCTCATTTTTTCCTTACCTCTTTTCACACTTGACAACATTCGATACAAACTGTAAAATAATATAGTGCCATATCTTTTCTTATATATAATTCTATATATTGGATCGGTGTGTTAAAAATCTTTAATCTAAAAGGGAAGATTATGAAAAAACGTATCATTGCAAGCGTGCTTGCGCTCATGATGATTGCCACTTGCGTGTTTGCTCTTGCGGCGTGCAACAAGGAGGATATCCCCTCGTCCTTCGAGATGCCTGTCGGCACTCGCCCCAATTATGACAGTTTGATTTCCGCACAAGACAAGGCGATTATCGACAAAGGCGTTGCCGAAAGCGCAAAAGCCGACGATGACGAAACCAAGGACCAAGACGCAATCAAGAAGGCGGTTATGGCTCTTTACAACACCGCAAACGGAAGCAGAATCAACACTCCGTTGTCGCTTGTGGTGCAGGAGAGCGACGCAGGCATAGAGATGGCAAAAGTCATCATGCACTCGTTCAATCTTCGTGACGGCGACAAGTGGTACTACCAACTCGCAACGAGCGTGCAACCTGCATCCGACGATCCGTTGTATACGGTAATGGCAGCGGCAGCGGCGGCGTTTGCTGGATATCTGAAAGTCGCCTACACCAACGGCGACGGCAACTACTGGTTCTTTGCAGGCAAAGGCGCGGCGTATTCGTGCGATTGTTCGCTTGTGACTTTCCCGTATGCAAGATTCCAGATTCAAGAGAAGGATCATCCCTTTGAGAGTCCGCTCACGCTTGACGAGTTCAACAACAAACTTCACGTTTTGAGCGGTTCGATTCACGAAATCAACAATATGGATTTCTGCGCCGAAATCATCGCCGACAACGCAACGATACAACTCGAAAACGGACTCTATACCGTCGATTTTGCAATAGATATGGATTCGGACGCCGAACTCCTCGAAAAGTGGTTTGCAAAACCGCAAGAGGATATGAAAGAGGGCGGTCAAACGATCAAATATTACAATTCGTACACCGCAACCCTTCAAATGTGGGACAACGGTTACGCCAAGTATTTTGAATCCCATGCGGACAGAAACGCAGGCACGGCAAGCGGCAAACCCGTAGACAAATACAGTTACATTTGGACGGAAAAGGAAATCCTCGAACTTGTCGGACAGGATGTCGACTTGAAGGCAAAAGACAAATATTCTCGCCTCGAAACCATCCAGCAATATACAGAAGCGTACAGCAATCCCGAGTATGTAAACACGATTCAACTCGGCTTCTTCGAGATATTCGGAATCGTGGTGGGTTGCATTGCGGCTGTGATAATCGCAATTGTCGTGACAATCGAAGTGCTTGTCAAAAAAGGCAAACTTCCAAAACTTGCCGCAAAGCGTGAAAAAGCAAAGCAAAATCGCCTTGATAGACGAAAATTCCGACGACGTAACCATTGACGGAGTTTTCGACAAAGAAGACGAAACCGCATCCCAAAGCAGTGGCGACAGCAATGGCGGTGATAATGCAGAAAGCGACGGCGACACCGACGACGGCAATGACGCCCAAAGCGATATCGACGCTCCCGACGAAGATAACGCCCAAAGCGAAGACAAAGAATAACGACGTTGCAAGGTGATTTGTCAAACCAAGTGCAACACTTTGTTTAATTCTTGCTCAAACAAATCTGTCGGTGTTGGGTAGTTTGGCAATAATCTATTTTTGAGCATAGAAAAAGTCGCGCGAGTGATGTGAACCCAAAAGTTTGGACAAAAATGTAAAACTTTTGGGGTGCACTTCATTAGAGGTTTTTTTTATTGTCGCTAAAGACTACAATAAAAAGCAAGCACCGAGTCGATGCTTGCTTTCACTTGTAGCATTATTCACTTGTAGCATTATTTTTCTATTTTAACCCAGCTTTTGCCAATGATATCAAACGTTCTGTTTGGTCTATCATGAACAGCGGAATATTCAGCACGTTGCCGTCAAGCGTAAGATTCTTTAAAGAATATCTCACTACGAACGGCGTTTCGCCCTCGTACATCTTCTTGTATTCAACCATACTTGGAGATGAAACGCTCTTTCCTGACTTGACTTCGATCGGGATTATATCATTGTCCGATTGGACTATGAAGTCCACTTCGTATTTGTCGTTTGCCCAATAATGGGGGGTAGTGTTATATATTCTGATAAGACTTTGCACTACAAAGTTTTCGCTCAAAGCCCCTTTGAATTCCTTGAAAAGCCTATCTCCTTCGGTAAACGCTCTATAACTCAACTTCGATTGACTGCGCAAAAGTCCTACATCGATATGATACACTTTGAAAAACTCTTCCTCTACGTAAGCGGTAAGCGGTAGGGCAGGTTTCGATACTTTGAAAATTTTCTTTACAAGGTCGGCATTTACCAGCCATTGCAGATTATTCTCGTACTCTCTTGCTCTTGCGCCTTGTTTTACTTTCGAATAAGTAAATTTTTTCTTTTCTTTAGACAGTTGTGCGGGAAGCGAATTCCATATAAGAGTTATCTTTTGCACATCATATTTAACTTCTTCGTCTTTAAAATCTTCGTGATGTTTACCGAAGTCTCGTTCATAAGAACCTATAATGCCGTTAAGAGCCCTGTCCACCAACTCAATGTCTCTTTCTTGCGTCCAAAGATACACAGGTTCAGGCATTCCGCCTGTGACAAAGTACATTTTGAGTTTTTCGCAAAGCGGATTATAAAATGCATCGGGAATATTGCCTATTTGGTCAAGTGTGTTTATATACTCATAAAGGTTTTCGTCTCCGTTTGCAATCAAGAACTCCGAGAATGTCATCGGCCCCATATCGATAAAATCCACTTTGCCGACAGGAAAACCTTTGGACAAGGTAAGACCGAGTAGCGAACCGGCACATATCACATAGTAATCCTTTGCATTCTCGCAAAAATACTTCAACGAATTCAGCGCATCGTTACACTCTTGAATTTCATCAAAGATGATAAGCGTGCCTTTATCTATCTTCTGTCCGCTCGCAAGCGAAAGATTTTGCATGATGCGAAAAACATCCTTCGTTGTTTCAAAAAATTGCTTGTACTCCTCGTTCTCATCAAAGTTAAAGTATGCAACTGACTCGAAACTCTTTCCAAACTCTTTCATCGCCCAAGTTTTACCAACTTGCCTTGCTCCACGCAAAATCAGCGGTTTTCTGTACTTGGACTCTTTCCACTTGTTCATTTCCTCCAAAATAAACCTTTTCAACGCCTTAGCCCTCCTTGAATCAGTTGCTTATATTATATCATTATAACCATACAAGTCAAGATATAATCACACTTTTTGAGTTGATTATGTGATTTTTTACACATTTTTTACGGATAAAATGTGATTTAATATCGATAAGATAAGAAAAATCGGAATTTCCGATTTATCTTTTAAGCCGAACAATCTTTCAAAAAAGAATGGAAAGTGGAAGGGATGTTTCCACAACGTATTTTTAAGAATATAAAAAGTGGTTGCACCCAAATAATGGCACCAACCAAAGTGTACGATATTTTTTTGGTGGAGAGCCAGTCAAAATGTTCGAACCTGAATTAAAAGAAAAAGAGGATTTTACTCTCTCTATTTGCTGTTCTTCTCGCATAATTTGCTCTTTATTGACTTTCAGCCGTTCGGGGCTGCCGGTAAAATTATAGGTTAAGGGGATTCGTAGGAAGCGACCAGGACGCTTCCGTAATAGCGAAAGCGTCAGCCCGTAGGGGTTCGCACGGCAAAGCCGTGATGTGATTTTTAATGAGAAAATCACAATAATCCCCTATATCAAAAAAATATCGTACAAAGTGTACGATATTTTTTGGTGGAGATAAGGGGATTCGAACCCCTGACCTTCGCATTGCGAACGCGACGCTCTACCAACTGAGCCATATCCCCACATCCGCGTTCGGAACGTTCGATTTGTTCCTTGCTGTGTTATTATATCACATTATTTGATTTTGACAATTAATTTTTAACCATTTTCTCGATATATTCTTGAAGTGAATGCGAAGGCGCGCGAATTATGCTGTTTCGGATAAATTTTCACCGAGATTTTTGGACAAAATTTCAAAAAAAACGTTGACAATTGCGATTAGATATTATATATTAAAACTAACAAGAATCATTATCAATAACAATACAATTGAAAGATGATTCGAGGAAGAATAAAGTGACAAAGAGAAACACGATACAAAAAGAAGTGGTTGCGAGGATTGTGAAAGAGGCTTGCAATCATCCGACGGCGGATATGGTTCTTGCCGAGGCGAAGAAGGAATTGCCGAATCTCAGTTTGGGCACGGTGTATCGTATTCTCAAAGATATGGCAAGCGATGGCGAGATAAGGGAAGTGGCGTGCAAGGACGCACCGTCGAGATTCGACAAAACCACGATGAATCACGGGCATTTTCGGTGCGTGAAGTGCGGAAAAGTCGAAGACGTATTTTTCAATCTTGACAAAATCGACAAGAATATCGTGGATTTCGGCGACAATCTCGTGCTTGAAAGCCAACTGTTTTTTGTAGGAATATGCAAGGATTGCAGAGAAAAATCGGAGTGAAAACCGCAATATAATTGCGAAAATAATAAAAATAACAGATTTTAAGGAGAAAGAACTATGGCAAAATTTATATGTCCTATCTGCGGATATGTACACGAAGGCGACAGCGCACCCGAAAAATGCCCGCAATGCGGTTGCCCCGGCGCCAAATTTATCAAGGATGACGGCGCTCAAAAAGTTTGGGCTGCAGAACACGTTATCGGAGTCGGACAAGGCGTTCCGCAAGACATCTACGAAGGCTTGAAAGCAAATTTCGAGGGCGAATGCACAGAAGTGGGTATGTACCTTGCAATGGCAAGAGCGGCGCATCGCGATGGCTACCCCGAAATCGGTCTTTACTGGGAAAAGGCGGCATTTGAAGAAGCCGAACACGCCGCAAAATTCTGCGAAATGCTCGGCGAACTCGTAAGTCCGTCCACCAAAGTCAATCTTGAAAAGCGCGTCGAAGCCGAAAACGGCGCAACCAGCGGCAAATTTGAACTTGCCAAACGCGCCAAAGAAGAAGGACTTGACGCCATCCACGACACCGTACACGAGATGGCTCGTGACGAGGCACGTCATGGGAGAGCCTTCGAGGGGCTTCTCAACCGTTACTTCAAATAAGACTTCGCTAAATCGCGACTAACTTTGTCAGAGGCACTCGTCCGACAACTTATTTACGAATTGTAAATTAGGGTTGCCCTCCGAGTGCCTCTTTCTCATTATTCATCGATTTAGCGAAGTCTTATAAAAATAAATGCAGCGAGCGGCTGTATTTTTGTCTTTATTTGTGAAAACGTTCTCAAACATTTCAATTATTCAACATCGAGATTCTCGTATAAAAACGAATCGTCGTTCAAAAATTCCAAAACGGTCATACCGAAGCCGTGCGCAATCATCATTACGGTTGAGAGGGTGACGGTTTTGCTTTTTCCGCTCATAATCCACCGCATATGACCGTGTTGAATGCCCGAAAGTTGCTCTAACCGATACTGCGTCATATTCTTTTCGGCGAGCAATTTCGCTATTCTTTTTGCAACGGCGTCGTTGACAGTCATTGTACACCTCTTAATAGAATTGTGAAAGCAAACTTTCACATTTCAATTGCTTGTTGATAGACCTCGTTCCTTGGTATCCCTCTATCCTTTGCGACTTGCTTCACGGCGTCTTTTTTGTCCATTCCCAAATTTACGTAATGGTTTATGTGCTCGGCAACGGACAAAGAGTTGAGCGGATTTTGCGTGGCGATTCCGTCAACGATCATAACGATTTCGCCGCGTTCCTCGCACTCGAAATTCGCAAGCGACGTTACGGTTACGCTCTCGTGGATTTTGGTGAGTTCGCGCGCGACGTATACCGTTCTGT
>CAVKTQ010000001.1:37014-51797 GCA_963659105.1 Firmicutes bacterium CAG:238 | reverse complement strand
AGCAATGTGCTTGCCGTTTTTGCCAAATCGTGCGGCGCGACGTAGAGTACGATGGGAAGTTCGGTGTTTGCGCATTTTGACAGAATCGAGGTTTTATCTGTTGTTTTTTCGGGCAAAAACCCTAAAAACGTAAATCCGCTTGCTTTTATTCCGCTCAATGCGATTGCCGTCGCAAGCGCCGTGGGACCGGGGACGGTTTCGACTTCCACGCCTTGTGCGTGGCATTTTGCAACGACTTCCGCGCCGGGATCGCTTATGGACGGCATGCCTGCGTCGGTGATGATTGCGACGTTTTGACCGTCTTTTATCATCTCGATGAGGCGGTCGGAACAGTCTTGTTCGTTGAACTTGTGATAGGCGACGAGTTTGGCGTGTACGTCGTATTTCGCAAGCAGGGGAAGGGAATGGCGAGTGTCTTCGCACGCAATGACGTCAACGCTTCTGAGCGTTTCGAGGGCGCGCAAAGTTATGTCCGACATATTTCCTATGGGTGTTCCGACAATATACAGTTTTGCCATTATTTGTACATCTCCTTGTATGCATCCGTGTAGTTGCCCTTCTCGTCGGCGACAATCAGAGTGTGGGTTTGAAGTCCGACTTTTCCGCCTTTGCGACCTTTGATAATCACTATATCCGCGCCCGTCGAAAGTTTGGGATAGACGATAGTCATTTCCTTCGGCTCGAGATTACGTTTTGAAAGTTCGCAGACAAGGGGCGAAAGTCTGTCGATTTTCGACACAAACCACGCGTCGCCGCCGAATCGCAACGCATAACTTGCGGCGTACACGAAGTCGGCGAGGGTTGCGGTGCTTTCCGCTCTCGACAGATTTTTCTTTGTGGATTGTTCGCCTTGAAAGTAGGGCGGATTGCAAAGAACTATGTCGAAACTTTCGGCTTTCACGAGAGTTTTTATGTCTTTCACGTCGCCGTCAACGATTGTGAGTTTGTCGTCGAGGCGATTGATTTTCGCGCTTTTGCGCGCCATATCCGCAACGTCGGGCTGGAGTTCGATTCCGACGGCGAGGGCGGCGTGCTTCTTTACGAGCGCGAGCGTTGCCAAAACGCCCGAGCCGCACCCCAAGTCCAAAACCCTGTCGTTTTTGTCGATTTTTGCCGTATTTGCCAAAAACACCGAGTCCTGCGAAAAAGCATAGTCGTCGGTGTTTTGCAAAATAACGTAGTCTTCGACATCGAGAGAGGTGGTGTAGACCATTACGCTCTCACGACTTGAATTTTCAAGGTTTGCGTAACTTCGGAATAGAGCCTTAAAACGACCTCGAATTCGCCGAAGTCGCGGATGCTGTCCTTGATTTCGATTTTCTTTTTGTCGACGTCGAATCCCAATTCTTTGAGGGCGTTGCTTATCATTTCGCTCGTGACCGAACCGAACATTTTGCCGTTGTTTTCGCCGCCTTTCGCGCTGACCTTTACGGTGACGTTTTTGAGTTTGTTTGCGATTTCTCTTGCTTCGGCTCTTTCGGCGGCGATTTTTGCTTCCGCAGCCTTTTTGCGTTGCTCGGCGACGTAGATATTTTGTTGCGTGCCTTCCTGCGCAAGACCTTTTTTGATGAGGAAATTGCGGGCGTATCCGTCGTTGACTTCGATGATTTCGCCTTTTTTGCCAGTGCCTTTTACGTCTTTGAGAAGAATTACTTTCATAGTCGTACTTCCTTATAAACTTTGATTGACAATATATTAGCACACCATTGCGGAATTTTCAACAGAAACGAAAAGAATGAGAGCAATCCGTCTTTTTTTGTGTAAAAACGAAAAATCGGGGAATACTAACTTCGAAACGGAGGCAATTATGGAAAAAATCAACTGTGCAACATCGAACTGCGAACACAACATCAAAGGCGTGTGCCTTGCAGGCGTAATATCTATCGGCGAAAACGCAAAGTGTCTTAGCCGCATAAAGAGAGACGGCGGCGCGCTCGCGCAAAATTTTGCGGACGTTGAAGCGGGCGAAGACGTATTCGACAAAGACCTCGAAAGCCTTGTGCAATGTTCGGCGGAGGAATGCGCGTTCAACAACAACGGACTTTGCGCCAATGCGCAAATCGACGTCAGAGACACGGCGTTCTCGACAAAATGCAAAACCTATCTTAAAAAATAAAACGACAACATAGGTCAAAAACAATCAAAATTTGTCGGCATTTTCCCTCTTGCCCGTGCTAAATTTAGTGCGGAGGCAGGTATGGAAAATATGACAATCGAAAGGCGCGTCGTCGGGCGCACGGACGTATATATGGGCAAAGACGTCATCCCCCAAATTTTGCCGAGATTGCGCTCCGTGTTTGAAGACGGCGCGCTTGTCGTGGTGTACGAAAACGAGTGGGAAAGCGAAGCGAATTTGCTTATGCAAGAGTTGAAAAAGGGCGGCTATCGCACGTTTGCGTTGCCCGTTTACGAGGGGAAAAGTTGCGACGTTCCCGATTATATAAGATACGTTTTTTGCGTAGGTCAACAGGATGGCGCAAGGCTTGCAAAACAAATTTCGGAGCGCGCGGATACGAGATGGTCTATGCTTTTTTGCGCCCCGACGAGCGACGATATATTGTGCGGAAAATCGCCCAATCAAGTGTTTATCGACAAAAACATACTCATAAAATGCCGAAACGAGCAGATTGCCGCAGGATACGGGATTTTGTTTTCGCAAAAACTTAATGAGTTCGAGAGGACTTTTCAAAGAACCGTACTCGGCAAAACCGTGAAGGATTTTGCGATTGAAACGACTGCCGAATCGACGTCGGAGCTTGCGTGCAAATTGCTTGAAATATCGTCTGTCAAAGACGGCAAAGACACCGCCGAGCGTATGGCTGAAATCATGTGCGCGCTTGCAAAATCGAAGGGCAGAAAACCGCGCTTTTGCGGCGAATACAGATTTTTGGCGAGCGCGACTCTTTGCTCGTTTTATTCGGCGTTTTTGTCGTCGCCGTCTATCGACTGCGCGCCGCCGTCCTGCATATACGAGGCTTGGGATAAACTCGAAAAACTCGGCGTGGCGGATAATTCCAAATGCGTTGACTTTTTCGATATAAACGGTTATTTTAGAATCAGTTATATACTCGGCGAATACAGGCTCGACTTGCTCGAAAAACTTGCGGGGGCGGACATACGCGCAATGCAGAGATTCTGGCGGCGACTGTATCTCGACGCAGGCTACTGGCTCAAAGGCGAAATCAGCGCGAGCGAAGTTATCGAGTGTATGCGCCTTGCCGGTGCGACGAGCGATTCGCTTGCAGGGTACGCGTTTGCAAGCGGCATTCTCGACAGAATCGCCGCATAACAAAAATCAACGACGGCGTTTTACGGCGTAAAATTATACAGAGGACAAAATGAAAAACATCAAAGACGTGGAATTGTTTGTGTTTGACCTTGACGGCACGGTGTACATCGGCGACGAGGAAATAGAAGGCTCTTTTGCAGCAATCAACGAGTTGCGCGCGATGGGAAAGCGCATTTGCTTTTTCACCAACAATTCGTCGAGAATGCACACCGACTACATCGCAAGGCTCAACAATCTCGGTCTTCGCACTTATGCGGACGAGATTTACACAAGCGGTCAAGTCACTTGCGAATACCTTTTGGACAACTATCGAGGCAAAAAGGTGTTTTTGCTCGGCAACGACAGGCTCAAGAGCGAATTTGCGCTTTACGGCATCGAACTCGACGAGGAAAATCCCGACTTGTGCGTGATCGGCTTCGACACGTCGCTCACATACGACAAGTTGTACAGATTCTGCAAATTCCTCAACAAAGGGCTTCCGTACATCTCTACGCACCCCGACTTTTTCTGTCCTGCGCCCGAATGCCCCATGCCCGACGTGGGAGCAATCATCGAGGCGATACGTCTGACGGTGGGGCGCACCCCCGACATCATTATGGGCAAACCGCACAAAACGGCAGGCGAGCGCCTTGCTATGAAGTACAATCTTCCGGCAAAGAAAATCGCAATGGTCGGCGACAGACTGTATACGGACGTTGCTTTCGGCAAGAATTGCGGATTTGTGTCCATACTCGTGCTTTCGGGCGAAACGACTGCTGATATGCTTCCGACGTCGAAAATCAAACCCGACTATGTTCTTGACAAAGTTAAGGACATAGTGCCACTGGTAAAATGAAATCGCATAAATGCGGTTATATTGCACCTACGGTGCAGTTAAATTGTGACTTTGTCACAGTGATATTGCACACTTTGTGTGCAGTTATGGAAGATTTGAATATTTGGTTGTGGGCAACGCCCACCCTCAATTATTAATTATTCATTATTAATTATTAATTTTTATGGAAACACATAAAAAACAAACCCTCGCACAGTGGCGAGGGCTTGTTTTTTGCGATGATTTTTGCTTATTTTTCACTCGATACCATAATTTCGAGCGGATTGACGTTTACGCCGTCTTTGAGGACTTCGAAGTGGACGTGGTCGCCGTCAAGACTTTCGCTGCCTTGCGTGGATGACGTTTTGCCGAGAAGTTGACCTTGTTTTACGCTTGCGCCCTTTTTGAGAGTGCTTTCCGCGTCCAAAGAGAGATATCTTGTTTCATATCCGTCATCGTGAGAGAGAATGACGTAGTAGCCGTCGAGCGCATTGTAGCCCGTTTCTTTCACGCTGCCGTCGCAGGACGCAAACACGTTTTTGTCCTCGGACGTGAAGTCGAGAGCAAGGTGCGTCGAGTACTGTTTGAGGGTGGAATTCCACACGAGCGCGGCGTCGGAATAGTTTTTGCTCACAGTGCCGTCGTTGACGGGCGCATAGAACTTTTGCTTTTCGTCGACGGGGGTGGGATTGACGGGTTCGTTCGGCTTGTCTACGGGGTCGTCGGTCGAGTCGTCGGGTTTTACGGTCGGCTCGTCTTTCGGATTGTCCGTAATAGACGCGTCGGGATTTTGCAGAGCAGAGTTGCGAGTGACCGCGAGGGCGATGACCGTGGCAACCGAGGCTATGCACAAAATGATAAGAAAATAGACTGCGTTGCGTTTGAGAAAACCGCCAAAACGCTTCATTGCAACTGTAAATTTGCTCATTGTTTTACCTCCAAGTTGCCTCGATTATGTCCGCAATCGATAGCGTTTATACCTAAATCGATAAACTTTTTTCGATGTTGCGGAAATTTTCGGAAAAATCGCTCGAAAACGGCATTTTCGAGGAAAAACCGTTATTGACTACAAGTGTTTGATAATGTATAATTTTTATTATGGTTGACGTACACAGAAGTTTATACGATTTTATGCGCACCTATCGCGAAAAACACGGCGACGACGTTGCCGTTGTTCACGGCGCGCGAAAAATGAATTTCTCAACCTTTTTCAAAGAGATAGACAGGGTGGCAGGCGGACTCGTTAGGCTCGGCATAGGCAAAGGCGACGTCGTTATGATTGCGCTTCCCAACATAATGCAAGCGGTCGTTGCAACATATGCCTGTTCGAGGATAGGGGCGATTGCCTCTATGATTCATCCAAAACTTTCCGCAGACGAATTCGGCGCGGCGTTTGACAAACTTCATCCCAAAGCGGTGTTTTTGAGCGACATAAACCAATGCGCGTATTTCCCAAAATCGAAGGGCGCAAGGCGCATCGTTTGCCATTTCGGAATTTACGATTATATAGGACTTCCTCGCAAAACGAAATTCGAGCCGTTTGTCGGCGACGGCGAGGAAATCGTGTTTTATATGCAATCGGGCGGCACTACGGGCGAGCCTAAAACGGTTGCGATATCCTCTCGCGCGGCAAACGCGATGGCAGGCAATCTTTTGCAATATCTCGGCGACAAGTTCTCCGAAAAGAACGCGATGCTCGCGTCTCTTCCGATGTTTCACGGCTTTGGCTTGTGCGTGGGCGTACACGCTTCGATATCCACGAATATGCGCGCGGTGTTGCTCCCGATTTTCAAAGCGAAAAAGACGGTCAAAGTCATTGCCAAAAACCGCATAACCACGATGATAGCCGTGCCGAGAATGGTGCAAAAACTGCTTGCTCTCGACGAGTTTTCGGGGGATAACGTTTCGTGCATAGAGGATATCTACGTCGGCGGCGACCTCGTTTGCGAGGAACTTGTAGACAAGTTCGACAAGGTTATGAAAGAGTGCGGCGGCAAGGGCGTGTTGTCCCCCGGATACGGACTCACCGAAACGGCGAGCGTATGCGCGGTGTCAAAAGGCGATTTTGAATCGGGGGCGGTGGGCAAGCCCATAAACGGCGTAAAAGTGCGAGTCGTGGACGAAAATCTTTGCGAAGTTCGAGGCGGCACCGTCGGCGAATTGCTCGTGTCGGGCGACCAGATTATGAGCGGATACGTCGGCGACGAGGAAGCCACAAAGAAGGCGTTGATTACGCTCGACGGTAAGACGTGGGTGAGAACGGGCGACTACTTTAAGCGCGGCGAGGACGGAAAACTGTTCTTTATGGGCAGGAAAAAGAGATTGATAAAGATTTCGGGAATCAACGTGTTCCCGAGCGAGATAGAGAGAGTTGCGAGCGAGTTGCCGTTTATCGGCGAGTGCGCTTGCATAGAGTATCGCGTAAACGGCAAGCCGTACATCAAGTTGCTTGTCGAGGGCGAAGAACTTACGTCCTCTCAAAAACAAGCGGTGATAAATCATATCGCAAAGCGTTTGTCGCACTGGAACAAGCCGAGCGTCGTGCAATGCGTAGAGAAATTTCCGCGTACAAAAATAGGAAAAATCGATATAGAGGGATTAAATTATGAATTTGGTAAAGATACGCAGGGCGGTCAATAAAATCGCCCCGTCCGTCAAGGTCGAGAACTACCGCGGTTGCGTAAGGCTCACGGGCGAACTCGACAACTGGGCGGACATTTACAAGTGCGGCAAGGCTGCGGTGAGCAAAGGTTCGCTGGGCGTGCTGAACGATGTGAAACTCAAAGGCTTTTGCGAGCAGCCGAAGCGCCCGACTCTCAAAGACGGTGCGCTCGACGGACAAAAACCCGACGTTCTCGTCATAGGCGGCGGCATTGTCGGTTGCGCGGTCGCAAGAGAACTTTCTCGCCTCGACATCGACGTGTTGCTTGTCGAAAAGGCAAACGACGTGGCGTGCGGCGCGTCCTCTCGTAACGACGGATGTATTCATCCGGGTATTGACTTAAAAAAAGGTCAACTCAAACTCAAATATGTGCTCGAAGGCAACAGAATGTACACCGACCTTGCCGACGAACTCGGCTTGTCCTTCAAGCGTTGGGCGCAGATGCTCATTTTCTCGACCGAGTGGGAAAACGCGCTCATTTCGCCGCTTTTTCTCATAAGAGCCAAGCAACTCGGCGTCGAGGGCGTAAGGCACGTCACCAAAGAGGACATCAAAAAACTCGAACCCAATCCGCCGTCATGGGCAAAGGGCGGCATGTATATGGCAAGCGCAGGTATGGTTTCGCCCTACAAAACGACGATCGCGCTTTGCGACAACGCCATACAAAACGGCGCGAGAGTGTCGCTCAACACCTATGTCGAGGGTATGGAACGGTACGGTTGCAAAGTCGTTTGCGTGCATACCAACAGAGGCGACGTATATCCGCGCGCTGTCGTGAACTGCGCAGGCGTGTATAGCGACGTCATAGCGGATATGGCGGGCGACAGGACGTTCACGATTCACCCGAGAAAAGGCACCGACATCATCCTCGACAAAAAGAAAGTCGGATATGCGCTTTCCTCGTATGCCAGAAGTTTCTTCGCGCCCCTTCCCGAAGAGGCTCAACCCGACAAGAAAGAGGAAGTCGGACACACAAAGGGCGGCGGCGTTATGCGCACGATAGACGGCAACATTCTCGTAGGACCCGACGCTCACGAAGTGCCTTCGCGCGAGGATTATTCCACGAGCATTTCCGACATAAACAATATAATCAAAAAGCAAAAACTCGCCCAACCTATGCTCAACAAGGGCGATATCATAACGTATTTTTCGGGTACGCGCGCCGCGACGTACGAAGAAGATTTTGTCGTAAGACGCGGCATTTTCACATCCAACGTTTACGAGGCGGCAGGCATACAATCACCTGGAATCACCGCCGCGCCCGCAATCGCCGTAGACATCAAAAACTGGATAAAAGAGGATTTGAAAGCAAAAGAAAAGAGCAATTTCAACCCCGTGTACAAGCATACTCCCAGGCTTGCCAATCTTCCCGATGAGGAAAGAGCGAAGTATATCGCAAAAAATCCCGAATACGGCGAGATGATTTGCCGTTGCGAGGAAGTGAGCAAGGGCGAGATTATCGACGCGCTCGAAAGTCCGCTCAAAGTCGCAACCGTAGACGGCGTAAAGCGCAGAGTTCGCCCCGGTATGGGCAGATGTCAGGGCGGTTTCTGTTCTCCGCTCGTTGCAAAAATCATTGCCGAACACGAGGGCATAAACGTCGAGGACGTGCTTAAAGGCGACGAGGGCAGCGTCATCGTTTACGGCAACACCAAAGGCAACGCAAAGGGGGAAGACCGAGATGTTTAATTACGACGTAGTGGTTATCGGCGGCGGACCGGCAGGTCTGTCTGCGGCTCAAAGCGCGTGCCTTAAAGGCGGCAAAGTCGCCGTTATCGAAAGAGAGGCTCGCCTCGGCGGAATCTTGAAACAGTGCGTACACGACGGTTTCGGTCTCATCCGTTTCGGCGAAAAACTCGCAGGACCCGAATATAGCGAAAGATACATCGATTTTGTCAAAGAACTCGATATAGATACGTTCACTTTCACCTTTGTCACGAGGATAGAAAAGAAGGATGGCGGCTTTGAAATTACCGCAGTGTCCAAAGACGGAATACAAAAATTCTTCACCAAAGCCATAGTTTTGGCAACGGGTTGCAGAGAGCGCACGGCAAAGCAAGTGCTCATTCAAGGCACTCGCCCCGCAGGCGTGTTCACGGCAGGCACGGCGCAGAATTTTGTCAATTTGCAAGGCAAACTCCCCACCAAAAAATGCGTGATTTTGGGAAGCGGCGACATCGGACTCATTATGGCAAGACGTCTTACGCTCGAAGGCGCAAAGGTCGAGGGCGTGTACGAAGTCAAGCCAACGCCGAGCGGACTTACGAGAAACATACATCAATGTTTGCACGATTTCGACATACCGCTTTATCTTTCGCACACGGTGACGAGAGTGTTCGGCGTAGACAGGCTCGAAGGCGTGGAAGTTGCAAAAGTGGACGACAAAATGAATCCTATAGACGGCACGCAAAGACGCATAGATTGCGACGCGCTCATACTTTCCGTCGGTCTTATTCCCGAAAACGAACTTGCCGAATCCATAGGCGTAAAGATAAATCCGTTCACCAAAGGCGCGGACTGCGACCAGACGTATATGTCGTCGATAGACGGCGTGTTTTCGGCAGGAAACGCACTTAACGTGTTCGATTTGGTGGATTATGTGTCGGAATGTGCAAAAGACGCAGGCGCAAACGCGGTAAACTACAAGCCGTCGGGCAAGAGCGTGCGCATAGAAAAAGGCGAAGGACTTTTGAGTTTCGTGCCGCACAGAATCGACGTAAGCAAGCCTTGCGACAAGGTCGTATTTTTCTTCCGCGCCGCAAAGGATATGGACAAAGCAACCCTTTACGTCAGCGTTGACGGAAACGAAGCGTTCAAAAAGAATTTTGCCTTCCTTCGTCCGCCCGAAATGCAAAGAATCGAACTCGACTTTGCTTCGATGGGAATAAAAGAGGGCGGCAAAGTCGAAGTCAGAGTGGAGGAAAGATGATGGAACTTGTGTGCATCGTATGCCCGCGCGGGTGTAGAATCAACATAGAAAACGGAATCGTCAGCGGCAACGGCTGTAAGCGCGGCGAGGCGTTTGCGATGAGCGAAACCACTTGCCCCATGCGCTCGGTTTGCTCGACGGTCGCAACGACGTTTGACGAATATCCCGTGCTTCCCGTGAGGACGGACGGCGAGATCCCCAAAGCGAAAATCGACGAACTTATGGAACAGATAAACGCAATCGTCGTCACGAGCAAGGTCAAGCGCGGCGACGTGATTGCAAAAGGCGTTTGCGGTACGGACGTAAATCTTATCGCAACGGCGAGCATTTATTGACAACGGACAAAGTCGCTTTGCGGACGGGAAACCGCATTGCGAAGGATAAGGAAAAATTATGAGAGAACCACTTGTTTTAACCATTGATTTCGGCACGCAGAGCGTGCGCGCCATGCTTTTCGACAAGCACGGCAAAGAGTACGGCAAAATGAAAGTACATTTCAAAGAACCGTATTTTTCAAAAGACATCGGTTGGGCGGAACAGACGCCCGAGTTTTACTGGGACAGGCTCAAAGAGGCGACAAACGGGCTCAAAGAGCAATGCGCCGACATTTGGGATGACGTAAAGGGCGTTGCCGTCACCACCATTCGCGACACGGCGGTCATCGTGGACAAGGACGGCAAACCCTTGCGCGACGTCATTCTTTGGCTCGACCAAAGAGAAGTCAAGGACGCTGACAAAACGAGATTCGGCAAAGGCTTCAAGTCCTTGCTGCGCATGCTCAATCTCTACGACCTCGCCGCCGCGCAGTGCAAGGCGTCCGCTTGCAACTGGGTGCATGAGTACGAACCCGAAGTATGGGCAAAAATGCACAAATTTTTGATGTTTTCTGGGTGGATAACTTTCCGTCTTACCGGCGTTATGAAGGACTCCGTCGCAAATCAAATCGGGCATATTCCGTTCGATTACAAAAACAAGACATGGCAATCGCCAAAGGCAATCACCGCGCCCATATTCGACCTCAAAGCAAAGGATATGTGCGAACTTATTGAACCGGGTACGATAGTCGGTTACATAACCGAAGAGGCGAGCCGCGACCTCGGCATAAAAGAGGGTACGCCCGTCATCGCTTCTGGATCTGACAAAGGTTGCGAAACGCTGGGCTCGGGTTGCGTGGACAGCACGGGAGCGTCCCTTTCGCTCGGCACGACGGCAACGGTGCAGATGACGACGGACAAGTATATCGAAACCGAGCCGTTCGTTCCCACCTATCCGGCGGTGCTGCCCGGCAAGTATAATCCCGAAATCGAGATTTATCGCGGCTACTGGATGATTTCGTGGTTCAAAAACGAGTTTGCGCACAAGGAAGTTAAAGAAGCAAAGGAACTCGGCGTATCTGCGGAAGAACTTTTGAATAGACACCTCAAAGACGTGCCTGCAGGTTGCGAAGGGCTTATTCTTCAACCTTACTGGACGCCGGGTATCAAACACCCGTCGGCAAGAGGCGCGATTCTCGGATTTGCGGATTGCCACACGAGAATACACATATACAGAGCAATCATCGAGGGCATCGCCTACGGTCTTTACGACGGACTTTTGTCCATACAGCGCAAGACCAAAATCAACGTAAAATTTATATCCGTGTCGGGCGGCGGAAGCGAGAGCGACGAGATATGTCAAATCACTTCCAACATTATGGGCATACCCGTGCGCCGCGCCCAAACTTACGAAACGTCGTCGCTCGGCGCGGCAATCACCGCTTTTACGGGGCTTGGAGTTTACAAGTCCTTCGAGGAAGCGGCAAAGAATATGGTGCACGTTTCGGCAGAGTTCAAACCCGATATGAAAGAGCATGAACTCTACCACAAACTTTACAGCAGAATCTATCGTCGTATTTATCCCAACAATAAGCGACTTTACGACGACTTGAAACAAATTCTCCGCGCTTCGAAAGCGGAAGGCAACAAATAACTTGAAAATATAAAAATGAATAAAACGCGACTTTATATGACGCAAATTGTCACATAAACTCGCATTTTGGAGGAAAACTATGTCAAAACCCTACAAAGAATTCGAACCCGTGTGGATCAAAGACGCACCAAATCCCAGATCCTTTCGTTCCATTATGAAATGGGGCGATCCTCAAAAATACAAAGCGCCCAAAGAGGGGCTTTACAAACTCATAAAGAGTATATTCTCGCTCACCGACGACGACTTCAAAACTATGGTCGATACGGGCGAACAACTCGTTGATATACACGTCGAAAGCGCGCTCACAAAAGAGCAAATCGAGGCGATCACCGTCATCGTCGGACCGAACAACGCCACCACCGACGACTTTGAAAGAGTGCGCCTCGCATACGGCAAAACGATGATCGACATCATGAGATTGAGAAAGGGTATCGTCGAAAACGTGCCGGACATTGTCGTCTATCCCACCGACAAAACTCAAATCGAAAACCTCATCAAATACGCCGACAACAACGGTATAAAAGTGTACGTCCACGCAGGCGGCTCCTCCGTCACGCGCGGCACGGAGGCAATGGTAAGCCCCAACATTATGATTGATATTAGCAAAAACTTCAACAAAGTCCTTGCGTTCAACGAAGTCAATCAAACCATCACCGTGCAACCCGGCATCACGGGACCGCAACTCGAGGACATCCTCAACCATGCGCCCGAAAACTTCGGCACGACAAAACGTTACACTTGCGGACATTTTCCGCAATCTTTCGAGTATTCCTGCGTAGGCGGCTGGGTCGTCACTCGCGGCTCGGGTCAAAATTCGACATATTACGGCTGCGCGGCGGACATCGTTCTCAAACAAGAGTATGCAACGCCCATCGGCACGATAAAGTCGGACGGCGCGCCGAGAAAGGCCACGGGTCCCGACGTAGACCAAATTATGATGGGTAGCGAAGGCTGCTTCGGCATCCTCACCGAAGTCACCCTCAAAGTGTTCAATCTCTCCAAAAAACACAAAAAATTCTCGTTTATGTTCCCCACTTGGGAAGACGGTATGGCGGTTATGAGAGAGGTTATGCAAGGCGAGTTCGGACACCCGTCCGCATTCCGTCTTTCGGACGCCGAGGAAACGGATATGATGTCGCATATGTACGGAATCATCGGCTCGCCGCTCGAACCGTTGCTTGCGGCAAAAGGATACAAGCAACATTCCAGATGTTTGCTTCTCGGCTTCTGCGACGGCGAAAGCGGACTGCAAAGAAACATCTATCGCAACATCCGCAAGATTGCAAGAAAGTATCACGGACTCTATCTCACGGGCTACGTCACCACTTCTTGGGAACACGGCAGATTTTCCGACCCGTATCTTCGCGACACCATTCAGGACTACGGCATCATCATCGACACTCTCGAATGTGCGGTCAACTGGGACAATATGCCCAAAGTTCACGACGAGGTGAGAGAGGTCGTCAAAGCGTGGCCGAACGCAATCTGCACTTGCCATATCTCGCACAGTTATCCGCAAGGCGCAAACCTCTATTTCATCTTCATCATCAAGACGACCGACCTCGACGCGTTCAAGAAGTATCACAGTTCCATCTTGGAAGCGATTATGAAGTCGGGTGCTGCGCTTTCGCACCATCACGGCATCGGCAAACTCTTTGCGCCGTACCTCGAAGGCTCGATCGGCAGCGAACAACTCAAATTGTTCAAAGCGCTCAAAGCGTACTTCGACCCCAACAACACGCTCAATCCCGGCGGCACGCTTGCCCTCGACGAACATCCAAGCAACTTTTGATTCGAGTTCCGCTTCAAAAGCGTAAAGTTGCACAACGATTCATTGACTGCTTTTTGTCTATGAGGCGAAGTTCGGCAGGGAAGTGAAATGCAAAACAAAAATTCAAAACGGCGTTTGCACATTTTGCAAACGTCGTTTTTCAAATCCGTTTATATGTGCATATGCAAAAGTGTTTGTTGTCATACATCTCGATTGAGCATATGCAGAAGCGCGCATATGCGCATACATTGAAAACATATGCATATGTGCGGATATGCGCATATCTTTGCAAAAATTATGCGCGATCACAATCTGAAGATATGTGCGAAAAAAGAGAATGTTTTTTGCAAAACAAAGTATGCAAATCGCTTCGGTGTCGAGCGTTTGACGTCGCATATCAGACGGAAATAAGAAATATCTTCATTTTTTAATTTGATTGTGCTATCATATATTTGTTGAGGAGAAATTATGAAACAAAAGATTTTTGATTCAAAGTGGCTTTACATCTGTTTGCTGGTTTTTGCAATCACGGACGTGCTGTTTGTGTTGCATATATGCTGCTCATACGAGGCAATCATTCGCCCCATTTTGCCGCGTCTTGTTGAGGAAAACAAAATAGGCAATACGGTCGACGGCGCAAACTGGCTTGCGTACTTCACGATATTGTCCAATTTGTTTGTGTCGGTGTGGTTTGTTTTGTGGGCGATTGCAAAGTTTGCAAAAAACGAGAAACTTTTGCGTTTTTGCCAAAATCGTACCGTCGCAACCTGCATCACCCTGTACATCTTTGTCACGGGGCTCTTGTATGCCGGCTCAACCGTTTTCGGCATAAGGTGGTTTGACAAGGGCGACGGTTACGCCGTTGTCAACAATGTCGTCAACGTCTATCATCACTTCATCGTGCCGCCCCTTACGGTGGCGATATATTTTTTGATGCCGTCGGGCGGCTACAAGTCTGCGCGCGATGTCGCGTTTACAGCCATGCTCTTCCCGATGGCGTACCTTGCCTTTTCGCTCATTCGCGGCAGTGTGATAAATTGGTATGCCTATCCCATCTTCCGCGCGGACGCACTGTGGAATGCGGTTTTCCCGACAAAAGAGTACGATTATGCAATTGCGGTGTGTCTGCTGTTTTGCGAGATGATTGCGCTCACGGCGTTCTTTTTCTTCTCGGCATACGGCATGGCGAAAATCCAAAACAAACGATTTGAAAAAGAGGAAGTCGCAAAAGGGGAGTACAGGCGCGACATCGCCGTTGCGCCGGCGAAAGACGATTCGCTCGATGAGCAATTGTCAGCCTGATTTCAATGTAAAAAATCTCGAAATTTGAGATGATTCATTTTGCAAAAG
>CAVKTQ010000001.1:0-37004 GCA_963659105.1 Firmicutes bacterium CAG:238 | reverse complement strand
GTGAAAACTCATCCGCATTTGAGCGGATTTTCGTAAAATTGCGAGCGTTTTTTTGTGATTTTTATGCGGTTATTTGCGTGTTTTTCACACGATATTTTCTCGTTTCTGCAAAGTTTTTCAGGAGATTTTGCAAATTTTCATATGATATCGACATGACTTTCGTGTGTATTTGCACGTTTATACGATTATTTGCACGGTTTTTGCGTGTTTTGTGTATGCGTTTGCGTGGCTCAAACGTTGTTTTCAGTTTTGCTGCTCCGAGAGCGCAAGTTCGTACGCTTCGATAATCGTGTTTTTGAAAAGTTCGCGCGTCTCGCTGTTGATGGGGTGGACGATGTCCTTGTAGTCGCCGTCGGGAGTTTTTCTCGACGGCATTGCGATAAACGCGCCGCCTTCGCCCGACACTATCTTTATGTCGTGGACGGCAAAACAATCGTCGATGACAAGTGACGCAACCGCTTTCAATTTGCCTGCTTCTTGGTCTATTAATCTGATTCTGACGTCTGAAATTTTCATATCCTCACCTCAGCGATTTTTCTTATTGTAGCACGCTGCGGTGAAAATAACAATACAAAATCGCAAAATAGTATCAAAACAGCACATTAATCGCACAAATGTATGAATATTGTGACGACAAATAATGCGCCCGTGTTGCTTTTTTCAAAGACGTATGCGCAATCGAGTGCTGTTTCATATAATGAAATATGGACTTCTCGGCGGTAAAAACGGGCTATTTCGTGGGGGTAGGCGGCGTAGGGGTAAACGCTCTTGCCAAATTTGCGGCGGATTTCGGAATCGAGGTCTGCGGAAGCGACGCAAAAATCAACGATTTGTGCCAAGAACTTATGAAAAACGGTGCGAAAATAAGCAAAACTCCCGACTTTTCTCTGCTTGAAAAGTCGGATTTTGTGGTGTTTTCTTCGGCGATTCCAAAGGATAATCAAGAACTTACGTTTGCAAAACAAACGGGCATACCGACATACGAGCGGCACGAATTTCTTGCGGAAGTTTCCCGTCTGTTCGGAAAGGTCGTGGCGATTGCAGGCACGCACGGCAAAACTACGACAACGGCAATGCTCGCTCAAATTCTTTTTGAAAACGACGTAAAATTTGCGGCAATGATAGGCGGAGAGAGCATAGATTTTTCAAATTATGTCAACAATACAAACGCAAGGCGTATTGCGGATTTGAAAGATTGTATATTCGTTTGCGAGGCTTGCGAGTACAAGCGCAATTTGCTTTCGCTTTCGCCCGACGTTGCTGCGGTGCTGAACGCAGAGTGCGATCATCCAGATTGCTATGCCAGCCTGAAAAACGTGAAGGAAACATTTGCCGCGTTTCTAAAAAAAACAAAAGTCAAAATCGTCGAGCAAAGCAATCTCGATTTGATTGGCGATTGCAAAGGCGAAAGGCGCGACGGATTTTGCGTGTGCGTGCAAAACGACAATCAGAAGACGATACATACGTTCCTCAATCAAAGCGGCGCAATTGTTTGCGACGGCAAAAAAACGTCAACGCTCAAATTGCAAGACGGCGGACGATACAATCTCGAGAACGCAACGTTTGCGCTTGCCGCCGCTTGTGCGTGCGGACTGGATTTTGAAAAAAGCGCAAGTGTCTTGCAACAGTACAAAGGCGTGAAGCGCAGATTCGAGCGCGCGCACGACGTAGGAAAAACGAAAGTGTATTTTGACTTTGCGCATCATCCGAGCGAAATTCGATCGGTCATATCTCGCGCCGCAAAACTCGGCAAACTGCTCGTGGTTTTTCAGCCGCACACATACTCGCGCACAAAGGCGTATCTCGACGATTTCGCAAGAGCGCTGGGCGCAAGAAACAACGGCGTGAAAACCCTTGCGATTATGCCGACGTACGCCGCGCGCGAAGTGCCTTCAAACGGCGTCGAAAGCGACGTTTTGGCAACGGCGATTTTCGACAAATATCGCAAAAGAGGCGTTTATCTTGTCAAAGATAAGCAATCAACTCTCGATTTTGTCAAGTCGCATGCAAAATACCACGACGTTGTCTTGATGATAGGCGCAGGCGACATTTACGATTTGAAAGACCGATTCTAATATGCATATATTTAGATATGCGCATATGAGAATATAAAAATACGAGAACACAAATATGCAAAATCGTAAAAACGAGAATGGCAAAAAGAGCGAGTTTAACTCGCTCTTCCCATTCTCTGCGCCGCATTTTCAGATTATGTCTTCCGCATTGAAATCGAGCAGACGTTTGATGTTGTCCGCCATCACGATAAGCGAGCGACACTTTGAAAGCGCGTTCTGATAGTCCTCGCATTCGAGCGAGCCTTGCGTTTCGGCAAGCGCAACCGAGAAGGAACGCACGTCTGGCGAGTAGGCAAAAAGTTCCATATACATACGCTTCTTTTCCCACCACTCGAAAATCTCGTTTGCCTTGTCGAGGCAATCGTCGCTTTGATTTATTATCGAGTTTTCAAGGGACGCAAGTTTTTCGTTCAAAGCGGAAAACGTCTTGTGAATATAAAAATCTTCAAGTATTCCGCCCGTCACGATGACTGCCAAAATCACGATTGCAAGCACGACTTTTTTCATTGTTTCTCACCTTTGCGATAGGACAAAAACGCATTTTTAACCTCTTGCGAATCGCCCCGATTGTCTTGTAGACTGCCGTTTTTTCCTCCTTGCGAATCGTCTTGTTGCGGCAAAGTCGAGGTGATATAGTCGCCCTCGTAGGGCTGAACGAACACGTCTTGCCCCGCGACGAGAAGCACGAGTATGTCTTGCTGTTTGAGTTTTATATCGTCAAGATATTTAAGCACGTCCTCTTTTATGTCGCCATCGAGCGTCGCAAGATTTTCGCCGACAAATTCGCCCTCCATAATCACGGTCACGGGAATCTCTGCTTTTGGCGGATTTATATCGACGTCGGAGGGCGAGAGAGGTCTGTTTTGCGACTTTTGAAGGACGCTCATATTTCCGTTGGTTTCCAAAATCGCATACTCGACTTCGGACGGATTGAAGCAACCTGCGCCGCGCAACGCCTCCATAACGTCGTCGATGTTGAGGTTTAGTTCGTTCATAACGTCGGGCAGGATGTTGCCGTTTTGTATGATAATGATGGGTTTGCCGTTGAGGAATTTGCGGAATTTTTTGCTTTTTGTCGCGAGTTTCGTGATGATGATATGCACCAAAAACAGCGAAAATACGGGGATAATTCCGTACAAAATCGGGATTGACGAGTCCGCCATAGGTATGCAAACGAGGTCGCTTGCGACGAGAGTTATCGCAAGTTCGAAGGGTTGCAATTCGCCGAGTTGGCGTTTGCCCATCAAGCGCATTGCAACAAGCAATACGAAGTATAAAATCAAACACCTTATAAACAAATTGAGCATACGCATAGTTTGCTTATAAGGCGTTTTTTTATTCGTTTTTGAATGTTATCAAGCGTTTTTTATGTGCCTTTCGCATCGATTTCTCAACGATTTCGTGCGGATTTTATGTCGTTTATTTGCCGATTTCATTGCGGTTTTGTTTGTCCTTTGGGGCGAAAACATTTTGACGCAGGTTGTCACGTCAACCACATTGAACGCGGATATGACGAGAAAGAAAAAGAAAAGTATGTATACGCCGACAACCACGATTGCCGTGATGTAGTCTGCGTATCTGCAAAGCAGTTTTGCGCCGAAAAGCCCCGTCACGGCAAGCGGAACGGACAGCAAAACCGGGGGAAGATTTTTCTTGTGATTTGCAAACGAACCGACCTCTTTTTTTAGGACTGCGAGATTGACGATTGCGATGAGCAAAAAGCAAAGCCCCGTCGACAGAGCCATTGCGTAAATGCCTATGTGCTTTGGCATAAGCAGAACGCAAGGTATCATCGCGCTTGCGCCTACGACCGTGCCGAGCAGGGTTATGCGCTCCTTTCCGAGCGAATTGAGCATGGGCGTGGTGGATTGAGCGGCGGCGATGGGAAAGAGCATAAGCGAGCAGTAGGACACAAATTTGCCTGCCTCGCCGTCCTTGAAAAGCAGTTGCCCGAGGCTCTGACCGAGGGGCAGATATATCGCAAAAAACAGGCTTGCGATTATGACGGAAAAGAGCAGTGAAGTTGACATCTTCGCGCGCACTGCGTCCATATTGCCTTTCGCGCGCAATTCGGCAATGTCGGGAACAAGCACAACGGACAGCGCGCCTATAAACGTCACCGGAGCCATAATGAGCGGCAACGCCATGCCTGCGACCCTGCCGTACTGCGCCGTGGCTTCGGCAAGCGTAAGCCCTGCCTTTACGAGCATTTTCGGAAGGATGAGGGCGGTGAGCGACGCACCGAGCGATGTGATTATGCGTGTTGTCGAAAGGGGAATGGTTTTCAACGTAAGTTCCTTAAATCCGCTCGGTTTTGTAAGCCTTCCGCCCGTTGCGAAGAACAGCGCGAGAAGTATAAGCACGCACGCAAGGTCTGAAATCGTCATTGCAAGCGCGATGTTTTGCGCGCCGTTAAGACGGGAAATCAAACCGCCCGTAAATGCGATTGAAAGCGCGATTTTGACAATCTCGTCAACGAGTTCGGTCGACGAAAACGCCAAAAACTTTTTTCTGCCCCAAAACCAACTGCGAAGGGACGCATAAAGCGTGGATGTGAGGATTGTGGGCAACATAATGAAAAATATGGGCAGGCAATCGGGATTTGAAAACAGCGGCGAGATTCTCGACCCCAAACCGTAAAAGAGGGCGCAAATCGCCGAAGATATGCCGAGCCCCATAATCACGGAAGCAGTCAAAAGCGAGTTTTGCTTTTTGAGATTGCCGCTCGATTCGGCAATCTTCCTCGAAAGGACGGTCGGCGCGCCTGCGGTGATTGTAAAGAGCATAAGCAGAACGCTCAACGCAATCTGGTAGAGCCCGACGACTTCCGCGCCGAGAGCGCGTGACATCCACATTTTGAAGATAAAGGAAACGAGCCTTGTCACGATTGAAAAACTTGTGACTATGCCGAAAGATTTTGCGGTGTTGTTCATATTTAAGAATATGTTGGAAATTAATAATTAATAATTAATAATTAATAATTGCGGGTGGGGCATTGCCCCACGCCCGAAACGAAAACTTGTTCGAAGACTACTCGTACACGGAATGCGAAAATTCGCAGACGGAACACGAGCCGCAAGGCGGCGAGCCATTGCTCAAACGGCATTGCGGCAATGTCAATCGCCCACATCGTCATTCAGAGCGTAGCGTGGGAATCCCCTAAATAGAAACGAAAACTTTTGGGGCGATTGTCAAAAACCGCACTTGTTCTCGCAATCTCTAACCGCGCAGAGAATTTGTGCTATCAGTTCAAACACGGATAAAACCTCACGCCGCAATTTCGCCAAATTATCTGCTTGGTGCAACGCACTTCGTGCGCAAGCGGAAAATTTGAACGGAGGTTGGGCGCGACGCGTTAAACAACACATCCAGTGAATGTGTTGTAGCCAAAGCGAACGAGGCGGATTGCCTTGTAAACGCCGAAGTCCAAACACGTGAGGAAGGGGGAAACTTTAATTTTTGTGTTTTGCATTCGGCGCAAAGTAATTAATTATTCATTATTGATTATTAATTAAAAAAAACGCTCGCAAGTTTTGCTTGCGAGCGTTTTTGCGTTTAATCAAATCATTCCTTGTTCTCGTCGTATTTGTTGTGTTTTGCGTCGAGAGAAGGCGTTTCGATCGGAGACGCCGCTTTCTTTTCTTTCTTCTTGGCAATCGGCTTTCTGACCTTGCGCACGACGTAGACGATTACGACCACGATGATGAGCACTGCAAGGACGATTGTCGGAACCATCCACCAGAGCGCTTCGGTGTTGAACGTTCTGTCGGGAGTTTCGTTGTCGCCGTTGTCTTCGTCATCGCTTGTTCCCGACGTCTCGTTGGAAACTTGGCGAGTGAGGAGGGTCTTGTCCGTTGCGGAATCGGCGACCGCTTTGTCGTATGCCGCTTCGTCGACTTGCTTGATTGTCACGTCGTCGAACATTGCGTAACCGCTTGTGATGCCTGTGACGGTGGTTGTGCCGTCAACGGTTTCGGACGTGAATTTACCGAGCGAGAGTTTGAGGGTGACGCTTGTCACGTCGTCGTCCATAGTCTTGACGACAAAGGTGTATTTTGTCCATTCTTCCGTGTCCGCCGCCTTGATTGCGGAGAAGGAGAAGGGCTTGTCGGATTCGTTTGCAGAGCCGAGATAGAGTTCGACGTTTGCGCCGCTGATGTCGTCGTCATTTGACATGCCGTAGGTCTTGACCCAAACGCTGACCTCATAGAAGGAAGCCTCTTTGAGGGTGAACGTGGAACTCGTGTAAGTGTACGCGCTCTTTTCGGTGTTGTTGATGACGAGCATTTGCTTGCCGCTCTTTGCTTCGAGAACGCTGACGGGAATCCAGTTTGCTTTCTTCAAGGCAACGACCTTTTCTTCTTTGAGGGTTGCGATGATTTCTTCGTCGGATTTGCCTTCGAATCTCGATTCTTTCTTTGCCTCTGCAACCTCTTCGTCGGTGGGAGTTGCCTCGTCGCTGTCGACGGTGTAGTCTGCGCCGAGGATGCGAGCATAGTCAACGCCGTCAACGGTTTCAACTTCGTAGAAGTTGCGATCCGCATAAACGATGCCGCTCTTTGTTGCTTTGGAACTTGTCGTGCCGCTCACTGTGCCTGTCCAACCGCTGGGCGTCGCAACGCTCTTTCTCGATTCGACCGTCGAGGAGAGCGAGTCGAAACTGTCGGTGAGGAAGGAAAGTTTGTTGATTGTTTCGTTTGCGATTTCCGACGCCGCTGCCTTTTCGTAGACATCCTCGTCAATGGTGTTGTAGGTCACGTTGTCGAAGAACACGGTTCCGTTGGATTTTGCGTTTTCCGCTCTGAGTTCTTCCGTGCTACCTTCAACGCTGCCGTATGTTGCGTCCTGACCGAGCCAGAGATTGAGTTTGACGGATACGCCGGATTGACCGGTGCGGATATAGAAGGTGTATTTTTCCCACTTCGATTCGGAAGCGGTTTTTGTTTCGACAAACGCGCTTGCGCCCGATTCGCTGTCAACGGACGACTCGCCCGTGAGGTAGACGGAGAACGTTGTGTTGCCCACCGTTCTTGCATAGACGGAGAGCGCATAGTAACTGTTTGCCGAGAGCGTAACGCTGTTTGACGAGAAGCCTGCCGCATAACCGGTCGTGCCGTTGTTCGAGCCGATTGCGAGAAGTTGAGCCTTCTTGCCGGGCAAACTTGAAAGGTCGGTTTTTACGTTATAGAAGTCGCCGTAGAAGGAATCGAACACGGACGAATCGATGTTGGGAAACACCGCCGTCGTTTGGTCGCTGTGCTTGAAGGACTTGTTGTCGTCCGTGTTCAAAGCGACAACGCCTGCGACGAGGTTGGATTCGGACGTGTTGGGTTTCAAAGTCTTGTCGCTGAACGTCCAGTTGGAGGGCGTTGCGGCGGTTTTTTGTTCGTTGAGGCTCTTGCCGTCTTCGAGGTTTTCGTCCGTTGTGTCATAGTCGTCGAAAGCGCCGTTGGTGAAGGTGTAACTCGAAGAAGAGGAAGCAAGGTTGACGCTCTTGACGTATGTGCCTGTGCTTGTGCCGTCGTACACGGTTTGAGAAATGCTCGAGCCGTTGACGTTTGCAACCAACATAGAACCGCTCGTGAGAGTGCTCGAAGACCAGCGATCGCCGCTGCCGAGAGCAAACTTCAAGGATACGGTCACGTCTTCTTTCTCGCTGCCTTTGACGAGAGTCGTGAGTTCGCACCAATCGTTGAGATAGGGATCGAAGCCGTCCTCTGCGGAGTTGGTGTTGATTTGAGAGAACGTCGCAAGAGCGGAATCGTCCTTGACGGAGTCGCCTTTCTTGACGAGATAGACGTATGCGCCGCTAGTCTCTTTGACGTCGATTGTCTTGACCCAAACCGAGATGCGATAGAATTTGTTCTTTTCGATCGTGAAGGTTTGAGTTTCGATTTCGTAACGGCTGTCGGCTGTTATTTTGATTTGGTATGCGTGTTTGTCAACCGTGTCGTAGGGGAGTGCGTCCTTTGTGAGTTCCACCACGCCTTCGCTCACAAGTCCTTTGACAAGCGGAGCGGTTGATGCCGTGAAGTCATAGTTGGACACCCATCCCGTCGGAATGCCGGCGCTGTCTGCAAGGACGTCGATGTCTTCTTGCGAGGACTTGCCCGTCGTGTTTGCGAGCATTCCGTCAAACGGCGCCATATTGGTGGTGGTGAGGTCGACTTTGAGACCTTCGTATGCGCTCATGCCCGCTTCCGTCAAGTCGAGAGTTTGCTTGTCGTTCGCGTCTTTGACGAGGGTAGAGGGGATGTCGCTTTGGGCAATCTCTTCGAGATTGAGTTCGTCCATAAAGAGCCAGCCGTTAGAGAACGTGCCGTTTGCCTTGTACGTCGTTTGGGTCTTGTCTGAGTTCCAGTTGGTGTATTCCACCGCAGTGTTGCTCGAAGTGCCTTCGGTGCCGAGCCATACGGTCATATTGTAACTGTAGTCTTTGAATTGGTTGCCTTGAATGTAGAAGGTGTAGGTCTTCCAGCCGTCTGTGGTGACGCCTTGATCGGTGCCTGCCGCATAACTGTTGGAGTCGATCTTGGTGCTGCCGATAAACACGTTGTCGGACGGCGAAGCCGAGATGCCCTTGATGACGATGTCTTTGCCGTCGCTGCCCGAAAGGATTATGGACGCGCCCGCGCCGTGTACGCCGTAGGTGTAGACGTTGAGAGAAAGCGCGTAGAGTTTGTTCTTCTCAATGGTTATGCTGCGAGAGGACTTGACGCCTTGCGCGGTCATAAGTTGTTGAGAGAGCATAAACACGTTTGTGCCGACCGAACCGTCGAGGAGTTTTTGGATGCGGTTGTCGCTGGACAGGTTTGCGATTGCTTCGAGGCTGCCTGCAGGAACGTAAGACGATTTCGTGTCGGGGTCTGCTTCGGATTTAGTATAATAGGTTGTGGAGTATTTGCTGTAGTTGTCGGCAAATTTGCTTACGTCGATGATTGCGTTGTAGCCCAAAGAGGAAGGAGCGGAATCGCTGCTGCCGCTGTTGCCGGTCACGAGCGACCAACCGTTGGGAGTTGCCGAAGACGAAAGAGAAGTCGTGCCGAAATCGAAGCGTCCGTTGGACACTTTGAGGGTTGCGGTTGCGGTGGTCTTTGCGTTTTCGTTGTTTGTTTTCTCGTTGACGACTGCTTGCGCATATTCGTCGCCGCTGTCGAGTTTTGTCAAAGTGAGGTTGTCAAACACCGCGTAGCCCGTGGTAAGACCCGTCGTGTAGGAGGCGGAATACTTGCCGAGCGCAAGCATAACGGTGAGAGTGGACGAGGACGAGGGCGAACCTTCGATAATCACAGAATAGGTGACCCATTTGCCTTGAGTGTCGATTGCTTCAAATTCAGCATAAGTGTTGGAACTGACGTAAATGCGCGCGCCGGGAGTGCCGTTTTCGGAGCCTTTGATGTCCTTGGTCAGAACGTCCACGGAAAGTTTGTAATAGCCGCCTTTTGCAATGGTGAAAGAGGAAGACGTGTAGCCGTAAGCGGTCGGACCGTGAACGGTTTTGCCGTCCTCTGTCGACGCTTCGGGCATATAAATCATAAGCGCTTTTTTGATGTCGTCGTCATCGCCGTATCTGCCGCCGGCGACGAGAGCGTTGTAGAGAGAATCGTCCGAATCGTTCCAACTGCTCTTGTTTGCGTCGTAGAGCGTTTTGTCGAGGCTGATTGCGCCTGAGGTGACGTCGTCCTTATAGTTGCCCGACGAGTAGGTCTTGCCGCCTGTCCAGTTGGTGATTGTACGGGGATAGGTCTTGACCGATGTGTCTACAACTTTGAAGTCGCCGTTGGAAATGAGAAGCCCTTTCGTGGCTTCGCTTGTCGTTGTGGTGTCGTCCGTCGTGCTGTCGTCGTCTTTGTTGCAAGCGACGAACATTGCCGAAGTAAGCACGACGAGTGCGATCATCATTAGTGCTAATACTGCAAATTTCTTCTTGTTCATACCAAACCTATAAAGAGATTTATTTTGCGGGGGAATTGCGCCCTTTTGATGTTTTGAGTTACACATTCACGCATATATGCGCGCATCGTATAAATCAATATGCTTTATTATCCTAATACAAAAACAATATTTTGGCAATCGAAATTCATACTTTCTCGCAAATTAATAAAACTAAAAGTATGCAAAGCGAAACCTATATCAATCGAATTGTTGCAAAAAACTTCTTCAAATATAACCCGACAAAGCAAAACGCGTCTTCAAAACGCAAAATCGCGATGTGTCTTGCCTCGCTGTTTATAGGCGCGATAAACGGACTTTTCGGGGCAGGGGGAGGCATGCTCGCCGTGCCGTGTCTGACGTATGTGTGGGGACTTGACGAAAAGAGCGCGCACGCAACCGCAATCGCGGTTATCCTGCCGCTGTGCCTTGTAAGTTCTATCGTGTATGCGCTCAAAGGAAACTACGAGCCGAGCGTGATTTTGCCCACCGTCATAGGCGTAACCATAGGCGGAATCATGGGCGCGTTACTGCTCAAAAAAATGTCCGCAAACGCCGTGTCGTTCCTCTTTTACGCACTTATGACTTTTGCAGGCTTCAAAATGATTTTTGACTGAAAAAGTGGTTTATCGATAATTTTCAAGCGATAAAGTATGTGTTTTGTATCAATATGAGGTGAAAATGCAATTTGTATATTTTATTTCGGCAGGACTTGTAGGCGGCATACTCGCAGGCATGGGAATGGGCGGCGGAACGCTCACTTTGCCTATACTCGTACTTGTTATGAACGTTGCGCAACTCACCGCGCAATTTGCGAATCTAATCGCCTTTTTGCCGTCGGGAACAGCCGCTCTTTTCGTCCATATCAAGAACGATTTGGTGCGCAAAGAAAACTTGGTTTATATGCTTGTTCCGTCGATAATCGCTTGCGTGGGTTGCTCGTTTTTTGCAACGGAAGCGAACGGCGAATTGCTCAAAAAGTTGTTCGGCGGATTTCTGGTGCTTGTGGCGATAGTTTCTTTTATCCCCAAAATCGCAAAAGAGGTTAAAAATTCATGAAAAAATCAAAAATGGGGTATTTACATTGTATGTTTTCTAATGTATACTTATGTTAATCTTGTTTTATAAGGACTTTTGTTTATGACAATTCCACTCAGGACTTTTCGCCGAGGCATTCATCCGCCGGCGAACAAGTTTACAAAGGAAGCGCCTCTGGAGCAGTTTCCAACTCCCGAGAGGGTCTTCATCTCTTTGTCGCAGCATATAGGCGCGCCGGCAAAGCCTGTCGTTGCCGTCGGCGATCACGTTGACGAAGGACAGTTGATCGGCGAGGCGAACGGCTTTGTTTCGGCAAATGTTTTTTCCTCGGTTTCGGGCATCGTTAAGAGCATTTGCACTCTTCCCACGGCAAACGGCGGCGAGGCGCAACACATCGAAATCGAAAACGATTATCTTTACACAAAGCGCACGCTTCCTCCCCTCAAAAATCCGACCAAAGACGACATCATCAAACGCGTCAAGGACGCAGGCATCGTCGGTATGGGCGGCGCGACGTTCCCGACGCACGTCAAACTTATGCCGAAGGACAAGGTCGACACGCTCATCATCAACGGCGCGGAATGCGAACCGTACATCACTTGCGACTACCGCTTGTTTATGGAAGAAGCGGACACGATTTTGAAGGGCGTGGAACTTTTGCTCACCGCGCTCGACATCGACCGCGCATACATCGGCATCGAGGCGAACAAGCCGCTTGCAATCAAGCACCTTGCCGAAATCGTTCCCGAAAACGTGGCGGTTATGAGGCTCAAAGCCAAATATCCGCAAGGGGCGGAAAAACAACTTATTTATGCCACCACGCACAGAATCGTGCCGACGGGTGAGTTGCCCGCAAAGGTCGGTTGCGTGGTTTGCAACGCGCATACAGCGTATTCGATCGCAAAAGCGGTGTACGAGGGCGAGCCTTGCTACAAGCGCGCTATGACCGTGTCGGGCGGCGGCGTGAAAAAGAGAGGCAACTTCTGGGTGCGCAACGGCGTGCAATATCAATACATCTACGACGTGTGCAGAGGAAACAAGAGCGAGGAAGCGACGAGAAAAGTCGTAAGCGGCGGTCCTATGATGGGATTTGCGCAATCCTCTCTGACCCCTGCTTGCACAAAGGGTTCGTCCTGTCTGCTGTTTATGACGGACAAGGAATTTAATATGAATCCGACCACGCCCTGCATAAGTTGCGGCAAGTGCATAATCAACTGCCCGATGTCACTCGTGCCCAGAGAAATCGAAAAAGCGGTTGAAAAAGACGACTTCGAAACAACTTTCAAAATGGGCGTGCTAAACTGCATAGAATGCGGCGCGTGTTCGTATTCTTGCCCTGCAAAGAGACCGCTCGTTC
The DNA here is from genome assembly GCA_963659105.1 of Firmicutes bacterium CAG:238. GTDB lineage: Bacteria > Bacillota > Clostridia > Christensenellales > CAG-917 > CAG-475. Next base: position 24,602 of record CAVKTQ010000001.1, on the reverse strand, counting down.
AAGCGATGCGCCTTGCGAAAAAAGAAATCAAAACAAGGGGGATAAAGTGATATGCCAAAGTATATAGTTTCTTCGTCCCCGCATATATCCACCACGTTTACGACGAGGAAGATGATGCTCGACGTCATCATTGCGCTCATTCCTGCGACGATTGCAAGCGTATTACTGTACGGGTTCTATCCGCTTTGTATGATGGTGCTGTGCGTCGGCACTTGCGTGTTTGCGGAGTGGCTTTTCAACGTGATAGGCAAGCGTTTCCAAAGCGTGGGCGACTTGTCGGCGGTCGTTACGGGTATGATACTCTCGCTCAACCTGCCGCCCGTCGTTCCGTTTTACGTTCCCATTGTCGGCGGATTCTTTGCGATTGTCATCGTCAAAATGCTTTTCGGCGGCATCGGCAAAAACTTTGCAAACCCTGCAATCACCGCGCGTATATTCCTGCTCCTTTGCTGGACGGGTGTTATGACGAGTTTCGTATCTCCCATTACGCTGGATAACGGCGTAAATCTGTTCTCGTTCTTCGGGCACGCGGTCGACATCGACATAAGCGCAATAACCAGCGCAACTCCGATGGCAGGCGTAAAGAGTTCTATCTCGGCAGGCACGAATCCCGCGCAAGGGCTCAACGCGCTCGATATGTTCTTGGGAAGAATAGGCGGCAGTGCAGGCGAGGTCAGCACTCTCGCAATCCTCATCGGCGGCGTATATCTGCTCATCCGCAGAGTTATAGACTGGCGTATTCCCGCGCTCTACATCGGCTCGGTGGTCGTGTTTACGGCGATTTTCTTCGCAAACACCGGTTATGTGGGCGAATACATTTGGACGTACCTTCTCGGCGGCGGTCTTATGTTCGGCGCGTTCTTTATGGCAACCGACTACGCAACGTCCCCCAAATCCTGCCTCGCGGTCGTGATTTACGGCGTGGGACTGGGATTCTTGACGGTTATATTCAGAAAGTTCAGCACAATGAACGAGGGCGTGTCCTTTGCGATATTGATTATGAACGTTCTCACTCCGCTCCTTGACAAGATTATGCCGAGAGCGTTCGGCGCGCCGAAAAAACTCAACGTCGCAACTCGCGTCAAGAGCAAAAATAAAGAATCTTTGGAAGGAGGCAAAAATGACTGACGAATTGTTGAAAAATGCCTCAGTTTCAAACGAGGAAACAACTCAAACGGAAAATGAGAGCGGCGCGGTCGAAAATACGGCGAACGAAAATGCCGAAAACGAAAGCGTTGTCGAAAACGCCGCAACCGAAAAGAAAGCGGAAAGCACTCAATTTGTCGAGAAAGATAGTCCGAAAGGCAAAAAGAAGTTCAAGCTCGGCGACGTTGCCAAATGCACTATCGTGCTCACCGTAATCGCGCTTGTGGCAGGACTTTTGCTCGGCATCGTCAACTGGGTGACTTACGTCGATCCCGACGGCGTCATCGCGGAAAAATGCACGGCGCAGTTCGGCTCTCAAACGTCGGTAAAGGACGAGAAACTCGCCTCTTACGACTACGACAAAAACAACTATATCGAATCCTGCTTCGTCGCCAAAAACGGCGAGGAAATCGTCGGCTACTGCTACTACGCGGTGGGCGGCGGCGCAAAGGACGGCTCGATAGAGTTGCTCGTGTTTATCGACAAGGACGGCATAATCAAGGAAATCACCGTCTACGAGCAAGGCGAAACCGCAGGTTACTTCGATAAGGTCGAAAAGGCGAACAAACCGAAATACGTCGGCTTGAACGCAAAAACCATAAAGAAACTCGAACTTGTCAAAAATAAATCCGAACTCGAAGAAGGCGAGGTCAGCGCGGTGAGTTCGGCAACGTACACTTCTACCGGCTACCACAACGCGGTGGCGGCGGCTGTGTATGCGTTCAGAACGTATATCGAGGAGGCGTGATATGAAAGGAAATTCCAAACTGAAAATCGTATCCAACGGCATATTCGCGCAAAACCCGACGTTCAGGCTTGTCTTGGGTATGTGCCCGACGCTTGCAATCACCACGAGCGCGTTCAACGGCTTGGGCATGGGGCTTGCGGCAACGCTCATCCTCATCTGCTCAAACGCTCTCGTGTCTCTTTTGAGAAAGGTCATCCCCGACAAAGTGCGTATTCCGGCGTATGTTCTCATCATCGCAACGTTTGTCACCTTGCTTGAAATGATACTCAAAAAATTCATTCCCACGTTGTATAGCGCGCTCGGCATTTACTTGCCGCTCATCGTCGTCAACTGCATCATTTTGGCAAGAGCGGAAGCGTTTGCAAGTTCCAACAAAGTCGGCGACAGCATCCTCGACGGCTTGGGAATGGGTCTCGGTTTTACGCTCTCGCTCACTTGCTTGGGATTCGTGAGAGAATTGATAGGCAGCGGAACGATATTCGCAGGCTCGCTCGGTTCGCTCACGTTCGGCGTTTCGCTCGGCGCGGCGAGAGATTACTCGCTTGCGTTCTTCGTGCTTCCTGCCGGCGGATTCTTGACGCTTGGCCTTGCTATGGCGCTTGTCAATTGGGTGAGCGACAAAAAACAACAAAAGAAACAACTCGAAGCGGAAAGAGCCGCACAGAATATCGAAAACGCGAAATCCGCGCTCGAACAAAAAGAAGGGGAGGCTGAATGATGGAATACTTTTTGCTTATAATCGGAGCAATGTTTGTCAACAACTTCGTGCTTAGTCAGTTCCTTGGCATATGCCCCTTCCTCGGCGTTTCCAAAAAGACCGACACGGCACTCGGAATGGGACTTGCGGTCACGTTCGTTATGGGCGTTGCGAGCGTCATAACATGGTGCGTGCAAAAAGTTCTCGTCGCGCTCGGCGTAGAGTATTTGCAAACCATTGCGTTCATCCTCGTCATCGCCGCGCTCGTGCAACTCATCGAGATGGTGCTAAAAAAGTATATGCCCGCTCTTTACAGCGCGCTCGGCGTGTACTTGCCGCTCATAACGACCAACTGCGCCGTTTTGGGCGTTGCAATCCTCAACATCGACACATACGGCGTTGCAAGCGGCGCAAGCCTTCTTCAATCCTTCCTCAACGGCACGTTCAGCGGCGTGGGATTTCTCATCGCGATTATGCTCCTTGCAGGCGTGCGCGAAAAGATGGATTTGGACGCCGTTCCCAAGCCGTTCAGAGGCTTCCCGATTACGCTTATATCGGCAAGCATTCTTAGTATGGCGTTTGTCGCGTTCAGCGGACTCATTTCAACGTCGGGCGCGGTAAGCCTTGTGTTTCCCTGAGAGGTGATGTGATATGATAAATTTGATTTCGGCTGTAGATCCGATGACAATATTATTTTCTACGCTGGTGCTGCTCGTGCTTGCGCTCGTATTCGGCGTTACGCTTGCGGTGCTCGGCAAAAAACTCGCCGTCCACGAGGACGAGCGCATAAATCAGGTGCGTGAAAAACTTTCGGGCGCAAACTGCGGCGGTTGCGGCTATGCAGGTTGCGACGCTTTTGCAAAAGCGGTCGTCGAAGGCAAGGCGGACATCAACTCTTGCGCCGCTACGTCTGCGGAAAACAAAAAAGCCATTGCGGACATTATGGGACAAAGCATAGACGCCGAAGAAACTATGATAGTCGTCGCTTGCAGAGGCGGAAAAAACGCCTTTGACAAGTACGAATATATGGGCTACGGCAACTGCAGAAGTATGGAACTTCTCGGCGGCGGCAGAAAACAGTGCAAATGGGGCTGTCTCGGTATGGGTTCGTGCGTGGACGCATGCCCGTTCAGCGCAATGAAAGTGGGCGACGACGGCTATGCGGAAGTGAATAGGGAAAAGTGCGTTGCGTGCGGAAGATGCATCACCGCTTGTCCCAAAAACATCGTCAAGAGAGTGCCTGCAACCGCAAAATATTACATCGCATGCTCCAACTGTCTGCGTGGCGCAAAGGAAGTGCGCGCGGTGTGTACGGTGGGCTGCCTCGGCTGCGGACTTTGCGCAAAAGTGTGCCCGAGCGGCGCGATAACAATCCAAAACAACCTTGCGGTCATCGACTACACGAAGTGTACGGGTTGCGGAATCTGCGCCTCGAAATGCCCGTCCAAGTGTATTTTGGAAACGCACAAAGAAAAATAATCGGTTTGCAAAGTGCAAATCTCGGCAAATAAAGCGTACCGGATTCGATTGAAATCGAAGATTTGATAAGCGGAAAATTCGAAAAAAAAAGAATTGAACAATCGTCCTCAAAAGGACACGGCGAAAGCCGTTAGGAGAATTATATGGAAAAAATAGCGATTATCGACATTGGCTCAAACTCTGCAAGACTCGTGCTGGTCAACGTTCTGGACGGAGGCTACTTTGTGGTTTTCGACGAACTCAAAGAAACAGTGCGTCTCGGACAAGATATGGACTGGGACGGCTTCATCAAGCCGCAGCGCATTGCGCAGACGATAAAAACGCTAACTATGTTCCGTCGTCTCTGCGACGCAAACAAGGTTGACAAAATCTTTGCGTACGCTACGGCGGCGGTCAGACGCGCCAAAAACCAAAAGAGTTTCCTCGACGAAGTCGCAATGACTTGCGGCATCAAAATCAAGGTGCTTTCCCCCGAAGAGCAGGCTATGCTCGTCTATCAGGGCGTAATCAACTCTATGGACATCCCCAAAGGCTTGATTATGGAAATGGGCGGCGGCTCGACCAACCTCATTTATTACAACAGAAGAAATCTCGTCCACTTCGAAACATTGCCTTTCGGCGCGGTTACGCTCACGGATTTGTTCAAAAACGACAGCTCCACACCGCAGGAAAGAGCAAAGAAAATCGAGGACTTCATCGGCGAACAACTCGAAAAAATCAATTGGCTTGACAGCGTTGAACCGGATACGGCGTTCGTCGGCGTGGGCGGAAGTTTCAGAAATCTCGGCAGAATCAGCAGACTTATCAAGAAATATCCCTTCAATATGACGCACAACTACGAGTTGCCCGTCTCGGAGTTCGAGGGTATCTACAACACAATAAAGAAACTCGACCTCAACAGCACTATGAAGATAAAGGGACTTTCGAGCGGTCGCGCGGATATATTCCCGAGCGCGCTTGCCGTGATGAAAGCCGTGCTTTCTCGCTTCGAGTTCTCGAAAATCACAATCAGCGGTTGCGGCTTGAGAGAGGGCGCGATGTTCCGTTATGCCGTTCCCGGCGTCAACGAAAGACCGCTTTCGGACGTGCTTGGTCACTCGATCTACACGCAAATGAAGTACCACGACCTCAACATTGCGCACGCCGAACACGTCTACAACCTCTCCATACAACTTTTCAAGCAACTCAAAGTGCTTCACAAGATGCCCAGAGTTTACGTCAGAGTGCTTAAAATCGCCGCGCTTTTGCACGACAGCGGTATGAGAATCAAGTTCTACAACCATCAACTGCACTCGGCGTACATCATTCTCAACAGCAACCTCTACGGCGTGCCGCACAAGGACATCGTCGTGGCGGCGTTTGTTGCGGCAGGCCACAGAAAAGCCGAAAACGCTCGCGACGAAATCATCAAGTACAAGGATATGCTCACGCAAGAGGACGTTGACGCAATCAGAAAACTCAGCGTGATATTGCGTATCGCAGAGAGTTTCGACAGAAGCCAAAGCGGCGTCGTCACGGGCATCAACTGCGACGTTCTCGGCGACAGCGTAATCGTCAAAACCGAGTGCGAAAACGGCGGCGACTGCACCCTCGAAGTCAAGGACGCTATGGGCGCGGCGGCAGAGTTCAAAGCGGCGTACGGCAAGAACCTCGAAATTCTGTGAGGACATACATAGCGAAAAGAGCGAATGATTAGAAAATCTAATCAAAATCGGCACAAAATGAACAAGTTTTCAAATAACGTGATTCTCGCCTCGTCCTCGCCTCGCCGCAAAGAAATTCTTGCGGATATGGGCGTAAAATACGAGGTTATCCCGGCAGATATAGACGAGAGCGAGATAAAATCCCGTTTTCCGTTTTTGCTCGTCAAGAAACTTGCAGTGGCAAAAGCGGAACATATCGCAAAAGAGCATAGAAGCGACACGGTTGTTGCGGCGGACACAATCGTCGTGTTTGACGGCAAAGTGTACGGCAAACCGCACGACAGAGCGCGCGCTTTCGATATGATAAAGCAACTCAACGGGCGCACTCACACCGTGTATACGGGCGTTTGCGTGACGTGCGAGAGCAAAAAGATCGTGGCTTGCGTCAAATCGCTCGTCACTTTCAAAACCCTCACCGACGAGCAGATTTATGCGTATATCGACGACTGCAAGCCTTTCGACAAAGCGGGCGCATACGGGATTCAAGACAAAAGAATCGTGGAAAAATACAGCGGCAGTTACTCCAACATAATGGGGCTGCCCAAAGAAAAACTCGGCGACATTCTCGTTCGAGTCGGAGTTATCAATGGCAACAATAGAACTATCGATTGACCTCGGAAGCAAGTTTATCACCATCTATCAAAAGGGCATAGGTCTCGTTTTACGCGAGCCTGCAATCGCCATTGCGACCAAATCGCGCAACCGCCTCGAAATCCGCGACGCAGGGTACAGAGCGGAAAGCGTTATGACGGGTTCGCTCGGCGGCGCAAGAGTCATCGCGCCCATCAAGGAAGGCATAATCGTAGACGAAGAAATGGCGACTATGCTTCTTCATTACTTCCTCAAAAAGATTATCCCCGAAGGCATTTTTATGCCAAGAATCAAAGCCATCGTGTCCATTTGCGAATCCTCGTCGGGTTCGGACAGACGTGCCGTGGAAAAGTGCTGCATAAAGGCGGGCATAAAGGAAGTCACGCTCGTGGAATCGGGTTTGAGCCTTCTTGCGTACACAAACAGCATAGGCGGTCTTTTCGTTGACATCGGCGGCGGCAAAACCGAAATATCCGCAGTCACCAATCACGGCATTGCAACGGGTTGCTCGGTCAATATCGCAGGCGACGCGTTCAACAACGCAATCATCGACAGCCTTTATATGAATTACGGCGTAAAGGTGGGCGAATTTACAATCGAGAATCTCAAAAAATCCGCGCTTTCCTTCTATGTCAACGACGAAGGCAGTTACGCCGTCAGCGGAGGCAGTGCGGACGGTTCGCCTCGCTCGCTCTACGTCACCGCAGAGCAAATGCGCGACGCCGTGATTCCGCTTGTGGACGACATCATAGAAGTCATAATGTCCGTCCTCAACCAAACGCCGCCCGAACTTTCTGCAGAGATACTTCGCAAAGGCATTTTCGTGTCCGGCGGCTCGCTTCACATTCCGGGACTTATCGATTATCTCGAACAAGCGCTCGAACTTCCCGTCACGCCACTCAAAGACATCGAGAACGCAATTGCCATAGGCGGCGCGAGATTCTTTGAGGAGCGGAATCTATTAAGCGATATGCTCGGTGTCAAATTGTATTAAAGCGCACTATTTGGCGAAAAACTTTGGACGCGATTGACGCAAGGCGTAACAATCGCTATTCCGTCACTTCGTTCCTTACAGAGCCACCCGTTCGGGCGGCTCTTCTAATAGTGCGGAACAAGATATATTTTTTAATCAGAAATTGTTAAAAACGTAAAAACGCTCAATCGAGAGCGTTGTCGTTTCCTATCAAAAAATCGGCTGTGCAGTTGAACACGGCGCAAATTTGTTTAAGTTGATAAAGTCTTGGTTCCTGAACGCCGGAAAGCCATTTGCTTATCGTGCCTTGCGTTGTGCCGACTGCATTTGCAAGCGATTCCTGCGTAAAACCATTTTCTATCATTAATTCTTTGAGATTGTCTTTGAATTGCATAGACATATTGTATGTAAAATATTCGATTTGGAATTGACATATTCGAAAACGAATGTTACAATAAAAAAAGTAGAATACATTTTGTATTTTATGTTTTTATAAAACATGAGGAGAGAAAATTATGAAAAGATTTATTGTGTTTATAGTGATTTTGCTAATTTGCATTATGTCTGCAACTTTTGTTGCGTGCGATGACAAAGGCGACAATGACGAATATTCGGAATATTCAAAAATAACTTTGCGTTCGGATATGACTCTTGACGAGGTAAAGGAAGCATTGGAAGACGTAGAAATTTTTACAGCGCAATCATGTAGTCCGGACGGAACGGTTGCATACGAGTATACATGGGCGCGCAACGGGTATTCATGTATTCTTTCCGAAGGATACTATGGAGCGAAATTTTTTGAAGGAAATATGTATTATGATTTATTCATTGAAGGTAAAGAAGAGGACATAAAAGTCGTTGACTGTTCGGGGTACGACACAACTTATTCGCATAACGAAAAAACCGATGTTGAAGCATATCTCGAAAGTATATATGAGTTGATGTCCGAGAACGAGTATGCAATAAAGGATAATGTTATCACTGTGTCCGTCATGTACAACGGCGCGCTCGCAGTGCAAATTATTGTCAAAAATTTCAATGCTACAAAACTTGGTATCCCCGAAAAATATAAAGACACTTATAAAACGCTTAAACCGACTACGTCAGTGCTTGTTTATGAGGATATCGATGAGAACACTTGCAGACTGTCGCAAATAAATGTGCCGCTCAAATCGTTGGAAATTCCCGAAAAATACAACGGAAAAACTGTGACTTGGGTCAAACTTTATTCAGGGCATGCAGAAAAATTGACACTATCAAAAGCAGTTAAAATAGTATTCGGCTTGACTGAGTACAACAGCGTTGTATATCTTGGTACAATTGAAGAATGGTATGAGAACGTGGAAACGGATAAATCACAAGCACCGTGTGACATCGTTTGCACGGACGGCACGATAAACAAGGGCGACACGCGTCCGACGGCAGAGTGACGTTTCGGATGATTGCGGCAAACTCAACTTGTTTGCCGCAATCATAACTTTTTTTGACAAAGAAAATCCAAAATCGGCAGAAACAGACATCCTCTTGCGGCGTCTGTTTTTTATTATGGGAATATGAGAAAAATCGTTGTTACTTCGGGTAAGGGCGGCGTCGGGAAAACCACCGTAACCGCAACTCTCGGCAGAAAACTGGCTTTGTCGGGATTCAACGTCGTGCTTGTGGACGGCGACGTCGGACTCAACAATCTCGACGTCGTGACGGGCATCGAAAGACGGGTGGTGTACGACATAAGCGACGTGTTGCAAGGGCGGTGCAGGACGTTTCAAGCCCTTGTAAGCGACGCGGAAAGTCCGATGAAAATTCTTCCGTCGTCGAGAGATTGCAACGCAATCACGGCGCAAGCGTTTCGAGGGGTAGTGGACAGTTTGAGCGAGTTCGATTTCGTGTTTGTCGATTGTCCTGCTGGCATAGAACACGGCTTCCATAGGGCGGTTTCGGCGTGCGAGGAAGCGCTCGTGGTTACAACGCCGTCCGCTTCGGCAATCAGAGACGCGGACAAAGTGATAAGTCTGCTTGCAAGTTATCGACTGAAAGACATTTCGCTCGTGGTAAACAGGGTGCGCGCGGATATGATTGCAAGGGGCGAAATGCTCGGCGCAAGCGAGATAAGTTCCCTTCTTCACGTTGCGGCGATAGGCGTGATTCCCGACGACGATATGATAACGTTGTATCAGCAACTCGGCACGATTCCGCAACACGCAATATCCAACCGCGCATACGACGTGCTTGCCAAAAACGTGGCGCAAAACAGCAAAGTTTTCGTGGATATTGCGCCAAAAAGGCGATTGAGGTGGTTCAGATGAAAGCGTCCAAACAGATTGCAAGCAGAATGAGAGATATGCTCACGCGCGACAAAGTGGGCATAAAAGAAGGCTTTTCAACCGCGCTCGAAAACGACTTGAACAACGTGCTGGGCGATTATTTTTCGCTTGACGGTCGCGCCAAAATCGACGTCGCGCAAAACGAAAGAGGGGTGTACAAAATCACGATAGAGGCAAACGCAACGAGGGTGAAGCAATTTCAAACCACGCTCGATATGCCGAGATACTGAAAACGCGGCGCAAGTTTTTTGAAAAAAGTTATATTTTGCACCTTGCAAGAATATGGTAAATGCGAGGTGGCAAATATGGAATTTGATGAAAGCAAAAAACTCGACGTAGAAATCTCTCAAAACAATTTCGTTGAAAATCGCGTCAACAAAAAGCGCAAAAAGAAAGGCGTTCTGGACGCTCTCGACGTTGCAATCATACCCGTGGCAATCGGCGTTTTCGTGTCGCTCGGCTTCTTGTTTGCAAACATTTTCAGAGCGACTTCCATCGTGGAAACGTTGTCGGGCATTTCAAGCATAATTTCTTCCATTTGACAAAACAAGAGGTTATCCTTATGAAATTCAAGGTTAATCCTCTTTTTTTCGCGCTTGCCCTTGCGCTCATTGCGTTCGGACACGCGCTTGATTTCGTATGGACTATGCTTGCTTTGCTCTTTCACGAAAGCGCGCACGCGCTTATGGCGAGGGCAAGAGGATACGTCGTAAAACAAATGACGCTTTTGCCGTACGGGGCAATGATGAGCGCAGGCGAAAACTTCGACAAAACGTCGAGCGTGCTTATAGGTCTTGCAGGACCTTTGTGCAATCTTTTGCTTGCGCTCGTCACGCTCGGTCTTTGGTGGCTGTTCCCGTCGGCGTACCCTTATACGATTTCCTTCCTTTACGCAAATCTGTCGCTCGGCTTGTTCAATCTATTGCCCGTGTATCCTCTCGACGGTTCGAGGGTGGTTCTCGGATTTTGCAAAAACAAGGTCAAGGCGGTCAAGGGGTTGCAGATTGCAGGCATAGTTTGCTCTTTTTTGTTTTTGGGACTTTTCGTCGGTTCATTCTTTTTCGGACTCAATTTCACGTTCGGCATAATGGCGGTGTTCCTCTTTTACGGCGCGACGTTCGCAAGTAAGGACGAAACCTATTCGAGCGTGCTTGACGTGGCGTGCAAAAACTATTCTTTGGGCGTAGAACTCAAACGCGTGGAAATATCTTGCGATACGCCCGTACTCAGATTGTTCCATTACGTCGGCAGACAAAGCAAAACCACGTTCGATGTCGTCGGCGAGGACGGAAAGATACTTCGCACCCTATCCGAGCAGGATTTGAAAGATATCGCAGTAAAAAATAAACTTACTGCGATGATAGGCAAAGCGCTGCAAAACAACAAAAATTAACCTTTCCCCATATTACGCTATTAATGATATCGCCTGCGGCGATGATATCACGTCGTGATGATATCGTGCATTTTTGCACGATGATATCCAAACTTCGTTTGGGTTGTGGAATATTTAATTTTCCGCAACTGCGGCAACGTCCCAATATCACTTGCGCTATGCGTAATATCACTGCCCAAAAGAACAATTCCACGCAAGCGTGCGCAGAAATAAGATTTTCTTGACAACTTATCGGGGTGGTTTATAATGTATTTGTACGGCACTTTCGGAGCAAAAACGGCAACATATGCGCGTTTTGAATTCCGTTGTCGCGGGGGAATTTTATGGCGCGCGCTCATCGCAAATTAAGCAAAAAAGCAAAAATCATCATCATAGTCGTCGTGGTCACGGCGATTGTGGGAACCATTCTCGGTTTAAGTCTTTACGCCTGCTCGAAGTTTGGCGTGGGAGCATTCAACGTACACGACAAAACGGTGTACGCAACGGACAGAGAATATCTCGAATTTCGAGAGGAGTTCACAAGTCCGTACGTTTGGATAGACGAGGACGGAACTGCCGTTTGGGCGGCGTTTGTCAAGGACGTATATCTCGAAAACGACGAACCCGACGCGTCCTTTGACATCACTTGCGACACATATTACTGGCTGTGGGTCAACGGCGAGGAAGTCGTTTGGGAAGGCTCGTTGAAAAGAGGAATCACCCCGACGGACGGCTACTATGACAGCGTCAAAGTCGACAACTTGTTCAAAAAAGGCAACAATCGCATAGCCGTTCTCGTGCGGCACTTGGGCGACGACGGCTATTCGCACAAAGATTCGGGACGCGGCGGACTGCTGATTCAGGGCAAAATCGGCGATAAGGACTTCTGCACCGACGCAGATTGGAAAGGAAAAAAATTTGCCTACGAATACAATGCGTTCACGGGCTTTTTCAACAACTTGAATTTCCGTTTGAGCGAGAGGGGAAGCGACATCCGCGGCGAAAATTATTTTGAGTTTTGGAATCCCGATTATCCAACGGACGATTGGAGCAACGTCGTCGTCCTTTCGCAAGAGGAAAGCAAATGCTTCGGCAAAAGTTTTCTCAATCCGCTGCCCTTGAAGTATGCGGACGACGTTGTCGAATTTGAAATCGAACAAAACAAAACTTTTTCTAAGAGAACGACTTTGCGTTTCGATTTGGGCATAAATACGCAGTTCTGTCCGTATTTCGAATTCGTTTCGGACAAGGACGGCAGAAAAATCACCTATTACACCGAAAATCGCAAACTTAATTACAAAAACAAATATACCGCCGTCAAAGGCGAAAACGAATTTACCGATTTTGCATGGCTGAGCGGCGAAACTCTCATCGTGACTTTCGACAAGGGAATCACTCTCAAAAGCGTTGGGTACAGGCGAACGGGATACAGAACGGACGCGCTCTATGACGATTTTTCCTGCTCGGACGAGGCGTTGAACACGCTTTGGCAAAAATCGATCAACACGCTGCTCATAACCATGCGCGACACATATATGGATTGTCCCGACAGAGAGCGCGCGCAGTGGATCGGCGACGCGGTTATCGAAAGCGAAATGAGTTACTATTCGACGTCGCCCTCAAGTGCGGCGCTGTTCAAAAAGGCGATTTTGTCCACATACGGCTGGACGCATGCGGACGGAGTGATTCAAACCGTCGTTCCCGACGGCGTAGAGGCATACGAACTGCCCGTGCAGAACCTCGCTTTTTTGGTCGGTTGCACAGATTATGTCAGATACACGGGCGATACGTCGGTTGAGCCGATAATCCTCTCCATGGCAAAAGGCTATCTCAAACTTTGGAATATGGAAGACGGACTTATCGTCCATAGAAAAGGCTCTTGGGATTGGGGAGATTGGGGCAGCAACGTCGATATGACGGTGCTTGAAAACGCATGGTACTATTATGCCTTGACGAAAATCGAGCCGCTTGCAACCGCTCTCGGCGAGCAAGAGTTCGCTGCCTTTTGCAAGGACAGATCGGCTTCCATAAAAACGGCGTTTGCGCGATTCTATTCGTCGGACGGATACAAGAGCGGAAAGAAAGCCGACGACAGAGGCAACGCGATAGCGGTTTTGTCGGGTTTGTACGACGAAACAAAATCCGAGGAATTGGCGCAAATGCTGTTTTCAAAAAGGAACAGTTCTCCGTATATGGAAAAATATGTGGAGGAAGCGTTGTGCGCTTTGGGTAGGGTTGACCTCGCTTTGACAAGAGCAAAAGAAAGATATTCGGATATGATAGGCGACGACTATACCACTCTTTGGGAATCGTGGGACAAAAACGTCGGAACAAAAAATCACGCTTGGTCGGGCGGCACTCTCTCGGTCATTTCGAAGTATGTGACGGGCATAAATCCCACGTCCGACGGATATGCGACTTATTCCGTCAAGCCCGATTTTTCCTATCTTAGGGATTTTTGTCAAACAATCGAACCCTCGGAAAACAAGAAAATCACAGTCGTTGCCGCTCGTTTGGACGACAACAGACAAATGGTTGTCGTCACAACCGATCTCGACGGCGGTCAACTGATAATCAAAGGTCAAAACGTCGTCTTCAACAATGAGACTGTTGCGGCGGACGAAAGCGGATATTGCGTTCTTGAGTTGCAACAGGGCGAAAACGTATTGGAATTTACGATTGCATAGCCCCTTCAAACGATTCCGATTTTCGTTTTCTTGACTTTTATATAACTATATAATAAAATACATAATAATAAATATCGAGGCGTTTTTATGAAATACGTTGGCATCGACATCGGCGGTATGACCATAAAGGGCGGCATCGTCGACGAAAAGGGCAATATTCTCGCAAGAAAAGTCGTGGTTACATCCCCCGGAAAAGAGGATTATCTCATCGTGCAGGACATCGCAAATCTCATCGAAGATTTGACAAAGGATTGCAAAGAGGAAATCGAGGGCGTCGGCATAGGCTGCCCCGGGTCTATTTACGACGAAAAAGGCATTGTGCGCTATGCGTGCAACATCAATTTTCGCAACACGCCTATGGCAAAAATGATTGCCGAAAAAACGCAGATTAAGAACGTAAAACTTTCAAACGACGCAAACTGCGCCGCACTCGGCGAAACGCTTTTCGGCGCGGGTGAGGGCGCGAAAAATTCCGTTATGGTTACGCTCGGCACGGGCGTAGGCACGGGCATAATCGCCGACGGCAGACTTATTACAGGCAATCGCTCGGCAGGTGCGGAAGGCGGACATATAACGATAAATCTCGGCGGCGCGACTTGCGGCTGCGGAAAGAAGGGTTGCTACGAAGCGTACGCTTCGGCAACCGCGCTTATGAATCAGATTCAATCCGCTTGCGAAAAGCACCCCGACAGTTTGCTTGCAAAAGAGGTAGAGGAAAACGGCAACAGCGGCAAAATCGTGTTTGATTGCGCAAAAGAGGGAGATAAAGTGGCGATTGCGGTTGTCAAACGCTACATCAAGTACGTCGGCATAGGTCTTGTCAACTACGCCAACATCTTTGCGCCCGAAGTCATAATCATCGGCGGCGGAATCTCCAATCAAGGCGACAACATCATCAAGCCTTTGCAAAGATACGTCTCGAGAAACAAGTACGGCGCGGAATATACGCCAAAAGTCAAAGTGGTTGCCGCAACTCTCAAAAACGACGCTGGTATAATCGGAGCAGCCGCGCTGTGCATGAATTAATAATTAATAATGAATAATTAATAATTTCGGGCGGGGCGTTGCCCCACACCCCAAAAAAATATTAAGAGCATTATTTGAGCCTTAATAAAATAACTACGATACGGCGATGCAAAATCAAGATTACAAACAAAAATATTTCGCTTTGCTCGGCGAGGTGGAAAAGCCTGCAAGATATGCGGGTGGAGAGTGGAATATCCCCGATATGAACAAAAAGCGCAAGGGGGATATGGTCTTTTGTTTTCCCGAACTTTACGAAATCGGTATGAGCAATCTCGGCGTGGCGATTTTGTACGACATCGTCAACAAAACGGACGGTTACGTCGCAGAGCGTTGCTATGCGCCTGCGCCCGATTTTGCGCAAAAACTCAAAGAAAACAACATTCCGCTTTTATCGCTCGAAACCAAAAAACCGCTCAAAGATTTTACCGTCGTAGGCTTTTCGGTGGGATTCGAACTTTTGTACACCAACGTTTTGTATATGCTGGATTTGGCGCAGATTCCGTTCAGAGCCAAAGACCGTGACGATTCCTATCCTATTTTGCTCGCAGGCGGACCTTGCTCGGTCAATCCCGAGCCGTTTGCGGACTTTTTCGACATAATTCTCGTTGGCGAGGGAGAGGACGCGGATATTGCGATACTCAAAGTCGTCGCCGAGGGCAGAGAACAAGGTCTTTCCAAAGCGGAAATTCTCGAAAAAGTCAAGGGTATGGAAGGCGCATACGTTCCGTCGTTGCATAAAGAGGGCGAAAAGGTCGTAAAAGCCGTCGTGCAAGACTTTGAAAACGCCGAATATCCCACTCGTCCGCTCGTTGCGAACATAGAGGCTGTTCACGACAGAGCCACGCTCGAACTTTATCGCGGTTGCGCAAGCGGTTGCAGATTCTGTCAGGCAGGATTTTGGTATCGCCCCATAAGAGAGCGTAGCGCAAAGCGTTGCGCGCAAATCGCAAAAGAGATGGTGGACAGCACCGGCTTTAACGAAATATCCCTTTGTTCGCTGTCTACGAGCGACTATACGGGGCTTGAAGAACTCGAAAACGAACTTGGCGAATACTGCAAACAAAAGCGCATAAATCTCGCGCTTCCGAGTTTGAGAATAAGCAGTTTCAAACCCGATATGGCAAACAATTCGAGGAGAAGTTCGCTCACCTTTGCGCCCGAAGCAGGCACGCAAAGACTGCGCAACGTCATAAACAAGAATGTCACAGAAGAAGAAATAGACAAAATCTCCGTTGCTTTCGAGGCTGGGTACGACAGCATAAAACTCTATTTTATGATGGGACTTCCCACCGAAACGGACGAGGATATTCGAGGCATTGCGGAAATTTGCAATCGCCTTAAACAACTGTACTGGCAAAAACGCTCCAAAAGAGGCTTGAGCATATCCGTAAGTTGCGCGGTGTTTATTCCCAAGCCCTGCACGCCTTTCCAATGGGAAGCGCAGATCTCCATGGACGAGATGAAGCGCAAACAAAACTACCTCAGAGGGCTTTTGCGCGAGATAAAAGGCGTTACGTTCTCGTGGCACGGCGCAGAAACTTCCGTACTCGAAGCGGCGTTGGCAAGAGGAGATAAAAAGCAGTCCTACGTCATCGAACGCGCATACGAACTCGGCGCGAAATTTGACGGGTGGAGCGAGCATTTCAAGTGGGACGTATGGCAACAAGCGTTTGCCGATTGCGGACTTAAAATGGAAGACTACTACGGCGCGATTCCGCTCGAGAAAACTTTGCCGTGGGAATTTATAGATTCGGGCGTAAGCAAATCGTATTTGCTTAGACAGCGCGAACTCGCGTATCAGGCGGTGACCACCAAAAACTGCCGCGAAGGCTGCAACGGTTGCGGCGCAAACAGACTGGGCAGGTGTACGATATGATAGTGCTAAAATACCAAAAAACGGGCAGCCTATGCTTCATATCCCACATCGACCTTTTGAGGCATATGGACAGGATTATTCGCAGAGGTAAAATCGTGGTGAACTATTCGCAAGGGTTCAATCCGCATCCGTTGATGTATTTTTCGCCGCCGCTTTCTCTGGGCGTTTCGTCGAGGGCGGAATATCTTACGCTCGATTGCGATATGCAAAAGGAAGAAGTGCTTGAAAAGTTCAACGCCTCAGTGCCCGACGACCTCAAAGCAAGCAAGGTTTTCGTATCCGAAAAGAATCCCAATCTGCAAGCGAAAGTCGTGTGCGCGGACTTTGCGTTCGACACGCCGTACAAACCTATCGACGTTGACGGCAAATTCGAGATAAGTTATCAAAAGAAAGGCGAAATCGTCACCGAAAACGTTGCGGACAAGATATATTCGTTCTTCGAAAAAGACGGTAAGTTGGTCGCTCGTCTTGCGTCGGGAAGCGTCAACCTTCGCCCCGACAGAATCCTCGAAAAACTCAATTCCGCACTCGGTGCGGACTTGAAACTCTGCGATATAGAAAAAATCGCGCAATACGTCGATTTTGACGGCAAACTCGTCGACGTGGACGAATATTTGCAAAAATAAGAAACGGACTTGTCAAATTCGGGCATAGTTCGTTTTTGCGTTTTTGCGCTCTGAAAAGATCACATTTTTTAGGAATATATAGCAATGAAACAACTCATCCTCGACTACACGCCGTATTGTACGCGCGCGGCTATAGTCGAAAACGGAAAATTAGAGGACTTTTCCGTCGAGCGCGCACAGTTCAGAGGTATCGTAGGCAACATCTACAAGGGCAAGGTCGAAAACGTCATATGCGGTATGCAGGCGGCTTTCGTCAATATCGGCGAGGAACGCAACGGCTTTTTGTACACAGGCGACTCGCTCGTTGACAGCAGAGGGCTCGAGGGCGGCGATATGCCCAAAGGCAAGTTGTTCAACGTGTCGCAGGGCGACGTGATTATGTGCCAAGCGGTCAAAGAACCTTTCGGCCAAAAGGGCGCAAGGCTCACGACGGACGTGACGATCCCGGGATACTTCCTCGTGTTGATTCCTCTGTCGACGTTTGTCGGCGTGTCGAGAAAAATCGAGGACGGCAAAAGACGCGATTATCTCGAACAGTACGTTTCGTCGATTTGTCCCGAGGGTATGGGCTTTATCATCCGCACCGCCGCAAAAAAAGCGAGCGACGAGGATTTGGCAAACGAGATGGAAACCCTCAAAGAGCGTTGGGAACAAATCCGCAAAGACTTTGCAAACGCAAAGGCGTCGACGTTGGTCTTTGAAGAAGCGAGTTTGTTTGAACGCGCCGTGCGCGAAACCATGCACGAGGACGTAGACGAAGTGGTGGTGAACGACAAACAGATTCAACAAAAACTCGACGGCAATATCGGAAAACCCGTGCTGCTTTACGAAGGCGAGCGCAACATAATGAAACGCTATGGCGTTTCGGAGCAAATCAACCACCTTTGCGACAGAAAAGTCGTTATGTCAAACGGCGCATATCTGGTCATCGACAAGACGGAAGCGTTGACAGTCATTGACGTAAACACGGGCAAGTTTGTGGGAACGAGCCACCTCGAAGATACCGTTTTCAAAACAAACCTCGCGGCGGCGGAATGTATCGCCTTGCAACTGCGCATACGAAATATAAGCGGAATCGTCATTATCGACTTTATCGATATGACGATGGAAGAACATCGTCAACGCGTTCTCGAAACTCTCAAAGAGGCGTTGAAACGCGACAGAATGAAAACATCCACCGTCGGCTTCACAGCGCTCGGACTTGTCGAACTCACAAGAAAAAAGACGCGATTGCCGCTTGACGAATTTATGCTTCAACCGTGCAAGGACTGCGCCGGCGGTTTTGTCATCAGCGACGCTCAACTTGCGTTTATGCTCCGAGACGACCTTGTTGACTTCATCATCGAGCATAAGTGCGACACGGTGTACGTCGGCGCGCATAAGGACGTGTTCGATATGGTGTTTGAAAGCGGAATTATGAATCGTCGCATAGAAACTATGTGGAAAGACAAGCATATCTACTTCTTTGTCGACGACGATCTTGCGCGTGAAAAGTGGTCGATTTCGCAAGAAAAACCCGACGGTCGCAACGGCTATGTTAGGGTTCTTGCTAAATAAAGCGCAAGCGAATTGCAAAAACTCATTCAAGGCGTACTTATTAACGGTATTTGCAATTTCGAAGACGGAATTGTAGCCGCAAGGCAGAGTGCCGTTGGCACAATGATATCCACTGCGTGGATGATATCCTCGCACAACTCGGTTGAAATCCTCACATAAATCGGATGATATCCACACTGCGTGTGGGTTGCGGAAGATTTGAATATTCCTTAACCCAAACGAAGTTTGGATATCATCGTGCAGGGTTGCACGATATCATCACAACGTGATATCATCGCCATAGGCGATATCATTTAGGTGAGAATGGGGAAGTTTTATTTAGAGTACACGCACTACACTTTTGTAGAAGACGGAAGATTAGATTATTTGCATTGCAATAAAACGAGTGATATGTTACAATAATATAAGTTATGAAACAATGGCATATAAACAAAGATGAAGGCGTCGTTCTTGTCGAGAACGCAAACGCCAGAGAAGAAGGACAAGTCAAACTCAAATTGTCCAAAGTCGCCGTATCCTCACAGGATATGTCAAGTTTTGCCGCGCTCTCGAAAAACGTTGCGGTTACCCCCGGTCACTCGGCGGTCGCTTATGTTTCGGAATCCGACGAGGACAGCGGTCTGAAACTCGGCGCGCGAGTGGTTGTCAGCCCCTACGTCAAAGATAGGCAGCACGGCGTGGAAGTGGTCAAAACCATGGGCGTGGACATCGACGGCTTGCTTAGAGATTTCGTATGCGTTCCGTACGAAAACGTGTTCGCTCTTCCCGACGGCGTAAGCGACGAAGAAGCGCTCTTTGCCGAGTACATCGCGATGGGCGACAACGTTTTTGAGGCTCTCGACCTCGAAAAAGGCGATTATATCGTGGTGTTGGGCGCAAGTACGCTCGGGCTTATAATTTCGCAAATCGCAAGTTATTATCAGTTCGTGCCCATTCTCATCGACCTCGATTCCGAAAAACTCGCCCTTGCTCAAAAATGGGGCGTGTGCTATACTCTCAATCCCACCTACGACAACCTCGAACGCAGAGTGGAAGAAATCACGGGCGGCAGAATGAGCGAAGCGGCGATTTTCGCAGGCGAAAGCGTGGACATCAATTCGGCGATTCGTCTTGTAAAAAACGAAGGCGACGTCGTTATCGCAGGCTACGCAACGCGCGCAAAACACGCAATCGACGCATATCCCATTCTCAAAAAGCAACTCAAAATCAAGGGTATATGCAACGGCGACGGCTGTATGTCGTCGGCAATCAACCTGCTTGCCAACAAGGTTGTCAAGACGGACGGAATCATCAGCGCGGCGGCAAACTTCGAGGAAGTGCCGCAAGTTGTCGAAAACTGCGTCAAATACCCCTATCAATACAGCAAAATCGTCATAAATATCGACTGACAAGCGAGCGGCGAACGGTGAATATCGTTCGCTGTCGTTGCATTTTGGCAATTATATTTGCCTAATACGCAAAATTTGCAAAACTGCGGTTTTTGTAAAAAAATAAAAGGAAATGCCTTTCGGCGGTGCGATACGGAGTTTGAATTCGCTCTTTGCGCACAAATATTTGATGAAAGAAGATTCAAAAAAACTTAAACGAGCATTTTTGTTTACGCAAGATGGTATACGCAAGTTTGCGTATACCGATTGGTATATTTTGCTTGTTCTTGCAATAGTCGTGGCGGCGTGGATTTGGCAAAACGCAACGTTTGGTTTTGTCACGCTCATCCTCGTGTCGTGCGCCGTTTTGGTGTTCTCGGACGACATTTTGCCGCTTTCGGTCAACGCTTTCGGCGCGATGCTTATGATTTTCAAAGTTGAAGGCGAACAATACATCGACGTAAGCAGATTTGTTTATCTTTGGCCGACATTCATTCCGCTTGCCGTTTCAATTTTGATTTTTGTGGTCAGAAACACCGTTGCAAAAGTCAAAGACAAGCAGCGTTTTATGCTCGGGAAAATGTTTTTTCCGCAAATCGCTGTCAGCGCCGCGCTCTTGCTCGGCGGCGTGGGGACTATCGCGGCAAAGAATTATCTCACTGCGCTTCCCACCGTCATTGCGCTCGGCATAGGCGTGCTTGCCGTATATCTGCTCTTTGTAAACTTTGTCAAAATCGACGAAAAAAGAGACTATGCAAAGTATTTTGCAAAGGTCGTTATGTGGATAGGCTTTGCCGTCTGCATAGAGATGATCGTGCATATATCCCGTCTTGACATCGGTTCGCAAGACTGGTCGAAATGGTATTGGGATTTAGGCTGGGGCAATCGCAACAATATCGCAACATTCCTGCTCTTTTCCGCACCTATGGCGATGTATTTGTCCACAAGGACGAGAAGAGGCTTTGCGTATATCGCTATGGCATTGTTTCAATATGCCTGCCTCGTCATGACTTTGTCGAGAGGCGGAATACTTTTCGGCGCGATTGCGGCGGTTGTCGGCGTTGTTTTTTCCGTTTGGAAAGCGCCAAATCGCAAAATGCAAGCGTCGGTATGGGGCGTTGCAATCCTCGCCGCGCTTGTTATTTGCCTTGTCAAACACGACCTTGTTAAGGGCATTATTTCAAGCCTTGCGGACAGAATCGAAACAGGCGGAAACGGTGACTTGACGTCGGGCAGATTCGACCTCTATAAAGAGGCGTGGGAACAGTTCGTTGCGCATCCGATTTTCGGCGCAGGTATGGGCTTTATCGGCACTTGCGACGGTCAGTTCCACTCGGAAAATATGAGCCAGTACTGGTTCCACTCGACGTTTTTCCAAGTGCTCGGCTGTATGGGCATCGTCGGTATCGCCGCTTATGTCTATTACTATATCGTCCGCTTCGGAATCGTGTTTAAGGGTATGAAAAAGAATTGCAAATTTGCCTTTTTCGTGTTTGTCGCTTGGCTCGGATTCGAGGGCTATTCGATGATAGACACCGGCACGATGATTCCTTTCCCGAATATGATGTTGGTTGCGGTTATGTCCTACATCGCGCAACTTGCCAACGCGCAGAGAAGCGAAAGCGAAATCGACGGCGTTCCGAACTCTTTGCTCAACGAAGCGTATGTGCGAGATACGGGAATCGACGTCGTGAGAGTGGATCGTTGACGGTGAAATTAATAATTAATAATGAATAATTGATAATTGCGGGTGGGCGTTGCCACACCCGAAATCGAAACTCACAACATAAAACAACAAACAAAAAAGACGCAGTTTGCGTCTTTTTTACGCTTTATATCGTTTTTTTTTAGCGTTTTATTTTGACAAATTTTTCACAAAATCGAGGATATATTCGACCGTTTTGTTGCGTTGGGATTGCTTTTGCGCTTCGGTTATGCCGTCGCCGTCGCCGTTGAAAGATTTGAGAATTTCGTCGCTGTCCATAGTGCTGAAACTCATATGAGCGGCAGGGGATATGACTTTGTGGGCATAACCCTCTTTGAGCCTCGACCTTGCGTCTAATTTCATCTCATCGGTCAAAAAGCGGTCTTGCTCCGCTTCGATGAGCAAAGTTGCGACGTCAACGTCTTTGAGGTTGTCGACTATGTATTTGTCAACGCCGCTTTCCTCGTCTTTGACGGGATTGCCGTTTGCGTCGAGAAGTTTGTGCCTGTAACAAAGCGGCGAAAGCAGTATCGCGCCTGCGACGGTATCGGCATTCTCACTTGCTCTGCGCACCGCCGCTCCGCCTCCTTGCGAGTGACCCGCGACAAAGAATTTTACGTTCGGATATGTCGAAAACGCTTCCTCTTGCGCCTTGTAGTAGGCGTATGTCATATTGAGCGTAACTTTGGGCATAACGACGAGATAACCTTGCTTTGCGAGCGCGTTGCCGAGATATTCGTAATATTTAGGCTCGATTGCCGTGCCGACGTAAAAGACTACGCCGAAGCGATAATCGACTTTTTTGTAGGTCAATCCGCTTTCGCTGTACACGGGGAATAGGCTCGAACGTGAGGGATGTTTCGGAATCGGTGGTCTTGACAAAAAACGAATTGTCCGATTGATAATCGACTTTTGCAGGCAAATCGCCCTCATCGTTGCACGCAAAAAGACAGCACGCCGTCAGTGCTACAACCAATATTGCGGACAGGATTGTAAATTTTCGTTTCATACCGACCTCGTTGCGCCGTTTTGCAAAGCGTTTGCGTTTTCTTCAAACGCACACATTATAGCATATATATAAAATAATTTCCATAGCAATTTTTTATCTATGATGATATAATCGAATTATGAAAGACGATAAGACAGAAAAAAGAGGTATATTTTCGGGATTTCGCAAAGAGTTTTGCGCTTCCGATACGAAAAAGCACGACGAGGCGAGCCTTGCCGAGTTGCTTTGCGAACACGACAAAAACAAAATCCTGCCTTTCCATATGCCGGGGCATAAGCGCGCGGATTTCGATTTTCTAAACGGCGCGCAAAAAATCGACATAACCGAAATAGAGGGCTTCGACAATCTCAACGACGCAAACGGAATCCTATTGCAATCCGAAAAACTTGCGGCGGAGGTGTTCGGCGTAAAGCACGCAAGATTTTTGGTGAACGGCAGTACGGGAGGTGTGCTGGCTGCGATTCGCACTGTGTGCAACGCAGGCGACAAGGTTTTGATTGCTCGCAACTGCCACAAGTCCGTGTACAATGCGGTTGAAGTGTTCGGCTTGATTCCCGTCTACGTCATGCCGTCCTATTTTGAGGAATACGGCTTTTACGGCTCGGTTTTCCCTTGTGATGTAAAAAGAGCGTTCGAGCAAAATCCCGACATAAAACTCGTCGTGATAACTTCCCCCACATACGAGGGTATTGTCAGCGACGTAAAATCAATCGCGGATATATGCCGCAAAAACGGCGCGATTTTGTTTGTCGACGAGGCGCACGGCGCGCATATAGGACTTTGCAAAAAGTTCGGCGAAAGCGCAAGAAGTCTCGGCGCAGACATAGTGGTGAACAGTTTGCACAAGACGTTGCCCTCTCTCACGCAAACCGCGCTTTTGAGCGTTTGCTCGGACAGGGTGGATACAACCGAACTCGACCGCAACCTTGCGATATTCCAATCAAGTTCGCCATCCTACGTCCTTATGGCATCCATCGACGGATGCGTGAGAATGCTCAAAAACGACGGCGAAAAATTACTTTTAGAGTGGAGCAAGAACATCGACGAGTGCAAAAAGTCGCTTGAAAGGCTCGACAAACTTGCGATTTTCCAACCAAAAAAAGATTCGAGAGTTTTTGCCTACGACAAGTCGAAATTTGTCGTGCTATGCACGGGCGGCGCAATAAGCGGTGTGGAACTCAAAAAGGTTTTGCGGAACGCATACGATATTGAACTGGAAATGGCAAGCGTAAACTACGCAATCGCAATGAGCGGCGCAGGGGATACCAAAGATAATTTTTCCGCTCTCGAAAGCGCGCTTTTTGCAATCGACGATACGCTTGTTTCTCGCAACGGTTTGACGACGACGGTTTTGCCGTCATTGCCGCAAAAGGAGTTTGAACCCTATCAAACGCGCACTTTAAGCGGCGAATATGTCGATTTCGACAAATCGGCGGGCAGAGTAAGTCTTGAAAACGTATGGGCATATCCGCCCGGCTCGCCCGTCATCGTCAAAGGCGAAACGGTATGTCAGGAAGATATAAAAAATCTCACTTTGATGTATGAAAGCGGCGTAAGCGTATCGAGCGAAAAGAGAGAATTCCCGACATACCTTTATGTCGCAAAAGTATAAACAATTAATTAAAGCTTCCCCCTTCCTCACGCAGTGAATGATATCGCTTATGGCGATGATATCACTTTGTGATGATATCGTGCAATTCTGCACGATGATATCCAAAC